>CACJXH010000041.1:0-2027 GCA_902597375.1 uncultured Candidatus Actinomarina sp. | reverse complement strand
GAATCGTTTCTAGAAGTTGCAAATAGTTCAAAAAATTCTACTATCTGTTCAATACCCGTTGAAGATCCATCAAGATATGGCGTGCTTGAGTTGGAAGGTACAAAAATAATAAACTTTATTGAGAAGCCAAAAGACATGAAATATGGAAACAATATAAGCCTAGGTGTATATTGTTTTCACAAAAAAGATATCAAAGAAATCAAAAACAATTTAGAAGTACCCTGTTCTTTTGAGAAAAATGTATTTCCTGAATTAGCGAAAAACAATTTATTGGATTGTTTTAGTGTAAATGGAAATATGTTAGATGTAGGAACAAGAGAATCATATATATATGCTCATACAGAAAATAAAACTAATTGGATTTCTGAATCAGCGACTATCGGAAAAGACACGGTGATAGAGAATAGCGTTATATTAGGTTCAAGTTCCATTGGAAACAATGTTCAAGTTAATAATTCAATAATCTGCAGTGAAGCGATAATTGAAGATAAGGCAGTTATAAATGACGAAATTTTTAAATCATGAAATATAAAAAAGCATTAGTAACAGGTGGAGCTGGATTTATTGGGTCACATTTAGTAGAGGAATTACTGAAAAACAATGTAAGAGTTTTAGTTATTGATAATTTATTGACAGGAAAAAAAACAAATTTACACAGATTAGAAAACATAGAAGTAATCTATGATGACCTTGGTTCTCATGAATCAATAAAAGAAATTGAAAAATTTAATCCTGAAATTTGTTTTCATTTAGCAGCACAATCTTCAGTTGTAATTTCTGTAGAAGATCCATTACTAGATTTTGAACATAATCTTTTACAGCCTATTAAATTAATACAAACACTGATAAGTACAGATTGTAAGAAGTTTGTTTTTAGCTCTTCTGGAGGAACAATATTTGGCGAACCTAATATAATTCCAACTTCTGAAGAAGACTTTGCAGGTGAACCAGTTTCTCCTTATGGTGTAGCAAAAAAAAAGCTTAATGACTTTATAAAATTGATGTTAGAAAATGAAAAAATGTCATACTCAATTTTGAATTTATCAAATGTTTATGGTCCACGTCAAGATCCCCACGGAGAAGCAGGAGTAATGTCAATATTTACTGGAAAAATGCTAAATAATGAAAAACCAATAATTTATGGTGATGGAAACCAAACAAGAGATTATATATATGTTGCGGATGTTGTGAGTGCATTAATTAAATCATCTGAAAATGATAATGATTTATTTTTAAATATAGGAACAGGTGTTGAAACATCTGTAAATGAGTTGGTGTCACTAATCGCAACAAAAACTTCATGGGAAGGAGAACCTGATTACAAACCACAGAGAGACGGAGAATTGCTGAGGAGTGTTTTAAATAACAACAAAGCGAAGAAAAGTTTGGATTGGGAACCAGAGTATGATTTAAAAAAAGGTATTGAAGAATTAGTAGATTGGTTTAAGAATTCATAAAAATTTTTTAAAGAAAGAAATCTTCGTCTTCTTTTCTTATTAATTCTCCAACTCCCAAATCTGAGGATTTATAATCTACACCTCTTATGATTGCTACAGGTATATTGTCACTTTTTTTCATAACTAATTCTGCAGCACCAGCTAGTTCGTCAATAATTGCAATTTCAGTGGCAAAAAGTTCATTATCGAAAGCATCTTTTTCACCGATATAGCTTTCCAAAGGTTCAATTCCAGATGAACCTATAGCAACATTAGTTTGACCTTTTCTCCATGCTCTTCCAAAAGTATCAGATATGATCACGCTGACTTTTTTATTCGTGTTGTATTCAATTTTCTTTTGTATATCTCTAGATGTTTTATCTGGATCTTCAGGCAATAGTAAAACAGAACCTTTTTTTATGTTTGATTTATCTATTCCTGCATTTGCACAAATAAAACCATGTTTTGTTCGTGCAATTATCGTATCGCCTCTTTTTCTTAAAATTTCTAAAGATTCTTTTTCAATTAATTCTTCAATATTTTCAGAATTGTTTTCTATCAATCTATTCTCAACTTTAGATACGATCTTTT
>CACJXH010000040.1:0-2306 GCA_902597375.1 uncultured Candidatus Actinomarina sp. | reverse complement strand
AAGAAATAGTAGATTGGGCTAGATCATCAAATAAAAAGATTGCAATAATGCAAGATATTCAAGGTCCAAAAATAAGAACAGGCCATTTGGAACAATCATTTGATCTAACTCAAGGAGCTGAAATTGAAATATTCAATGAAGATTCCAAGAAAAATAATGAAAATATCGTTATAAATTATGAGCAGTTATTTGAAGATGTGAGTGAAGGTGAACGAATATTAATTGATGATGGAAAATTGTCCTTAAGAGTTACAAAAAAAGAAAAAAATAAAGTTCTTGCTGATGTAGAAATTGGTGGAGAATTAAGGTCAAATCAAGGGGTCGCTTTCCCAGATTCTAATTTATCAGTTTCAACTTTAACAAAAAAAGATATTGAAGATTTAGAGTTTGGCAATCAACTTGGGGTTGATTTTGTTGCTGTTTCTTTTGTTCGAAACGCAGAAGATATTATAAATGTTAAGAAATACATTGATGATGATACAAAAGTAATAGCAAAAATTGAACTTAAGTCTGCAGTAAAAAATCTAAAATCAATTATTCAAGAGTCAGATGGAGTAATGGTAGCAAGGGGTGATTTAGGTGTACAACTTCCTCTTGAGAGAATTCCGCTCGTTCAAAAAGAGATATTAAATGAAACAAATTTACAGGGAAAAATTACAATTACAGCTACTGAAATGTTAACCTCTATGATTTCTTCTCATCGGCCTACAAGAGCAGAGGTTTCGGATATTACAAATGCAATACTCGATGGAACTGATGCTGTAATGTTGTCAGCGGAAACCTCAATCGGTGAAAATCCAATTGAAGTTGTCGGTGCCATGGCAAAGATTTGTAGTGAGGTAGATAGTGTTTCTGGTACAAAAATAACTTCATCTAAAGACATATTGACTTCTGACGAACTAACAAATTCTCTTTCAAAAGCTGCAGTACAAGTAGCAAATGATTCTAATGCAAAGGCAATCGTAGCTTTTACTGAAACTGGTAAAACAGCATTGTTGATTTCAAATCATCGACCAGACGCTCCAATTTTTACATTTACAACTGTTGAAAAGACTTTTAATCAACTCAATTTGATATGGGGAGTAGAACAAATAAAGATAGAGAGATTGGAAACTACTGATGAGATGTTTGCGATTGCAAACCAATGGTTAACTGAAGAGATGAATTTTTTAAAAAATGATAAAGTAGTTATTGTCGCTGGTACACCTCCAAATAAAGAGGCAGCAACTAACCTTATTAGAGTAATGAAGATTGGTGAATTTTAATGGGTCAGAAAATTGAATTAAAAACAACTCAATTTGGAAAAAATGTCATATTCGATTTAAACAGATCGTTATCAGGACAAGACGGTGAAACTTATCACAATATAGCCCACGCTTCATTAACAAATGAAATTAGTGCACAACTAGCAATGAAACTATTTCAATTCTCAAATGATATTGAAAATATATTTATTCAATCGAATGTCGTTACTATCAATTTTACAAAAAACATGGGAACTGCAGTTACAGACTTTGAAAAGCTAATCGAAGATTTCTTTCTTTTTTATGGAGATGAGGAAGAATGATAGTTGGGGTCACAGGTGCCTCTGGTTTTATTGGTAAAAAAACAATAAAAATTTTAAAGGATTCTGGTCATGAAGTTAAAAGATTTGTAAGAAGAGAAGTTAAGAATGATGATGAAATTTATTGGAGCCCAGCAAAGAAGGAAATAGATAAAGACAAATTTCAAGAACTTGATGCAATAATCCATTTAGCTGGAGAAAGTATAGCTCCACAAGATATATTAGGCTTCCTCCCATTTGCAGGTGGTCGTTGGTCTAAAGAAAGAAAATCAAGAATTTATTGGTCCAGGAAGTGGTCATCTGATCTTTTTGTGGATACATACAAATCTTGTGAAAAATATCCAAAAATATTTATCACTGCATCTGGAAATGATATTTATGGAGATCACGGAGATGAGATAGTTACCGAAGAAACCTCTTTTAATCGAGGTCAATTTTTACAAATGGTAGCAGAAGAATGCTGGGAAGAACCATTATATGAAATTGAAAAGATGGGTGTAAGAGTAATGAAGTGTAGAGCTGGAATTGTTCTAGGGAAGGGAAATATCGCAACACAAATATTTACACTTATATCAAAATTAAATTTGTCCGGCCCAATTGGAGATGGTAAGCAATATTTTTCTTGGGTATCTGTTTATGACATGGCGGAAGCATTCGTATTTTGTTTAGAAAATGAAAATATCGATGGTGCTGTGAATGTGACTGCTCCTGAACCTTTGCAACAAAAAGAATTTTCAAGAGC
>CACJXH010000039.1:0-2430 GCA_902597375.1 uncultured Candidatus Actinomarina sp. | reverse complement strand
TTCCAGGAGCTGGATTAAAAACTGTAGTTATGTTATTTTGTTTTGCATAATCAAATACATCATGATTCACATCCATTGGAATTTCAGCTTGTCCGATAAGATAAGATACATTTTCTATTTCTTGAAGAGAGGCTATTGCTTTATTTGGGTCAATTTCATTGTTTGCTCCAGGAATAACAATGATTTTATTTTCACCCCTAGCATTTACCCATATTGGAGCTACACCACTTGACACTTTTACTCTTTGAATATGATCAACATTTACATTGTTCTCAATGAAATTATTGATTGTTGAATCCCCAAAAATATCATTTCCTAAGCAAGAGATCATGTAGACATCAGCACCTAATAGACCAGCCATTACTGCTTGATTTGCTCCTTTGCCACCAAATCCAGTTTCAAACGAATCACCTATCAAGGTTTCTCCACTTGAAGGAAATTCAGAGATGTAAGAAAATTGATCTATATTTGAACTTCCAATGACACATATCTTTTTGTTCATCGATAAGTTACTCGTCTCCCCATGTATCTTCTAAGAATCCTTTTCTTCCACTTGCTTCTGCATATATTTTGTATCGAGCACTTTGTTTCTTATAAAAGTCTTGATGATATTCCTCCGCAATATAAAAAACAGGAGCTTCTGTAATAGCAGTAACAATGGGTTTATTAAATTTGTTTGACTTTTCTAACTCATCTTTAGATCTAAGTGCTTCTTCCATTTGTTCTGGACCTACCGTAAATATTTCTGTTCTGTATTGTGATCCAACATCTGCAAATTGATAATTTAATGCTGTAGGGTCTATGTTTCTCCAAAAAACTTCTAGGAGCTCACTATATGTAATAATATTTGGGTCATACTCTATCTCAACAACTTCTGCATGACCAGTATTACCCATACTAACCTGTTCATAAGTTGGATTCTCTATCTCTCCACCCATATATCCAGAGGTTGCTTCAAGTACACCATCAAGTACTTCAAATGGTGGTTCCATGCACCAAAAACATCCACCGGCAAAATAAGCTTTTTCAGTATTTTGTGACATGTTTGATGTTCCTAAACTTATGCATGAAAATAATAGTAGTAGAAAAATAAATTTTAAATTTTTCATAATACGTAAGTATAGAAATTTTAAATATAAGTAAGTATAAAAAAGGACCAGCTTGCTGATCCTTTTTTATTTTTAATTGTTAGATGAACTAAAAGCTACACCTATTCCAAATGTAAACACAGGAAATAAAATTACGCCACCCAATATAAATATTGGAACAGCAGCTCCTTGTGGGACTAATCCAAACAAATTGCCAATACTGACAGCAATTACCAAGTAGGCTGCAGCTTGTCCGGAAATTTTACCCCATGACGGAACCATATTATTTTCATCAGCACTCAATAAACATAATGCCCAGATACCAAATAATATGAATGTAGCAAGTTGTCCTACATTTGCTATTTCTGATACTTGATTAGCGTTGAGAACAGTCTCAAATACATTATTAGCATTAGCTGTTGGTGCTAATGAACCTGTCAATTGTACAACTGCTGCAACAAATGTAATTGCGCTCACAATTCTAAAATAAGGATTATTATCACCAAAAAGCTTTTGTGTTAGAGAAATTGTAAATAATAATGCAAAGCTTTGTACAAACCCAACAATATTAACTATTCCTCCATATTGCTCACTGTATCCAACCTGATCAGGCCCTATAAGCAATGCAAATATTGCAAATTGAACAATAGTTCCCATAGCTGCAATTCTTGCCATTAAACTTCCAAGTTGTGCTTCTTTTGTAGTTAGCAAACTTCCTCCTAGTTAACTCATATATTTAATATTTTACAAAAAAAAGTTCCCGTTAGAAGACTCTTTTTAATCAAAATTAATTTGGAGTTTCACCCTCTTTGAAATCGACAAATAATTTACCAGCGTATACAGGACCCATGTAGGCAATCGTAGTACCATCAAATAAATCACTTTCTGACTCACTATCAAGTGCCCCTTGTAATTTTTCTACAGCATTGTCCATAGCTTCTTGTGTATCCCATATATTCCAACTGATAGCACTATTACCATCAAATAATGCACCAGTTATTTGAAGTCCGTCTGAATCTTCATAAATAGGTTCCACTTTTTCTTTTAAGAAATTTAAGACAGCATCTGTCTCTTTGGCAACACCAACTACAAGCCTCATATAACCTGGCTTTTTCTCATCTTTGCTGATGTTTTGATACACTTTTCCAAAAACAGCTTCACCTTCATAAATTACTGGTGGTGCCGCCATGAAAGAAGCAGCTTCAGCTAAAGTTGCTTGAACTTTTTCGGCAACTGCATCACTAGCCTCTTTGCTTTCATAAGCCGACATATTTATTCCAGAAGTCTCACCAGTTATTGCGGCCGTCATTGAAATTAATCCAGGCGTACCATCAAATTCAGG
>CACJXH010000038.1:0-2693 GCA_902597375.1 uncultured Candidatus Actinomarina sp. | reverse complement strand
CTTTTTTTACTTGCGCCAATTTCCGCAAGGTCTCTAGATAGAGTGGCTTGCGTAATTGAGATACCACTATTTTTTAAGATTCCCTTTAATTGATTCTGGGAAGTAATTTTTCCTTCTTCAATTAAATCAGCAATTAATTTTTGTCGTTGTATGGTTGATTTTGACATTTGTATAAATATACATTATTTTGAATATTTATACAACTAAAGTTTTTTGTAAACTTCCTTGGCTAATTTAATTGCTTCGTCTTTTGAAACTTCACCTTCATTAATTCTTTGTTCATACAAAGACTCCATTATTTTTCCTAGGGTTGGGCCTGGTTCAATTTTTAAAATTTTCATAATTTCATTTCCATTCACGGGAGGCCTTAATTTATCAAGTTCTTCTTTTTCCTTAACTTCTTTAATTCTTTGTTCCATATCATCAAGTGTTTTATATATATCTTGTTTTTTTTGTTTGTTTTTAGTTGTGACGTCTGCTCTAACTAGTGCATTTAAATCATCAAGCATATGACCGGCGTCAACAATATATCTTCTTACTGCAGAATCTGTCCATCCCATCTTAAAAGTATGTGGGCGCGCGCTCTGTTCTACAAGCTGTGCTACATCTTCAATTGTTTTATTGTCATACTTCAATCGTTTTAATATTTTTTTTGTCATTCTTGCACCAACTACTTCGTGGTGTCTGAAGTGAACTTTGCCATTTTCTATACCTTTAGTATTTGGTTTGGCAATATCATGCAGAAGTGCTCCCATTCTTAGTGTGAATTTTGGTGGTACCCCATCTAAAACTTCTAATGAGTGTTCGTAAACATCTTTGTGGTGGTGTTTTGGATCAACTTCCATTTTAAGTTCATTTATTTCTGGAATGATATGCAAACTTAAACCGCTTTCAACTAAAGCGCGGATACCCATTGGAGCGTCTTTGCCGAGTAAGAGTTTAGTAATTTCATCTCTGACTCTTTCAACTGATACTATTTTGATTCTTTCGGTATTGTTTCTAATTGCTGTATAGGTATCGTTATCAGGTGAAAATCCATGAGTGCTTATGAACCTGCATAGCCTTAACATTCTAAGAGGGTCGTCTGAAAATGAAATAACTGGGTCATCAGGAGTTTTAATTATTCCTTGAGCTAAATCTTTAAGTCCGAAAAATGGATCAAGAAGTTCGTTTTTGTTAATCGAATAAGCTATCGAATTAATTGTGAAATCTCTTCTAGAAAGGTCTGAATTTAAATCTGGTACTGATTGTATAGATGGGTTTCTTGAAGAATTTTCATATATATCCTTCCTATAAGTTGTTATGTGAATTGAACTTTCTTTAAGTTGTAACTCAATGGTTCCAAATGCTCTCCCCACTTCTGTAGTTTTATACCCTTCATCATTCAGTATTTTTATAGATTCTTCTGGTGATGCATTAGTTGTGAAATCAAAATCTTTTGTAGGAATGTTTAAAATACCATCTCTTACAGCACCCCCAACAAGATAAAAATCATATCCACTTGATTCGTAAAGGTTTGATAGAGATTTTAAATATCTATTATTGTCAATTAAATCTGAAAGACTTCTTGGTACCATATTGTTAGCTTAGAAGAATTTTAGGGTAACAATAAAGTATGAATTCAAAAGTTGATTTTGCAGCTGGTGGCATCGTTTTAATTGAAAACAAGATACTACTGGTAAAAAATAGATTAAGTGAAGAATATGTGGGTGATTACGATTCTGGATTTTGGGGCTATCCAAAAGGTCATTTAGATGATCAAGAAACACCAATAAAAGCTGCAGAAAGAGAGGTTTATGAAGAAACTGGTTTTAAAGTTTCTGCTGTCGGAAATAAACCTATTGCAGAATCCCGTTATGAGATAAAAAAAGATGGTGAACCAGTTAAAAAAACTGTCTGGTTTTATGAAATGAATGTTGTTGAAAGTTTTTCAAAAGAGCCTGATGATGAAATAGAGGAGATTGCCATTGTTCCCTTTGAAGAGGCCTATAAATTATTAGCATATGAAGAAGATAAAAAAATTTTAAAATATGTATTCAACAGAAAATAAAAAGATTCATTACTTTTACAACGGAATATTTTATACAAGAAGTATTAATGAATTTGTTAATGATATATTGTTCCAGAAAATTTATGGAGGAGAGGGTCTTTTAAAAAAAATATTAAAAATATCAAAAAATTCAAACATTAGTTTTAGTTCGTCAATGGTAAATGAAAATTCAATTAAACCCTGGATTAAATCAGGATGGACCATTAATCATAAATTAAATGTTTGTGTATTAAACCTTAGAAATTCAAACCACAGATATCCGAGTGACAATAAACATATAGAAATTAAAAAACTTGAAAATAAAGATATAGAATATTTGCTTGAATTAGATCATAAAATATTTGAAGATTATTGGAAAAATTCTAAATCAAGTCTTGAGGAAACTATGAAAAGCTGTAACAACAATTATTTATTTAAAAGTGGAGGCGAAAATAACCTTGATGGTTATGCAATTTTAGGAGAGACTAGAAAGTTTACTTATCTTCAACGAATAGGAATAGTAAAGAGCTCTCAAGGATCGGGTCTTGGAAATAATTTACTTAATTGTGTAATTAGTTTTGCTGTTGAAAAAAAATTTATAAATATGAAACTTAATACCCAAAGTGACAATATTGCCGCTCTAAATCTATATAAAAAAAACAAA
>CACJXH010000037.1:0-2834 GCA_902597375.1 uncultured Candidatus Actinomarina sp. | reverse complement strand
ATTTCATCTTATTATTTTGTAAAAATCTCAAAAGTAGGAAAAAAATATGAAGTAATATACTTATTTTGTTTCTGTTCAATTTTTCTACCTGTTCTGATGAAGTTAAGTAGGGGTTCTTTTGTGGGGATTTTAATTTTTATGTTGCTAGAAGTGTATTACCAAAAAGACTATTTAATTAAAGAAAAGAAGAAAACCATAGTATATTTTCTTTCATCAATAATTCTTTTTTCTTTATCAACTTACAGAATGACTGGTGTAGAAATTAAACCAGAAACAATCTCAACACAAACAGTAGTAGAAAATGTTGAGGAGATCACTAGATACAAAGATACTACTAAAGCTTTTTTTTCATTTTATATAAATGAATATGGGTATCTTGACTCATGGGATGCAACTACATCATGGAGGCTAGATATTTGGCAAGATGTTTTAACTGATATGTATAAGGAGAATAAACTTTTTACAGGATATGGATATATTGAAATTTTACCTCAAATGCTCGATCCAACTGCTCCCGGAAGACTGGGAAGAGATGGATTAAATGAGCATGTTCACAATTATTTTGTGACCATCATTTCAAGAGGAGGATTGATACAGTTTTTCCTATTTTTACTATTACACATTTCGTTATTTAATATTTGGCGAAGAAACAACCATAATTTAAACATTTTATCTTTTATTGGGCCTCTTTTATTTGTTTCGTTACTTGATATTTCTATGGATGGTGTTCAATTTCCGTTAATTTACTTTACGAGTCTTGGATTTATATTAAGTAATAGAAACTAATGAATATTTGCTCAACTATTATCATGTTAACAACTAATATAATGTTATGAAAAAAGCCTTAATCACAGGTATAACTGGTCAAGATGGATATTATCTCACAAAATTCTTAATTGAAAAAGGTTATGAAATACATGGTACCGTTAGACGATCATCTTCAATTAATACATCAAGAATAGACGGGTTAATCTCTAAATATCAAAACGAAGGAAAGCTCAATCTTTATTATTCAGATTTAATAGATTCTTCATCTCTCTATTCATTAATAAATAAAATTGAGCCAGAGGAGATTTACAATCTAGCCGCACAATCACATGTATCAGTGTCTTTTAAAAACCCAATTTATAGCACACAAACTGCAACTGTAGGAACACTTTCATTACTTGAAGCCATAAGAAACATTGATAAAAATATTAAGTTCTATCAAGCATCATCATCAGAAATGTATGGAGGAACAAAAAAAGAACTTTTAAATGAAACATCGTTGTTTGATCCTAAAAGCCCTTATGCAGCTGCAAAAGTATTTAGTCACAATTTATCAAAAATCTACAGAGAATCCTACGATATGTTTTGTGTAAATGGGATACTATTTAATCATGAATCCCCATTTCGTGGTGAGACATTTGTCACAAGAAAAATTACTAGAGCTGTAGGAAGAATTCATAAAGGTCTCCAATCTAAACTTACACTTGGAAACTTAGAAGCTTCGCGTGACTGGGGTTTTGCAGGTGATTATATTGAGGGAATGTGGATGATGCTTCAGCACGATATGCCAGATGACTGGGTGCTCGCCACAGGAAATTCAATAACAGTTCGGGAGTTCTTAGAATTAGCTTTCCAATATTATGATTTAGATTACAAAAACTACGTGGAAACTTCTGAAAAATATATGAGACCTAACGAAGTTGAATATTTATTAGGTGATGCATCTAAGGCAAAAAGTGAACTCGGATGGGAGCCAAAAACAGATATAAATGAGTTGGTGAAACTAATGGTTGAGGAAGACACTCTTTTAGCAGAAAGAGAAAAAGTTCTAATAGAGAATAAATTAATCCAACCTACTTGGGAGTATCCAATAATTTAAGAGTTAAACTCTTATTGTTGAATAGTTTTTATTAAACCAACTGTAGGTATTCATTAAGCCCTGGTCTAAACTAATTTTAGACTCCCAACCAAGTGAATTAATTTTGCTACTATCAAGAAGTTTCCTAGGATTACCGTCAGGCCTGCTTTTATCAAAAAGTATGTCTCCTTTGAATCCTGTTATTGTTTTTATTTTTTCTGATAAGTCTCTAATTGAAATTTCATAACCACTTCCAACATTTAATAAATCAATATCTAAATTTTTATCAAGTAAAAATTCAATAGAATATGCTAAATCTTCAACATGAAGGAACTCTCTTAATGGATTGCCACTTCCCCAAACTTCAAATAATTTATCATTTGAAAGTTTTGCATTATGCATCCTGTAAAATAACCCAGGTATAACATGACTGTTTTCTTTTGAAAAGTAATCATTTGGTCCGTATAAGTTAGTTGGCATTAAGTTTAAGATACTATGGCCATATTGTGATGAGATACTCCTTCCAATTTCAATTGCTGTAATTTTGGCTAACGCATACGGTGAATTTGTTGGTTCAAGAGTCCCTGTCATAAACGAATCTTCGCTTATTGGATTTTTTGCATTGAGTGGATAAATACAACTACTCCCTAAGTTTATAATCTTTAAGTTTGGATAAGGTATAGATGATTCCAGTATGTTCATGTTTATTTTCAAATTCTCCATGATAAATTCTGTGCGCTGAGTGTTGTTAGCAATAATACCTCCAACCCTTGCAGCAGCATTAATTATTATGTCTGGTTCCAATGTTTGAATTTTGTTTTTAGTTGCTTCAAAATCAAATAGGTTTGTATCTTTACGATTTGATCCTGTTACTTTATCAACTTTATTAGATTTGTTTAAAACTTTCAAAAGTGTTGATCCAACCATCCCATTTGAACCAAAAACAAGAACATTTAATTTTTTTTTCATATTTATAGTCAATTTCTAT
>CACJXH010000036.1:0-2905 GCA_902597375.1 uncultured Candidatus Actinomarina sp. | reverse complement strand
AAAACAATTTTGGTGGTGTTTTAGGTGTTGGAAAAGGGTCTGATAGACCTCCCTATTTTCTTGTTGGTAAATATAATCCGAAAGCAAAATACCAAGTATCACTAATTGGAAAAGGTGTTCTTTTCGATACAGGAGGATATTCATTGAAGAGTCCTGCTGGTATGGAAACAATGAAAACTGATATGTCTGGTGCAGCAAGTGCTTGGGGCGTTATAAATATAGTAGCTAGAACAAATCAGGATATTGGACTAACTGTTTATACGCCGATTGTAGAAAATATGGTTAGCGGTTCCGCGATAAGACCTGGTGATGTACTTAAGACAAGAAATGGAAAGACTATTGAGGTTATGAACACTGACGCTGAAGGAAGACTAATTATGTCTGATGCCTTAGCTTATGCAGCTGAAACTAATCCAGATTTAATTTGTGATATTGCGACTTTAACAGGTGCCTCAGTGGTTGCATTAGGTTTAGATATTGGTGCTACATTTTCAAACAACAACGATTTAGAAAAGAAATTTATAGAATGTGCCAAAAGCATAAAAGAAGAGTTTCACCCTCTTCCATTATTTGATGGATATAGAAAGCTAATTGATTCAGATTTAGCTGATATGAAAAATACTGGTGGGAGATTTGGTGGAGCAATAACTGCCGCTCTTCTTTTAAAAGAGTTTATCGGTGAAAATGACTGGATACATTTGGACATAGCGGGTCCAGCACGATCAGATAATAGAAAAGGTGCAACTGGATTTGGAGTTTTATCACTTTACGAATTTTTTAAAAATTTAGATTAGTCTTCATTTTTACTTCCAATAATAAATGAAAGTGTGTCGCCAGTAGATACGGTACCACCTTGAGCAACATTAGTTCCAATGACTTTTCCTTCACAATTTTCTAAGTCCGTTTCTTCAAATGTATTTTTAAGAAAAAGTATCACATTTGTCTCTCTCATAAATTCCTTAACTAAACTTTTTGCCTCATCGATTGTATATTCACAAGGTGGTAGATTCGGAAGATTTCCAGTAAATTTTTTACCTGATACTTCAAGAATGACTTCTGTACCCTCAGGCATTTCAACTCCAATACAATCGTCTTCCTCTTCAGAGTTATTATCATTTTCATCTGAATCATTGGATTCTTCCTCACGATTACAATTTTTAACATTTTGTTTTAGGACTAATCCAGGTGCTTCTTCTGAGTCAATGAGATTTATTGTTGGAAGTATATAACCAGAGAAAGCAATTTCCTCTGCATCAAGAACGTTTAATCCAACTAATTCTGGAATTTCTATTTTAGGAATTTCATAATATCTATCTATATCGATAGGATCTTCAGGCCATTCTTGAATAGGTAAACCCTTAACAACTTCTTCCATAAATTCTTTCCAAATTGGTGCGGGAACTCTACCTCCCGAAACATTTTTAATGAGCTCACCATTAATCTCTACATCAGTAAGTGGTAATTGTTCCTCAGCAAAACCAATCCAAACTGAGGATGTATATTGAGGAATGAATCCTATGAACCATGCTTCTCTGAATCCTTGGTGGGTACCTGTTTTACCGGCGATTGGTCTATCGTCTAAAACTGCCCTTGTACCTGTACCAATTTGAGCTGCAACCTCAAGTGTTTTTCTGACTGCAGCAGCTGCTGCTGGATCTGGAATACTTGTTCTAGTAGAGACAATATGTTTATAAAGTAGTTGTCCATTTGAGTCTTCAATTTTCTCTATTAAATATGGTGGTGCTAATTTTCCATTTGTAGCAAAGGAAGAATATGCAGAAGCTAATTCAATAGGTGTAACAGCTCCAGCACCGAGAGTTAAAGAAATTACTGGTTCAAGTTCTGAATCAATACCAATTCTTTTTGCCGTACTAGCGAGTTTTTCCCCTCCAATTTCTGATGCCAACTGAGCAAAAACTGTATTAATTGATCTTCTAGTAGCTTCCTCAAGTGATTATCCGAAGTCCTGCATATTACAATCCGAGAAAATATCCTGACAGAGTTCTTGAGAGAAGAAATGATGTATTAGATATCATGCTTAAAGAAGACTTCATTGTTGATATTCAGCACAGGTCAGCAAGGTTAGCCCCTTTGGTCATATCAGAACCAAATAATATTGAAAACAATGCAGAGCACGTATCAGCGGAAGTCAAAAGGCAATTACTTAATAATCCTCAGTTTGCCTTTTTAGGAGATACAAAAGAAGATAGAAAGAAAAAACTTTTTGGTTGCCCGTCTGACGATACAAGTTGTACTGGTGGAGGTGGTTTAAAAATTTATATAACTGTGAACCTCGCATTGCAAGAGCATGCAAACTCAATTCTTAACAAATGGGTTCCATCTTCAATTGAAGAGGATTCAGAAGAGGAAAATGAACCAAAACCGACAGGGGTAATAACACTACTAAATAATTTTACGGGTGCAATTGAAGTAATGGCATCAGGAATTCCTTTTGATGAAGAACAATATAATTTAGCTACTCAAGGAAAAAGAAATCCAGGCTCTGCATTTAAGCCAATTACACTCCTTGCAGCATTAGAAACAGGTTCGCAATTATACAGTCATCGAGACTCCAGATCCCCCACTGAAATTGATTGTGGATATCCATGTGCTCCTGATGGAGTTGGAACTAATTGGGTTGTAAGAAACTATGGAACATCCATAACAGCTGACAGATACATAAATAAAATTGCTGCTCAAGACCGTGCGATTGAACTTCAATGCATTGGAACCCATATAGATGAAATTAAAAATAAAGACTTTATTGAGCAATTTCCTTTAGCTGAAGGGCTTGATGATATTGAAGAAGAGAGTGATAAATTATTAGAGATAGGAAAGACACTAAACCAATTTGATGAAGAGGGTGTTCCAATAATTTATAGTGAAAAAATAATTGAAACAATTA
>CACJXH010000035.1:0-2993 GCA_902597375.1 uncultured Candidatus Actinomarina sp. | reverse complement strand
TATTCCATCATTTCTTAAAACATTTATACCAACTTTTAAATCTGAATTTATTTCCAACTTTTGTACAACAGAAGTAAAACTAGCAAGAGTTCTTTTTGAAATATCATTTTTTACAAAAGGTACATCGCCAAAGTTTTCGATAATAATTCCATCAACCCCAGCAGTATATAAATTTTCTACATCTTTTTGGGCAAGTTTGGTGATCTCATCTAATCCTAAGGAATTTGACGGTGAACCCGGCAAAGTATGGTGATAGATTTGAAAAAATTGTTGCTGCAAATACAGGACTGCCAACTGGCAAAGCTCCTTTGAGCGAAGGGTTTGCCGTGTTTCGTGAATTTTTACAAATAAAACCAGACCTTCATGTTGGCGGACAGGTAAGAAATGGGACGACAAAAGGAATAGATGAAAATGCCCTTGCTGCATACAATGCTCCATTTCCAGATGATGATCACAAACAAGGGGTTAGACAATTCCCAAACTTAGTTCCTGGCACGCCTAGAACTCCAAGTGCGGAACCAAATAAAGAAGCCTGGACAATATTAAGAGAATGGAAAAAACCATTTTTATGTGCATTTAGCGATAAGGACCCAATATTTTCTGGTGTTGAAAATTCATTTTACAAATTAATTCCTGGGTGCAAGGACATGCCTCATGTAACAATTGAAAATGCCGGACATTTTTTACAAGAAGATCAACCCGAGGCATGCGTTGATGCAATTTTATCAATAAAGAATATCTAGCGAACAGCTACACCCCAGTAATTGTATCCAAGAAACTTTACAGATCCTGGTAAGTACATTGTGTCTTTTTCAATAATATTTAATCCAGCATCAGTTATTAACTTTGGTATATCTCTATTTGCATGACAACCTCCTGATAATTTTGGATAAAATATGTTTGTCACATTCTGAAATAATCTCGTGGTCATATCTGGAGAAATTCCATGTTCACAGAAAAAGTATTTACCTCCTGGTTTTAAAATCCTAAAAATTTCATTTAAAGCTTTGTTTGGATCAGGAATAGAACACAATGAGAAAGTACAAACTACTGAATCAACAGAGGATGTTGGCAAATCAATACTTTCAGCTGAGGATAAATTAAATTCAATATCTAAATTGACTTTGTCAGCATTTTTTTTGGCAATTTTGTTTAGCTCATCTGAAGGATCTATTCCAATAACTTTGTTGACCTTTTCGAAGTTATAGTATTGCAAATTTAATCCTGGACCTACACCTATTTCAACAACATCACCAGTTGCTAATGGAACAACTTTTTTTCTTTGATAATGATTAGGTTTTGTATTACAAAGAACGGTCAATAGCTTCGGGACTACGTTTGTTTCGTAATATTTTTTACCAAATAATTTTAAAATTGGAAGAACCAAAAATATTGATATGTATGTAGAAATCTTAAAAGCTATTTTTTTCATTAATACCTTAGAATTATTCTACTTTTACATTTTGGACATTGCGATAGAAACGAGACATACTCTGTAAGTTTTGTTCTTTTCCATTTATGTTTTCATTTAATACATTTCATTATTTTTCTAATAATATTAATTAAATGGAAATTAATTCTATTTTTTTAGATTTAGTACCGTATTTAATTCCACTCCTAATGATTGGGGTTGGTACTGATTTAGATATTGAAAGTTTTAAAAATTTAATTACAAATTCCAAAAGCTCAATTATAGGGCTTTTAATTCAAGTTACTCTTTTACCAATTGTCGGAATAGTTACAAGTTTGTTCATTGATAATCAATCAGTAGCAATCGGAATAATTGTAATAATGTGTGCACCAGGTGGTCATATATCTTCAATGTATTCATCATTAATGAAAGGCAATGTTGCTCTAACTACATCACTTACAATTGTGACTCAACTTATCGCGTTTGCAACTATACCTTTTTGGCTAAATGTTGCTTCTATATTTAATGATAAAGTTGGTGTACAAGTACAAATTGACTCAACAGAATTATTAATAGAGTTACTTTATCTTGTTTTGATTCCTGTAATTATTGGGATGGTTATAAAATATTATTTCCCGGAGAAAGCAACTAACTCCCAACCAAATATTAAAAAAATTTTTACTGTTGTTACATTAATTCTCGCTATAGGTGTACCAATAGAATTAAATGATGTTCTTGTGGATATTTTTAAATCATCATTTATATTTGTAGTTTTAAATCTGTTAGCAATATTTGTAGGAATTAATCTTGTATCAAAAATAACAAAAATTAGTGATGAAGACAGAAAAGGAATCATTGCTGAGGGTACATTACAAAATTTCCCTATAGCAGCAGCTGTAGCATCATTACTAGGGCTAAATATCATTACGATTGTTGCTTTGAGTTACTTCTTGATAAGCTCAATACTTGTTGGTTTTTACGCAGTATATAAAAGTAGAAGTTAATATTCTTTAATATTCAATAATTAATAATCTAACTTCTTGAGAACAAAACAACTTCGTTCAAAGGAATATGACTAGCTGTATGAGATCCATAAAATGCCTTTTCAACAATCCCATTTTCATCGATAAGTATGTCTGCTGGTATTCCTAAAAATGCACCGCTCATGTTTGAAGCAGGGTTATATCCTTTAAAAACAGCTTTAAAAAAGCGATCTACTCTAATTGTTATACCAACTAAAAATCTGAGGAAACTGTTTTGAACTTCAAACTTATCAAAATATATACGATCATCATCACATAAAATTGTGATTTCACCATCGTGTTTTTTTGAATTTTTAACTAAATCATCAAAGTCACAGTCAAATATTGCAATTGGTACAAAATTTTCGCCGAATTCACTTTTTTTTGAGATAATCTCATTAATTCGTAAATGGCAAAAGGGACACGAAGAATATCTGTAAAAGGATATCATTGCTTTCTTACCTTGTATTGATTCTAGATTAAAAGTTGAACCATCTACAGAAGGTAAAGTAAGTTCACTTATTGAGTCGCCTTTTTTTAATTTCATAAACTCCCTTCAA
>CACJXH010000034.1:0-3172 GCA_902597375.1 uncultured Candidatus Actinomarina sp. | reverse complement strand
ATATTGTTTTTCTGAACTCATATTGTCTATAAATAAAGCTGGTATCTCAACATATCCCTCAGATTTTTTTATATACTTCAAATTATCATTGTCATAATTTGATCTAAATGCCACCTCATTTGATAATTGATCTACTTTTGATTCAAATGAGCCTGGAAATTTATTATTTATCTCAGGAATTAAAAAATTTCTAATCCAATTTCTAACAATATTGTTATCTTTATTTGTGGGGTCTTCGGAATAAGGTATGTCATTTTTGTTGGCGTATTCATAAATTTCTTTTTTTGAAATATTAATCATTGGCTTACTTGATAAAGAATTTTCTGAATTGATTGATTTAAGTCCTTCAAGTCTTGTACCTCGAAATAAATTTATTAATAATGTCTCTGCCTTGTCCGATAAATTATGGCCTGTGAGCAAGACTTCATCTTTTTTTAAATTTGATAAAAGATGATTATATCTTTCTTCTCTCATTTCAGTTTCAGATGAATTAGGTTTCAAAGAAGTCTGAATTACTTCCAAATCTAAATTTAATGATTTTGCTATTTTTTTTGCTGAGGCTTCTAAATCTTTAGAGTGCACTTGGTTGTGCTGAACAAACACAAGCCTTATGTTTTTTGATATTTTACAAAGAATATGAGCTAAGACTGAACTATCTACACCGCCACTTAAAGCGATAACAAGATTTTTAGATGCATCAACATTACTTTGAACGATGTTTTCAATTGAAGAATTCATAAAAACTTGTTTACTTTTTTATTACTTTATATCTCTTTTTTGTAACTTGTCTAAAGTATTGAACTATATTGCCGATAATTACAAGGGTTGCAATAGCAACACTTGTAGGAATTAGAAACTTATATGTCCATTGGGGATCTTCTGGAACCTCTATCTCTTCTTCAATTACAATTGCTGGTATAGGAGTTTGTTCGTGGTCATCTTTAAAGCTTGAAGAGTCATTAGGAATTGCCAATGCATGACTGTTAATAAATAAGAAAATAAAAAATATTGCCAAAAACTTTTTCACATTAAAAGACTACACAATCATGAAAAAAAAATAAATTTATATTGGATTTATTTTGAGCCGAAGGAGGGAATTGAACCCTCGGCCTGCTCATTACGAGTGAGCTGCTCTACCACTGAGCTACTTCGGCAAAGAAAAGGATTGTAAGATGATCTTAAATATCCTCGATTTTCTCCCAGTTTCTGTTCTCATGTCCAAAATGAGAGAACAATGTATCTTCCCTATAATTTACATTTAATAAATCTAATCGCTCAATAATTACTCCAGGCTTCATGCCAAACTTTGATACAAAATCATTTACGACAGAATCTTTTTCTTTTTGAGAACCAAATGTATCAACCGATAATTCATAGGGCTCTGCTTTACCTATTGCATAGGCAACTCTTATCTGACATTTATCTGCCAAATTATGAGCAACAATATTCTTTGCTAAATGTCTAGCTGCATATGCTGCAGAACGATCAACTTTGGATGGGTCTTTCCCAGAAAATGCACCGCCACCAACGGGCACAGTTGGTCCATATGCATCAACAACGATTTTTCTACCTGTCAGTCCAGTATCTCCAGCAGGGCCACCTTTAACAAATGAACCAGACGGGTTAAGATCAAACTGGTATTTTCCATTAACGTATTTCGCTATCATATCTTCAAGGTTGATTCTTAGTTCATCAATATCTATATCTTTTTTATGCTGTGTGGATATAACAACTTTTGTTTCTTCTCCACCTGTTGTAACCTGAACTTTAGAATCTAAATCGAGTTTTTCATCATTATTCTGAATTTCCCAAAGAGCCATCTGAATATTTCTACTGATATCAAAGGTTGGAGGCATAAAAGATTCAGTTTCGTTAGTAGCATAGCCAACCATAATGCCTTGATCTCCTGCTCCAAGGTCCTCGTCATCCTCAACTGCAGATCTTATCTCCTCAGATTGTGGAGTTAATTCATTTTGAATTTTTAAACTATCTAATTGAAAATCCTCAAAGCTTGTCTTTATTGTTTTTGCTAGTGCATCTTTAACTATTTTTTCAATACCTTTATCATCTATTTTTGCAATATCACTAATTTCTCCACCAACAACAACTAATCCACCATAAGTTGTACCAGTTAAGAATGTTTCTACCGCAACTCTTGATTTACTATTGTTTGAAAGGGCTTCAGTCAAAACGTAGTCTGAAATTAAATCAGCAATTTTATCCGGATGTCCAGGAGAGACGGTTTCAGCTGTTTTATACATTGTTTTACATACTCCTAAAAATTTGCATTAATAAACATAATTATATTAATAATTCTTTGGGTTGGTTTCTACTTTAATTTAAGCAAATTAGTTATTATCCTTCTGCTATGTCATCTGAGATTAAAAAAATTTATAACTTATTATTCTCAGTAGGTTTTTCATCTATAGGCTTTATTGCGGCTATAACTGTAACGGCATTGGCTGTAAGAGAAGTGACTACAAATCCCTATCTTGTAGGTGCTCCTAATGCATTGGGCGTTGGTGGTGCGTATGTTGGAACTCAAATTTTTGAATATCTTCAAAATAAATATTCTAGGATGAGTGCACTGACTTATACATTCTTTACAGGTGGTTTAGGTGGACTTGTTTGTTTTATTAGTCTTTTAATTAATTCATTTTATTTACTTCTTTTGGGTGCGTTTATTTTAGGTATTGGTCAATCAGCAACATTGCAAACAAGATATGCTTCGTCATTTTTAGTTAAAGAAAATTTTAGGGCTACAGCATTGTCATTGGCAATATGGTTTTCTGTTTTTGGTTCTGTGTTTGGGCCCAGGCTTGTCGGTCAATATTCTTCAACTTTTGAAAAAATGTTCGGCTCTGAATTAATTGTTGCCTACTTAATTGCAACATTAGGTTTTTTACTTGCTGGCATATCAGTGTTAGGACTTACTAAAAAAGACAGTGCATTAAGATTGCCTGCTACTACGAACAAAAAGGACACAAGTAATAAACTTGATAGAACTGCAAAACAACTTACAGGGTTATTAGTTATCAATCACTTTGTAATGGTCATTATCATGGCTTCGACCCCATTGCATATTCAAGATATAGGAGAAACAATCCAAGTAGTTGGCACAATAATAAGTTATCACACTCTTGGAATGTTTGTATTTTCTCCGGTGTTGGGT
>CACJXH010000033.1:0-3792 GCA_902597375.1 uncultured Candidatus Actinomarina sp. | reverse complement strand
TACTTAAAACTTCTTTTGTAAGTTGATAACTATTTATGTACTCGTCAAAGCTTAGTTCTTCATTGTCTTCTAATCTTTCTTTCTGTATTCTTAGAAGTTCTATTGCGTTAGAATTTTCAAATACTTCATCCCATGATTGATAAATTTCAAGGTCATTTTTATTGTCGGGTAATAGTTTTTTATCTGTAAAGACACCAACTTTGAATCCTAATATATTTAGGAGCTGTCTTCCAGATTCAAAAACTCTTGAATGTTTTACGTCCCCAACATAAGTTACAGGGGTACGTTTTTCATTGATTTTATTCAGGCTATATAGTGTAGATATATCTATCAATGCTTGAGTTGGATGAGATTTATTTCCAAAACCAGCACTTATAACACTGATGTTATTAAATTCTCGATAATCATCGATATTATTTTCTTTTGTCCTTAATACTAAAACTTCAATACCCATAGAAACATATGTCTCTATCTCATGTTTAAGAATTTCCCCTTTTTGTTTCGCCGATACTACATCTGAAGATTCAAAAGTTTTAATTCCAAGTTTATCTGCTGCTATTGCAAAAGAAAGTCTCGTTCTTGTTGAAGGTTCGTCAAACTTTAATAGAGCTAAAGAGCCGAGATTTTTTAGTTTAACTTCAAGACTTCTAGTTTTGTCAATTAGATTTTCTAAATGATTTTTGTTTACATCTTGAAAATCTAAAAGATGTTTCATTTCTATGTAACCTCGACCTTGTCTTCGTTATCTATTTCTTTCAAAAAAACGGAAACATACTCATTTTGATTAGTTGGTATATTTTTACCTACAAATTTAGGGGTGATAGGTAATTCTCTATGTCCTCGGTCAATTAAACATAAAAGTGAAATAGATTTAGGTCGACCAGAGTACATTACAGCTTCAATAGATGCCCTTAATGTTCTGCCGGTATAAATAACGTCATCAATCAATATAACTTCTCTATCTTTTGGTGATATAGCAAGATTGTTCTTTTTTGGATTCTTATCTAAATCATCTCTGAACGGTAAGTAATCTACTTTTCCTATGTCGTGTTTAAAGTTTTCGCTCAATAAATTATTAGATATCCTTTGAGCTAGAAGATCTCCTCTTTTTGGTATGCCTAATAGGTATGGATTATCTGTGTTTGATTCAATGATTTCTTTACTGAGGCGGAATAGAATTTTATCTATTGTCATTTTATCCTTTCAATGCTCGCTGACATTGTTTAAAGCTATATATATATTACCAAACTTGTTGAATACGTTTGGTTAATTATCTATTTTCTCGAAAAAATGGAACTCCGATATTTCTAGGTGCTCCTGTCTTTCCTCCTTTATAGATTGTAAGAATAACTAAAACCAAAATCGTAATTACGTATGGAGTTATTTTTACTATGTAAGGACTTAATTCAAAACCATAAGTTTGTAATCTTGGAACCAAGGCTTCTAGAAATCCAAACAAAAGTGCACCCAAAGCAGTTCTATATGGCTTCCAACCCCCAAATATAACAAGTGCTAAAGCAATCCAGCCTCTTCCTGAAGTCATGTTATCAGTCCAATATGGAACATAACTTAGTGTGAGATAAACACCTGAAAGTCCTGCAAATGCACCTCCTACACAAGTTGCGATAAATTGTGTTTTTGCAACTTTTAAACCCATTGAATCTGATGATTTAGAGTCCTCCCCGACAGCTTCAAGCCTTCTACCAAACATTGTTCGTTTTAATACAAAGGATGTAGATATCATTAAAACAACAGCTAAATAAAAGATTATATTTTGGCTGATTAAGACCTCAATTATATTTGAAGGTTCTGTTATTGAGCTAACACTTTCTAATTTTGTAACAAGCTTTCTTCCGACGTAATTTTTCCCAAGTAATGATGAGAGGGCTAAACCTAAAATTGTAAGAATCAATCCTGAGACTGTTTGGTCTTGTTTTAAAACAACAGTAACAAGTGCATGTATTGATGCAAAGATAGAGGAAGACAAAACACCAACTAAAACTGCCAGGAATATATTTTCCGTATTAATTGCTGTCATGAAGCCAGTTACCGCACCAACTGAGATCATACCTTCTACTCCAAGGTTGAGTATTCCGGATTTTTCGGTAATTAATTCTCCCAATGCAGCAATGAATAACAAAGTTGCTGCTTGCAATGTTGCATTTAAAAGTCCAATAAGTTGAATATCAATCATTTTCTACTCTCTTTATTTGATAAGTAAAGAAAAATTGAATTATAAGTGCACCAAAAAGAGTTGAAGCCTGAATTATATCTGCAATATAAGTACTTACTCCAATTGTTTGTATTACAGATCCACCAATTGAGAGAGCACCAAATAAAGAACCAACTAAGAAAATTCCAAGTGGTCTCATGCCAGTAATTGCAGCAACAATTATTGCCGTATATCCAAAACCTTGCGAAATTCCAGTAGAGACTCTGTGTGTCTGGCTTAACAATTCAATAGCACCTGCAAGTCCAGCAAAACCTCCGCCAATCAACATGGCAATAAAAGCTTTTTGTTTTGCATTAATTCCTGCATAAATAGCAGTCATTGCAGACCCACCTGCAATTCTCATTTCAAAACCAAATACAGATTTATTTTTGAGATAATGAGCTACGAAAGTAAAAAGTATACATATTAAAAATCCAAAACTAAGCTTGCCAATTACTGTCGGTAAAAATACTTCCTCACCGACATATGCTGCAGCTGGAAAATTTAAAGACTTAGGATCTTTCCATGGACCATTAATAAGAAAAATTGTCACACCAAAAACTATATAGTTTGTTAATAGTGTCGTAATAATTTCATTTACGCCAAAAACTACTTTTGTTATTGCTGGTATCAATATGCAAACTGATCCACCAACAAAACCAGCAAGGAGCAAAACGAGAATATGAAATGAGGAGTTATTAAATTGAGTATTTATGTAAATAAAATTTACTGCAATGGCCCCTAAGAAAATTTGGCCTTCTGCACCAATATTCCATAACTTGACAGAATTAATAATAGAAATTCCCAGACCAGCAAGTATAAGTGGAATCGCTTTATTTAAAGATGAGCTTAAGCTATTAACACTTCCCACAGAGAGTCTTAACATTAATGAAAAAGTATCTATTGGATTTTTGTCCTGTATAAGTAATATTATCGAACCAATAATTATGGCAATTATAAATCCTATTAAAAAAGAGTAAAAAGTTGATAGTTCATTTACTGTTTGTCTTTTAAAAAGTTTAAAGTTATTCAATTACACCTGCCATTGCAAGACCAACATTATTAATATCTGCATTGTCAATGTCGAATGATTTTACAATTTTTCCTTCATACATAACATGTAGACGATTGCTTAATTTAAATAATTCATCAAGATCCTCTGAAATCAACAAAATAGCTGAGCCCTTATCTCTTTGGTCCACGAGCAAGGTATGAATAGCTTCTACAGCATTTACATCAAGACCTCTCGTTGGTTGCGAAGCAATAATTACTTCTGGATTACTGACCAACTCTCTTCCCATCAATAACTTCTGCATATTTCCACCTGATAAAGTTGATATTTCCGCCTTCGAATCTGGAGCTTTAATTGAAAATTTTTTAATTAAACTTTCAAGATAAGTTTCAGTTTTAGATCTAGAGAGATGTGGACCCAGTCTTGTTTTGAAATAATCTCTAACTATTGAATTGTCTAAAACAGAGACACCTGGTGCTAATCCTACACCAAGCCTATTTTCAGGAATGTAAGACAAATTAAGTTTTTTTCGAGACTTAACTCCTTTTCTTGAAACATCTTTATTATT
>CACJXH010000032.1:0-4170 GCA_902597375.1 uncultured Candidatus Actinomarina sp. | reverse complement strand
GATAATGTTCCTTTTCATGCAATAATATGGCCTGCCATGTTACTTGCATATGGTGATTTGAACCTACCAACAAATGTTCCGGCAAACCAGTACATATTGATTAAAGGTGAAAAGGCATCTGCAAGTAGGGGTGTTGGAAAAACTTTGAACGATTATCTTGATGAATGGAATCCAGATTCATTAAGATACGCTCTAGCCAGTATCCTGCCAGAGCAAAATGATTCTGAAATCTCTGAAGATGAAATGATTAGACGAAATAACGAAGAACTTGTGGCGGCATGGGGAAATTTAGTTCAAAGAGTTTTTTCACAATATATAAATAATTTTGAAAAATTAGACTTTGATTTTGAGTTAAATGAAATTGATAAAAAAATAATTGATGAAGCCAGTGTTTGTTTTGAAAAGACAAGTGAATTAATCGAAAAGGTCGAACTCAAATCATCACTTCAGTCAGTTATGGGATATGTAAATAAAATAAATGCTTATCTTAATGAAACAGAACCATGGAAGATAATAAAAGAGGACAACGCCAGAGCAACAGCAATACTACACACATCACTTACAGCAATAGATGCATGTGCATCATTATTTACTCCTTTTATGCCGACAACATCTGAGGTTGTAAAAAATGCAATTGAAAAAAATACAAATAATAATTGGTCAGTAAACGACATAAAAAAAGGTGCCCCTTTAGAAAATATTGGACACCTTTTTAAAAAATTTGATTAGCTCTTTGTAGCTTGAAATACCTCATCTATTTCATTAATCAAACCTAGAAGTTCCTCGCCTACAGCAGGATCTTCTGTTTTCTTTGCTTCTCCAGCTTTCTTTGTTGCATTCCAGAAAAGATCATGAACATTTGGAAATTTTTCAAGGTGTTCTGGCTTGAAATAATCTGTCCACAATACCCATAGATCTTTCTTAACCTCTTCAGCCATATCTTCTTTAATGGTGATGCATCGTTGTTTGAATGCAGCATCATCAGATTCTTGATATTTTTTGGAGGCATTTACAACTGACTCTGCATTGATTCTTGCTTGTGCAGGATCATAGACACCGCATGGCAAATCACAATGAGCATGAGCTACTCTTGTTGGTTTAAATAACTTCATAAATCTCCTTTAGTAATCTACTATTAATTTTAATAACAAAAAAACTATATGATTAAAAGCATTACACGGATATTAAATATTAGAAACCTTCTTATCATCGCTGTCTATTTATTTCTAAAAAATAATAAAGATGGAACTTATAGAACATATGAAATCAAAGAAGAAAGTATGGAGCCATCATTACATGAAGGCGATTACGTATTAGCTATAAAAGTTGCAGAACCATTAAATCGAGGTGATATTGTTATTTATGAATATGCTCCAAAAAATATTGAAATAATTAAACGAGTCATCGGACTTCCAGGTGAGACTATTTCAAATGAAGATGGGGAGATAAAAGTTGATGGAAAATCAATTAACGATAGTTGGGGTAATGGTAAGTCAGCTTCTTTTGAAACTATTACATTGCAGGAAGATGAATTATTTGTATTAGGAGATAATAGAGAAAAATCTTCTAGTGATTCGTCATCTATTGGTCCAATTAAAAATGAGGACTGTTGGAAATTAAGATACCTCTACTGGCCCTATCATAAGTTTAAGAGTTATGAATAATTTAGTTTGTACCTGGTGTAAAAGAGAAATGACCTATCTTCATGGTCATGGAGCTTGTATCAACAATCAATGTCCTATGTTTGGTTTGAACCAAGCTGAATGTTGTGATGGTGAAACTGTTTCAAACTGTATTTCACCACAGAAAAATGAAATAACATTATCCCCGCGTGCAGTAAACTAGGCAGGTAAAGTTAAATTATGAGTGAAGAAAAACCTTTAAACGTACCTGAATATCTATTGATTAGGTCTGCTGAGGCAAGAGCTAAACATTTAGGTATTTCTGTTGAACAAGCTTTAGCTGAAATCAAGGGAGAAGCTCAACCTGTAGTTGAAGAAGAGCCAGTTGCTGAAGTTGAAGAGCCAGTTGAAGAACCTGTAGTTGAAGAAGAACCAGTTGCTGAAGTTGAAGAACCTGTTGAAGAAGAACCAGTTGAAGAACCTGTAGTCGAAGAAGAACCAGTTGCTGAAGTTGAAGAAACAGTTGAAGAAGAGCCAGTTGATGAAGTTGAAGAGCCAGTTGAAGAACCTGTTGAAGAGCCAGTTGCTGAAGTTGAAGAACCTGTTGAAGAAGAACCTGTTGAAGAAGAACCTGTAGTTGAAGAACCTGTTGAAGAGCCAGTTGCTGAAGTTGAAGAAACAGTTGAAGAAGAACCTTTAGTTGAAGAAGAACCTTTAGAGGAAGTAAGAATAGAAAATAAAACTGTTGAGTCTATACCAGCCGTTACCATTCGTTTTGCTGGTGATTCAGGTGATGGTATGCAATTAGTTGGTACTAGATTCACAGACACTTCTGCTTTATTTGGAAACGACCTTGCTACTTTGCCAGCGTTTCCTGCTGAAATTAGGGCTCCTCAAGGAACAGTTGCAGGTGTATCTTCCTTCCAAGTTCAAATTGCTGACTTTGATATTTTGACACCAGGAGATGCCCCGGATGTTTTAGTTGCTATGAACCCTGCTGCTTTGAAAGCTCACTTACAAGACTTAACACCAAACGGAATGTTGATATTAAACGAAGATGCTTTTGATGAAAAAAATATTAAAAAAGCAGGTTATGAGATAGATCCTAGAGAATCTGAGGAACTTGATGGATATAGAATTTTTCAAGTCCCAATGGAAAAACTAACAAAAGAGGCTTTAGAAGAATTTGACTTGCCTGGAAGAGCAGTTTTACGTTCTAAAAATATGATAGCTCTTGGTTTAATTTCATGGACTTTTAACAGAGATCTAAAAGATACTGAAAATTGGATAAACGAGAAATTCAAAAATCTACCTGAAGTCGCAAAAGCAAACATAAAAGCACTCAAGACTGGATACAACTTTGGCATTACAGTTGAGGCATTTCACCATACTTATAAAGTAGACAAGGCGTCATTACCAGCCGGAGAGTATACGAATATAAACGGAAACATTGGTTTAAGTTGGGGCCTTATTGCAGGAGCTAAAAAGGCTAATCTCGATCTGTTTTACGGAAGTTATCCTATTACTCCTGCATCAGATATATTGCATGAGTTATCAAAACACAAAAATTTCAATGTGTTGACTTTCCAAGCTGAAGATGAAATTGCAGCTGCTGCAGCAGCAGTAGGTGCTTCTTTTACAGGTAAGCTTGCAGTTACAGGAACCAGTGGACCAGGTCTTGCTTTAAAAAGTGAAACCATATCTTTAGCGCTGTCTGCGGAATTACCATTAGTAGTAGTTAATGTTCAAAGGGGTGGGCCATCAACGGGACTACCTACAAAACCAGAACAATCTGATCTAATGTTTGCAATGTATGGACGCCATGGAGAGGCTCCTTTACCAGTAGTTGCAGCTAAATCCCCATCTCATGCTTTCTATGCAGCATTTGAGGCAACACGTATTGCTCTTAAATATATGACACCTGTTATTTTGTTGTCCGATAACTATGTTGCTACAGGTTCTGAGCCTTGGAAACTACCTGAGATTGAAAACCTTGATGAATTGGGAACAAATTTAACCACGACTTACAACACTGAAGATGGGTTTTTACCATTTTTTAGAGATTACGAAACTAATGCTCGACCATGGGCTATTCCTGGAGTACCAGGATTAGAGCATCGTGTAGGTGGATTAGAAAAAGAAGATGGAACTGGAAATGTTTCTTATGACACTGAAAATCACCAATACATGACAGATATGAGAGCATGGAAAATTGAAAATATAGCAAATGATATTGACCCACTTGAAATAAATGGAGACATATCATCAGATACTCTCATTTTGGGTTGGGGATCAACTTTTGGTGGTATCACACAGGCTGTAAACAGACTCAATTCAAAAGGTGTAAAGGTAGCAAGTGCACACTTCACACACGTCAATCCTTTCCCAGACAACACAGCTGAAGTTTTGAGTCAATTTAAAAACATCATTGTCCCTGAATTAAACACTGGCCAACTGTCAAAACTTTTACGTGCACGTTATCTTGTCGATACTGTCGGAATCAATAAAGTTGAAGGTTTACCTTTTACAGCTCAAGAATTAGAAGAAA
>CACJXH010000031.1:0-4940 GCA_902597375.1 uncultured Candidatus Actinomarina sp. | reverse complement strand
AAGGTGGATTGTTGATGCTGCTCGAAAAAGAGGAGAAAAGTCAATGTCTGATAGATTAGGACGTGAACTTTTGGATGCAAGTAACAATACTGGAGCTGCAGTCAAGAAAAAAGAAGATGTACATAAAATGGCTGAATCGAACAGAGCTTTCGCTCATTACAGGTGGTAACAATATGTCAACTAGAACAGTAGATCTCAAAAACCTAAGAAATATTGGAATTATGGCTCATATAGACGCTGGAAAAACTACCTTAACAGAGAGAATTTTGTATTACACAGGTAAAACATACAAGATTGGTGAAGTTCATGATGGAGCAGCTGTTATGGACTGGATGGAACAAGAGCAAGAGCGTGGAATAACTATTACATCTGCTGCTACTACATGTAGCTGGAATGACCACACAATTAATATTATTGATACTCCCGGTCACGTTGATTTTACAGTTGAGGTTGAAAGGTCTCTTAGAGTATTAGATGGTGCTGTAGCTGTATTTGATGGTGTTGCAGGAGTTGAACCACAGTCAGAGACAGTTTGGAGACAAGCTGACAAATATAACGTACCAAGAATTTGTTTTATCAACAAACTTGATAGAACGGGTGCAAACTTTGATGATGACGTACAGTCAATCATCGAAAGACTTGAAGCAAAACCAGCTGTTCTTCAAATTCCTATAGGATCTGAAGCAGATTTTGTTGGAGTAATTGATCTTGTTGAAATGAAAGCACACACCTGGACAAAAGATGACGGATCTGAATGGGATATTGCAGATATACCAGAGGATCGACTTGAAGAAGCAAATACAAAACGGGCAGAACTTTTGGATGTCGTAGCTGAAGCTGATGATGAAGTACTTGAGAAATATCTTGGAGATGAAGAGCTTTCAGTTGCTGAAATAAAAAAAGCAATTAGAACAGGAACTCTTTCAGGATTATTTGTACCAGTTCTTGCAGGTAGTGCTTTTAAAAACAAAGGTGTACAACTTCTATTGGATGCAGTTGTTGATTATCTTCCCTCACCTCTAGATATAGAACCAGTATCAGGATTTACACCTGGTAAAGAAGAAGATGAAATTAGCAGAGAGCATTCTGACGAAGAACCATTTTCTGCACTTGCATTTAAGGTTGTAAGTGATCCACATGTAGGAAAGTTAACTTATTTTAGGGTTTATTCCGGTACCTTAAATAAAGGTGACAAAGTTGTTAATACTACAACAGGCAAAGACGAAAGACTTGGAAGAATATTGAGAATGCATTCAAACTCAAGAGAGGACATAGATTTTATTTCTACTGGGGATATTGTTGCAGGAGTTGGTCTTAAAAATGCAAAAACAGGAGATACATTATCTGATTCAGGAAGCCCTATTCAACTAGAATCAATGACGTTCCCTGAACCTGTTATCTCAGTTGCAATCGAACCAAAATCAAAAGCTGATGAAGAAAAGTTGTCAGAAGGTTTACAAAAGTTAGCTGAAGAAGACCCTACCTTCAAAGTTAACTCTGATGAAGAGACTGGTCAAACAATCATTTCAGGAATGGGAGAATTGCATCTTGATATTCTTGTAGATCGTCTAAAAAGGGAATTTAAAGTAGAGGCAAATATTGGTAAACCTCAAGTGGCATATAGAGAGGCACTCAAAAAGAAGACTGATATTGAGGCAAAATATATTAGACAAAGTGGTGGTCGAGGTCAATATGGACATGTAATTATGGAACTTGAACCTATTGAAGATGGATATGAATTTGTAGATTTAATTAAAAGTGGAAGGATTCCAAAGGAGTATATTCCATCAGTAAATGCAGGAGTTGAAGCTGCAATGGAATCGGGTGTTCTAGCTGGATATCCACTTGTAAATATGAGAGCAACACTAAAAGATGGGACATATCATGATGTTGACTCTTCGGAAATGGCTTTTAAAATCGCAGGGTCCATGGCGTTAAAAGATGGAGCAAAAAAAGCTGGAGTAAAACTACTGGAGCCTATTATGACTGTAGAAGTAGTAACCCCTGAAGATTTTATGGGAGATGTTGTCGGAGATCTTTCTTCAAGAAGAGGAAAGATAGCTGAAATGGGACAAAGAGGATCGGCAAAAGTTGTCAGTGCAAAGGTTCCATTATCAGAAATGTTCGGTTACGCAACAGATTTGCGTTCCAGAACACAAGGCCGTGCAACATTCACGATGCAGTTTGATAGTTATGAGGACGTCCCAGACGCTATAACAAAAGAGATAACTGCAAGTGTTCGTGGAGTAGAGGTTGAAGTTTAAACTTTGTTTCAGAGTTTAAACTTTTAAAGAAGGAGAAAATATGTCAAAAGAGAAATTTGACCGAAGCAAGCCTCATGTGAACATTGGTACAATGGGCCACATTGACCATGGAAAAACAACATTGACGGCCGCAATAACAAAAGTTTTGGCTGATGCTGGTGCGGGTGAGGCAACTGCTTTCGATGAAATTGATAAAGCACCAGAAGAAAAAGAAAGAGGAATCACCATTCAGATAGCACACGTTGAGTACGAGACAGAAAACCGTCACTATGCTCACGTAGATATGCCTGGTCACGCAGATTATGTTAAAAACATGATCACTGGTGCTGCCCAGGTTGATGGAGCTATTCTTGTGGTTTCAGCAGCTGATGGACCTATGCCGCAGACAAGAGAGCACGTTCTACTTGCGCGACAAGTTGGTGTACCAGCAATTGCTGTTTTCCTCAACAAAGTTGATCAAGTAGACGACGATGAATTATTAGACCTTGTCGAAATGGAAGTTAGAGAACTTTTAAATGAGTATGATTTCCCAGGAGATGATGTTCCAGTCGTGAAAGGTTCTGCGTTAGCAGCTCTTGAAGGAAAAGAAGATGGTGTAAATGCTGTTCTTCAATTAATGGAACAGGTTGATTCATATATAGAAGAGCCTGTGAGAGTAGTAGACAAGCCTTTCTTAATGCCAGTTGAAGACGTCTTTTCAATTACTGGTAGAGGAACAGTTGTTACTGGAAGAATTGAACAAGGTATTGTAAATGTAAACGATGAAGTAGAAATTGTTGGTATTCGTGAAACTACCAAATCAGTTTGTACTGGTGTTGAAATGTTCAGGAAACTCCTTGATGAGGGTAGAGCTGGAGATAACGTTGGTTTACTTTTAAGAGGTATTGATAAAGATGATGTGGAAAGAGGACAGGTTATTGCTGTTCCTGGCTCCATAACACCTCATACAAAATTTGAGGCTGAGGTATATGTTCTTACAAAAGAAGAAGGTGGAAGACACAATCCATTCTTTAAAGGATATAGGCCACAGTTCTATTTTAGAACCACTGATGTTACGGGAGAAGTTTCTCTAGCTGATGGTACTGAAATGGTCATGCCTGGTGATAATGTTCCAATTTCTGTAGAACTTATATCTCCAATTGCAATGGAAGAGGGCGTAAAATTTGCGATTAGAGAAGGTGGAAGAACTGTTGGAGCAGGACAGGTGACAAAAGTTATAGAGTAATTAAAACTTAACCGGGAGTAGAATTCTACTCCCGGTTTTTTTTGGGGAAAAAATGGCAAAGCAAGAACAGCAGATAAGGATAAAGTTAAAAGCATATGACAATTATGTTGTAGACGAGTCTGCTCGTAAAATTGCCGAAACAGTGATGAAAACACAAGCAAAAGTGAAAGGACCGATCCCTTTACCTACTCAAATCCATCGTTATTGTGTTATTCGTTCTCCCCATGTAGATAAAAAATCGAGAGAACATTTTGAAATGAGAATTCATAAAAGGTTAATTGATATCGTCGAACCAACACCTAAGACCGTTGATTCTCTTATGAGGTTAGATTTACCAGCTGGTGTAGAAGTTGAGATCAAATTATGAAATCAATTATTGCAAAAAAAGTAGGTATGACCCAGCTATTTGATGAAAATTCAATTTCAATGGGTGTAACTGTGCTTGATGTTTCAGGTTGCAGAGTGGTTCAAATAAAATCTAACGAGAAAGATGGATATAGTGCCGCACAATTAACTATTGGTTCTGCAAAAAATGTAGCCAAACCTCTTGCAGAACATTATAAAAAGTACAATGTTGAACCGGGAGAAGGACTTTTCGAAGTACCTTTTGATGAAGAATCCCCACTTGAATCAGGTAAAGAAATAAAAATTAATGATTTTTTTGAAGTTGGTCAAAAAGTAGACATAACCGGATTTTCAAAAGGTAAAGGTTACTCAGGTGTTATGAAAAGACATAATTTTTCAGGACAAAAAGCAAGCCATGGTGTTCATAAAGTTCATAGAGCTGGAGGGTCAATTGGTAATGCCTCTTATCCAGGCCATGTATTTAAAGGAACAAAAATGTCAGGAAGAATGGGTAATCAGAAAAGAACTATTCAATCAGTAACCGTAGTTGCAATAAATGAAGAAAAAAATTATTTACTTGTGAACGGATCAGTACCAGGCAACAAAGGAAATATCGTACAAATCAGCTCAGCTATAAAGGTTTCGTCATGAGTATTAAGTTGAAATCATTTTCTTTAAAAGATAACAAGACCTCAAATAAACAATATGACTTTGAACTAAACGAAGAGATGAATACAGGTCTTTTACACCAGGTTACTAAAGCTAACAGAACAAATGCAAGAAATAATACTGCGAGTGTTAAAACAAGATCACAAGTCTCTGGAACAGGTGCAAAACCTTGGGTACAGAAAGGAACTGGTAGAGCAAGACACGGGTCTTTAAGATCTCCTATTTTTGTAGGTGGAGGAATAGCTCACGGTCCAGGTGGAAGAGTGTACAAAGACAGAACACCTAAGAAAATGAAAAAGAAATCATTATATATGTCTGTATCAAACAGAGTATTAGAAGAGTCAGTTTTTGTAGTAGATGGAGCTGGACTTGATAAACCTTCAACAAAAGCAGCATCAAATGCAATTAAAGAATTATCAATTTCCAAATCCTTTGTT
>CACJXH010000030.1:0-4950 GCA_902597375.1 uncultured Candidatus Actinomarina sp. | reverse complement strand
ATTAGGGGTTCAAACTTTGTTATAATTTTTGGGTTATCTTCAAGTTCTTTTATATTGTTATCCATTTCTTTTATATTAACATTCCTGTAAAATAAATATTATGGCATGTCCATTTGCATATTTGTTAGTAGCTTTCATGTGGGTAGTCCGCAATGGTGGAAAAATATTTCCACGTGCATTAATTAAGCAGTTTTCAAAGCTTTAATCTCAAACTTTTTTGCATCTTCAACAATTGAAATCAGCAGTTCAACAGTCTCATTCGACTCGTTTAAGCATGGAATGTAAGTCATTTTTTCTCCTCCTGCATCCATAAATGTTTTCCTTCCCCTGATATCAATTTCCTCTAATGTTTCTAAACAGTCTGAAATGAATGATGGACATAAAATACCTATTGATTTTGCCCCCTCATTAGGTAGTCGCTCAAGTCTCTTATCTGTAAAAGGGGTTAACCATCCTGGACCAATTCTAGATTGATAGGCTATTTCCCATTCAGAAGATTTTAATCCTAATTCTTTTGCAATCAAGATTGATGACTGAACTGTATGTGCTTTATAACAATCACTTGAACCAAGACTTTCAACTTCGCAACAATCATTATTTTCAAAACAGTGTGCTCCCGTTAGATCTGTTTTTTTTGCTTGTCGTTTAGGTATTCCGTGATAACTAAAGATTAATTTATCAAAATTATGTTCTAACATATATTTTCGAACACCTTTAGATATAGCTTTTATATATTTTTCATCTTTGTAAAACGGTTTAATAAATTTTAGTTCTACTTCTGGATGAATTTCCTTAGCAAGCCTTTCTACCTCAACTTTTGTTGTTATTGTAGTTGCCATAGCGTTGTGTGGATATAAAGGCACAACATAAACCTTGTTAAATCCCTTTAATTTGAGATTGTTTAACGCTAAGCCAATACCTGGACCTTCATATCGCATGGCAATTTCTACATGCCACCCAGTTTTCTTTATTAGTTTATCCTTAATGTTCAATGTTGAAATAATTAAAGGAGACCCTGATTTTGTCCAAATTTGTTCATAAGCATGAAGGGTTTGTTTTGGTCTAAATGGAAGAATGAATAACCTTAAAATTAACTGTTGTAAAAATTTCGGAATGTCAACAACAAAATCATCTGAAAGAAACACATTTAAATACTCTCTAACGCTTTTTTTATCAAGATTTTTAGGAGATCCTAAATTTACAAGTAGTATTGCTTCATTTGATTTCATATTTAACTATTTAATTGTAACTTTTAATTAAGAAAACCAATAACTGAGGATGCAAAAAAAAAATAATAAAAATAATTAACGTTAACTTAAAGTGTTAACTACTATTAACAATATATATAAGCTATAAAAGGTAAAAAATGAACAAAAAATTTATTGCTTTGATTTCTGTAATGCTTATGGTTTTTGCAGCATGTGCTTCCGAAGGTGAGCAAGGTGCACAAGGACCAGCAGGTGAAGCAGGTCCAGCAGGTCCTGCAGGTGAAGTTTCACAAGAAGCTATTGATGCTGCTGTTGAAGCAGCCTTAGCTGAGCCTGAAGCGGAAGTTGGAGGAACGCTTGTTATTTATAGTGGAAGAAAAGAAAGTCTAGTTGCAGATGTAATTGCAGCTTTTGAAGCTTCTTCTGGTGTAGATGTTGAGGTCAGATATGCTAAAAGTGCTGCCTTAGCAGGAACACTAGAGCTTGAAGGTGCAATTAGCCCAGCTGACGTATTTTTCTCACAAGATCCAGTAAGTCTTGGCGTAGTTGCTAAAGCAGGTTTATTTGATAGATTACCAGCTGACTTACTTGACAATGTTCCATCATGGGCTGTTGATAGAAATGGTTTTTGGGTTGGTACATCAGGAAGGTCACGATCATTGGTCATTGACACAAGAGATGTAACTGAAGCAGAATTACCAGGTGATATCTATGGTCTAGCAGATGAAAAGTTTAGAAATAGATTAGGACTTGCACCAACTAACTCATCATTCATTGCAATGATTGCTTGCATGATTGAGTCCGATGGTGAAGAAAAAGTTCTAGAGTGGTTAACTGCTATCAATGGTCTTGGATACGGAGAGTATCCAAAGAACTCCCCACAAGTTGCTGCGGCAGATGCTGGAGAGTTAGACATTGGAATGATTAATCACTATTACACATTAAGAGTACTTGCCGAGAATGGCGATAGTCCTGTTAAAAATGTGTATTTAGATGGTGGTTGTGGCGCTATGGTTATGCCAGCTGGTGCAGGTGTTTTGTCAACTAGTCAAAATAAACCAGCTGCTCTAGCATTTATTGAATTTTTACATTCTACAAGTGCACAAGAGCATTTTACTAATACTGTTTATGAGTTCCCTCTCGTTGCCGGTATAACACCAAACGCATTACTTCCAGACATTGATAGTTTGAATTCTCCATCGAATTTGAACTGGTCTGCGTTAGCACTTTGGCAGGAAAAAGCTGTTGAATTGATTGCGCAAGCAGGTTTCTAGTCAGTCATTAAATTAACTAGTAAGCTCGAAACCGAATAGAATTCTGGCCAGGGGTTTCTCTGGCCAGAATTTTTCTTTTAATAAGTCAAAATCAAAGATATCCTTAGTATTGTGAAGATCCCAAAAAGTTTAATTTCGATAAATTCATTTATATTAATTACTTTTCTAATGCCTGTTATTTATATGCTTTGGCGATTTGTTAATTTTTCAAGATCACTATCAAGTTTCTTTCAATCATGGGATGTTTTTGGATTACTTTTTAATACAATTGCAGTATTTATTGCAGTTGTAATTTCAAGTCTTATTGTTGGTTTATTGATATCGATTGTGACAGTTAGGTTCGAGTTTGCAGGGTCAAAAATTTTATTTACTCTATGTGCGTTACCATTAGTAATTCCCTCATATATAGGTGCATTAACTTATATTTCTGCATTTTCTCCAAAAGGGTTATTTGTACAACTTTTTAATAGTCTCGGATTAGAAGAAATTGCAGGTATTGATGGATTTTTAGGTAGTTGGCTAGTTCTAACTTTATTTACATATCCATATGTTCAACTAATTTGTAGTAGCGCACTCAGAAATCTTGACTCAACAGTTGAAGATGCTGCTAGATCACTGGGAGTGAGTCAGCTTAAAATCTATACAAATGTTGTAATACCTAGGTTAAAGAAACCAATAATATATTCAGGTCTGTTAGTAGGCCTCTATGTCATATCTGATTTTGGCGCTGTTTCTTTGATGAGATATTCAACAGTAACAAAAGCAATATATGCATATTACGAATTTAGTATTCTAGGTGATCCTGTTATTTTTTACTCAAGTCTTCTCATCGTATTGGCCTTGATTATAAGTTTTGTTCAAAGAGGTTCAGCAACCTCTAGATCTGCAAAAGTATCAGGAACACCAAGAGTTCCAAAAAAAATAAAATTAGAGCGCAGTGGAAAAATGCTTACATATGGTTTTCTTGGCTTTGTAATTTTTCTTGGGCTAATTATTCCAATATCTGTTTTAAGTTTTTGGTTATTGCGTGGAATTTATTACGGAAATGACGTCAGCTCATCGTTGCCCGGAATATTTGGTTCATTTTCTGCGGCGATAGTAACTTCCATATTTGCCATCATTATCTCAATGCCAATCGTGATATTGATTTCTCAATATAAATCAAAATTTGGTGACATTCTTGAAAAGTTAATGTTATCACTTTATGGGTTACCACATATTGCTGTTGGTGTTTCAATACTGTTTATTTCTGTAAAAATATTTCCAGGTATATATCAAAGTTTCTTTGCACTGGTTGTTTCGTATTTAATTGTATTTCTTCCACAAGCGATAGGAGGTGGCCAAGCTTCAATGGAACAAGTAAAGTCGACATATATTGAGGCAAGTCTTGGCCTTGGTTTGTCTAAAGTTGAAACTTTTCAAAAGATTACATTTCCATTAATTTACAGAGGATTATTTGCTGGTGGCGCACTGGTATTTCTCTCTACCATGAAAGAACTTCCACAAACCTTGTTATTAAGACCAACAGAATTTAATACAATGGCTGTTGATGTATGGTCTTTTGCTTCAGAAGCACTCTTTACACAAGCTGCATTTTCTGCCTTTATATTGTTGGCAATAAGCGCAATCCCTACTTATATATTAAGTACAAGGAATTTAACAGTTTAAATATGGTATTCGATAATTTAATTATAAGAGCAAGGTCACTTTCAAAATCTTATGGTAGTGAAGATGTTTTGACGGACTTCAATATTGACATTTGGTACGGTTCAATATTTGGAATTTTAGGTGTCTCTGGTTCTGGTAAAACAACAGCATTAAGGCTTCTAGCTGGTTTTGAAAACCCAGATCAAGGAACAATCGAAATGCATAACAAAGTCATATTTGATGAGAAAACAAATGTACCACCTGAAAAAAGAAAAATTGGCATGGTTTTTCAAGATTATGCACTATTCCCTCATTTAACAGTTGAAAAAAATATTGCTTTTGGTTTAAGTAAAGAAGAAATTAAAAACGGAAGACTTGATGAGGTAATAAGTATGACAAACTTAAGTTCGTACAGAAAAAAATTTCCACAAGATATTTCAGGAGGTCAACAACAAAGAGTAGCGCTTGCAAGAGCATTGGCTCCAAAGCCAGAAGTGGTTTTGCTAGACGAACCTTTCACAAGTTTAGATGCACAGATGGCAAGAGATTTAAGAGAAGAAGTAGTTTCATTATTACGTGCCACAAAAACAACTGGAATCATAGTTACTCATGATCAGGAAGAAGCACTATCAGTTTGTGATATTGTCAGTGTTCTTGAAAATGGTAAAGTGATCCAAAGTGCTACTCCTCAGGAAATATATCTTAATCCAATAAGCCAAACTGTTGCAAACTCTGTTGGAGACCCAAATATCATAAAAGGAATATCAACAAACGGAAGAGTTAAAACATCATTAGGAACATTCAATTCTGCTTATGATGGA
>CACJXH010000029.1:0-6721 GCA_902597375.1 uncultured Candidatus Actinomarina sp. | reverse complement strand
AGCATCATAAATACTCGAATGAGGATTCTTTAGAATATCTGTAGAAACAAGTGGAATATCTGAGTAATCTAAAATTCCTTTAAGTTCATTTTCAGAGGCTTTTTTTACTGCATTATTTATGTCTTCAATTGTAACTTCTTTCTCTACCTCAACAACAAGGTCTACAACACTACCATTCGGGACAGGAACTCTCATAGCCATACCATCAAGTTTCCCATTTAACTCAGGTAAAACCATACCAACAGCCTTTGCAGCACCAGTAGATGTTGGAATTATATTTTGTGTTGCGTTTCTTCCTCTCCTAAAATCACTATGAGTTGTCTCTGCTAGCGCTTGATCATTTGTATAAGCATGAACAGTTGTCATCAATCCTGATTTAATTTTAAAGTTATCATTTAATACCTTTGCTATTGGAGCTAAGCAATTAGTCGTACAAGATGCATTAGAAATCAATTTATCGTCTGGATTTAAGGAATTGTCGTTTACACCTAAAACTATTGTTGCATCTATTTCATCTTTAGGGGGTACTGTTAGGACAACTTTTTTTGCACCTGAGGAGATATGTTTATCTAACGAGTCTTTGTCCCTAAAAAAGCCTGTTGACTCTACCACCAAATCAACACCTAAATCACTCCAAGGAATCTCTCCAGGATCACTGTGGGATATTAATTTAATTTTTCTGTCTCCAACAATTAAGGAATCATCTTCTAATTCAACATTCATGTTTAAAATTCCCATTATTGAATCATGTTTAAATAAATATGATAATGTTTCCTTATCACCTAGGTCATTAATTGCAATTACATTTAAATCTGAATTTGATTCAACAATTATTCTTAAAATAGACCTACCTATTCTTCCAAAGCCATTTATTCCAATATTATTCAAATTGTACCTCCGATGATTTAACAGCTTCAATTATCCTTGAGGCATAACCCCATCCATTATCAAACCAAATGATTAGTTTTAATTTATCTTCGTCAATACACATAGTTGATAATCCATCAATTAATCCAGAAAGAGAATTTCCAACCACATCTGAAGAAACTATTGGATCATATGTAAATCCAATAATATTTTTCAGTGAATTATCTGCAGTTACTTTCTCAAGATAACTATTTACCTCATCTTTAGATGTTTTAGTTTTTAGATTCAAAGTCAAATCGATCGTACTTCCATCTGGTACGGGTACTGTCATTGAAAACGAAGCTATTTTATCTTTAAGCATTGGTAACGCACTCTCAATAACTTTTGATGAATTAGTAACTGATGGAATGATATTTTCTCCAGCTGCTCGATTTTTTCTAAATCCAGCACCCGCAACGTCAGCAAGACGATTCGAATTTGAATATCCATGAACCGTTGTTAAAAATACTTCATTAATTCCATACTCAGATTCAATAACTTTTAGAATGGGACCAACCGCATTTGCAGTATTTGAGCCAAAAGAAATAATGTCTGATTCCAAACTGATTGATTCATCGTTGCATCCAGACACGAGCAATGGAATATTTGAAAAATCAACTGGAGTTGAAGCTATAAATACTTTCTTTGCACCTTTAGAGATATGATTTTGAGCTTCATCTAAATTTTGAGGTTTACCAGTAGCTAATATGACAATATCTGTATTTAGACTCGTCCAATTAGATTCATCTGCATTTTTCCAGGAATTAAAGATAGTTTCTTTTCCATTAACCGTTATTACGTCATCAGAGACATTTACTTCATGACTCAATTTTCCATAAATTGAATCGTATTTAAGTAAGTAAATTAAATTATCTTTATCTGCAGTATCAGATACAGATACGATATTTATATTGTCTTCTTCCAGAGTTTGTCTAAAGATGTCCCTACCAACTCTTCCGAAACCAACTAAAGATACGTTAACCAACTGTCATTCCTCACTTCTGTTTTTTTTACAAAAATATTGGTACAATCAAATAATAATATTATCGAATTGTTGAAAATTATGCCTACTTTAGATAAAAAAATTGAAAATTATATTTTTGGAAATATTCCAACTTCAGAGTTACTTGATAAGGCCTATGATATTAAAGTTCAAAATTTTGGTAAAACAATTACTTATAGTCCTAAAGTATTTATCCCTTTAACAACATTATGTCAGGACGCTTGTGCATATTGCACTTTTGTTAAAACTCCCAAAGATGGAGGTACATATCTTACATTTGAAGAAGTTGATGCTATCGCAAATGTGGGGGATAAATCAGGATGTTTTGAAGCTCTTTTTACACTGGGGGATAAACCAGAAATTAAATGGTCTTTTGCAAAAGAGGAGCTAGAACGATTAGGTTTTAGTACAACTTTTGATTACTTGATTGAAAATGCAAAAAGAGTAAATGAAAAATACTATTTATTTCCCCATATTAATCCTGGTCTAATGTCTAGAAAGGAAATTAAAGAATACAGGCAATATTCACCATCTGGGGGCTTAATGCTTGAATCCTTTTCAAAAAATTTATCTCAAAAAGGTAAAGCACATTATGGGGCAAAAACTAAAGATATAAACTTAAGATTAGAAACTCTTGAAAATGCAATGAGTGAAAAATATCCAATAACCACTGGTCTATTGTTAGGAATTACTGATACTAAAAATGAAATCATTCAAGACATATATCAACTTATTAAAACCTGCAAAGTAAATACATCCATTCAGGAAGTGATACTTCAAAATTTCAGAGCAAAGCAAAATACATTAATGAAGAACCATTCAGAAATTGTAAACGATTTATTTATGAGAATTATCGCAACAACACGGTTATTTTTGCCAAATCACATTTCTTTACAAATACCTCCAAATTTAGCAAGCAATATTGAATTATTTTTAAAATCTGGAATAAATGATCTTGGAGGAATTTCTCCAAAAACAATTGATTGGGTTAATCCAGATCATAATTGGCCAAATCTAATCGAACTAAAAAATGTAATTAAACAAACAGATCAGAATCTTATCCCTCGCTTACCTGTCTATCCTTCGTATATAAATAAAGACTGGTTAAGTCCAAGTATTTATGAAAAAGTAAGTAGTGTAGTTAATGAAAATGGATACCCAAAAGAACATGAATTTACAAAATAACATATCTTTTCTGAGGATTCGTCCGTGTGATTCAGATAATGAAATTTATTTAAATTCAAGAAAAAAAGAGGGAACTTCATCTTTTTATATAGACAAAACAGTTGATCTTGAAAAAATACATAAAAAAGATTTTCAAACAATTTCAGACACCAAACTTGATGAATCATTTCAATGGTTTGTAACTTACAAAAACTGGAAAGAATTTGAAGATGTTGATTCCCACAGGATAGTTTATAGATCCTCTAATAATTTAGAAAATGACATGGAAGTAATTACACGATTAAATCCATCCTATGTACTTCTTAAAGATTTAGAAAACATAAAATTTTTAAAGAGTATTCAACCTTCACTTAATTTTAAAATATCAAAATATGTTAACTCCATTGAGGAGGCAAAGGAATCTATGGCAAAAGGAGTGCAAGATCTTTGGCTAAGAGACTGGAGTTATAGAGAGATAAAAGAATTAAAAAATACTTCAAACTTCGAATTATTCGAGAGAACACTATTTTCTTTGGTTGATGTAAATAAAGCTCGTAAATTATTATCAAAAATTCAATTTACTAATTTTTTACAATTACGAGATGTAAGAGGGTACAAACGATTTCCTGCAAATTGGTCTCCAGGCTCTGGAAAGGAAATTCCTAAACTAAATAGATTAACATATAATGTTTCATCTTCCTTCAAATCAACTAACTTTGAAAAAATCTTAACTAAAGCGCAAGAGGGAAATGAGATAAATAATGATGAATTAGAAGAACTTTTTAAAACGTCCGGTAAGCACATAAACAAAATCGCAGAAGTTGCAGATAATTTAAATCTTTCAATTAACAAAGATGATGTAACTTTTGTCAAAAATCGTAATATTAATTACACAAATCAATGCTATTTTAAGTGTGGCTTTTGTGGATTCTCAAAAGGACCAAAAAGTCTTAACCTGAAAGAAAAACCATACAACTTAGAACCACAAGAAGTTGTGAAACGAAGTGTTGAAGCATTTAACGACGGAGCTTCTGAGGTATGCTTGCAAGGGGGTATTCATCCTGAGTACACGGGTAAATTTTATCTAGAACTTGTGAAACAGATTAAAAAAGAAGTACCTGATTTACATATACATGGATTTACTCCTTTAGAAATTTGGCAGGGTGCTGAGACTATAAATTTAAGTATCGAAGATTATTTAATCTTACTTAAGGATGCAGGATTAAATACACTACCAGGTACAGCTGCTGAAATACTTGATAACAGAATAAGAAAATATTTATGTCCAGATAAAATTACATCTGAACAATGGGGATATGTTATGGAAGTGGCCCATTCTTTGGAAATTAAATCTACAGCAACAATTATGTTTGGTCACATTGATGATATAAAATCTTGGGTCAATCATTTTGATTTAATTAAAAGGATTCAAAAGAGAACTAAGGGCTTTACTGAAATAGTTCCATTGCCTTTTGTTCACATGGGTTCGCCAATTTTTCTTCAAGGAAAAAGCATGCCAGGACCTACTTGGGATGAAGTAACTTTAATCCATGCTCTTGCAAGAATTTATTTTTATGGTTCAATCGATAATATTCAGGCAAGTTGGGTAAAACTGGGACACGATGGTGCCTCAAAACTACTTCATGCAGGTGTAAATGACCTTGGTGGAACACTTATCAATGAAAATATTAGTAGAGCTTCAGGTGCTGATCACGGTCAGCACACAACTGATATAGAATTTGTTGAACTTATTGAGAAAAGTAATAAGAAGCCTTTTTTAAGAAATACTCTTTATACAGAAAAAAAGAGCTTGTCTGCAATTTCAAATTTAGAGAATGTTATCAAACTTTAACGTTATTACTTTATTCCCTGAGATATTTCAAAATTGGATTAATGTTGGCGTGCTTTCCCATGGTATTGAAGAAAAATTATTTAAATTTAGCAGTACTAATTTAAGAGATTATGGTATTGGAAGTTATAAACAAGTGGATGACGCTCCATACGGTGGAGGACCAGGTATGGTATTAATGGTTGAGCCTTTAGATAATGCAATTAAGGAATCAAAGAAAGATATCAACATATTCTTAACACCAAGTGGACAACAGTTAAATGAAGATTTGATACAAGATCTTCACGGATATGAATCAGCGAATATTATTTGTGGAAGATATGAAGGCTTTGATCAGAGAATACTCGAAATGCATAGCGATTATGAAATTGCGATAGGACAGACGGTTGTGTCTGGTGGAGAAATTCCTGCGATGTTTTTAATTGAAGCTCTAGTAAGAAAAATTCCAGGAATTCTTGGAAATTCAGAATCTCTAATAAATGAATCATTTACAAACAACAAATCTGATTTTCCTGTGTATACAAGACCTGAAATTTATGAAAATCTCAATGTACCTGAAGTTTTGTTATCTGGTGATCATAAAAGAATTGAAGAATGGAAAAAGAATAATTTAAAAGACATTTAAACTCTTTTTATATCTATAATTTCAATCTGAGGGAACATGAATTTAATACAAGAAATTGAAAACAATCAATTGAAAACAGATTTACCGGATATTAAAGCTGGTGATACAGTAAAAGTTAATGTCAAAGTTTCAGAGGGTAATAGAGAGAGAATTCAAACTTATGAGGGTGTTGTTATCTCTTTAAAAGGTGTTACTGTCAACAAAACGATAACAGTTCGTAAACTTTCCTTTGGAGTTGGTGTTGAAAGAATATTTCCAATACATGCACCAATTATTGATTCAATAGAGGTTACTCGTAAAGGTAAAGTAAGAAGATCAAAACTTTATTACCTAAGAGATAGAATCGGAAAATCTGCAAAAATCAAAGAAGACAGAACTACCTAAAGTAAAATAAAATTATTATTAAATTTCTTAAAAATTTCACAACTATATTAGCTGCCTTTGTACTAGCTACTGTTTTAAGAACATTTTTATTTCAAATATATTTCATTCCAAGTTTGTCAATGTTCCCCAATATAAATATTGACGATAGAGTTTTAGTTCTAAAAGATGAGATTATTGATTACGAATATAATATAGGTGATATTGTCGTATTTTATGCTCCACAGTCCTCAATTCCATTAAGCACCGACCTTTTGGTTAGTAATTTAAAAATATGGAATTTAATAACTCAAAGTGAAGTTGATGATCAAGCCACTGTATATATTAAGCGAATAATAGGTACACCTGGTGATCTAATAAATATAGAAAGTAATGGATCAATTTTTGTAAATGACATTGAGTTAGAAATCCAAAATGTAAAAAATACAAACAACGGAGATATATTTGACATTAAATTATCTGAAAATGAATATTTTCTTGTAGGAGACAACAGAGAGAACAGTTTTGATTCGAGAATGTTTGGTCCTATCTCGAGGGATAGAATAATTGGTAAAGCCTATTTAAAAATATATCCGTTCAGTGAATTCAAGAATTTAAATGATTGAAGATCAAAATTGGGCCAAAAATAAAAATCAAAGAATTATCGGTGCTGATGAAGTTGGTCGTGGTTCGTTAGCTGGGCCTATTGTTGGAGCTGCCGTAAAGCTTGAATTTCAACATTTAGATTTGTTAAAGGATGTAAAAGATTCTAAAAAATTATCTCCGAAAAAAAGAGAAGAAATTTATGAAAGGG
>CACJXH010000028.1:0-7085 GCA_902597375.1 uncultured Candidatus Actinomarina sp. | reverse complement strand
TTTTTAATAACAATTATTTTGATGAACTTCATAGTTGCAAACCAACAAAATAATACATATCTAGACCTTGCTACATTCACGGTAGGAATCTTTATTTATAAATTTACATATTCATTGGAATATCTAAACCCTGAGTTTTTATATCAAATATTGATTTCATCTTTGGTCAATTACTTTTTATTTAGAATTTTGAACATTACCATAGGTAAAAATGTTCTTAAACAAAAGATATAACCTCTTTGCACTATTTTTAATTGGTTTCTTTATATACATAGTTTCTTTTCTTTTTGATTTACAAGTTTTATCAAGGGATACGGCATTAAGTGCAATAGACAACCAAACTACTGATACATTTTATATAACAGCACCAAGAGGAGATATTTTTGATGACCAAAATGAAAGATTAGCGACTTCTTCTATGGAACCTCATCTTTTTCTAAATTTAAGGAAAATTGATGACAATAATATTGAGATTTATGAACAGTTTATACAATATAATTTTCCTGATTTAGATCAAGATGACTTTAACAAACTATTTATAAACAGGAATAATCTTGAAATTGTTGGAAATATATCTGCCTTTTCTGCACTTGAGCGACAGAAACTTTTAGAGCTGGATGCATTTGAAATCTTTGATTTTCCAATCAGGAAATATAATTATGACAATTTAACATCTCACGTTATTGGATATGTTGGAAAGCCTACCTCTGATGATTTTGAAGAATTTCCACATACCAAAAATTCATTACAAGTTGGTAAAAATGGTCTTGAAAAATATTACGAAAATACATTAACTGGTATTCCAGGGAAAGTTATTTTTAAGGGAAGTGAAATATTAGAGTTCATACCTCCACAAAAAGGTAATGATATATCTATATCACTAAATATTGCAGCCCAAAAAGTCGTAAAAGAATCTCTTTTACAGGGAATAGAACTTGCAAATGAAAATGAAGATACAAAGGATGAAGTGATTAGAAGTGCATCAATTGTTATTGATGTAAATACAGGTGCAATAGTTTCGATGGTATCTTTACCAGATTTCAATCCAAATCAGTTCATTGATGGAATTTCAAATCAAGATTTCGAACAACTTAATCGTGTACAAGCATTTAATAATTTTGCTATTCAGGGCCTCTATCCACCTGGTTCGGTATTTAAAGTTGTATCCTATTGGCTAGCAGAAAATGAAGGACTTTTTCCAGAAGGCTTAAATTCAAGAAGAGGAAGAGTCGATTGCAAGGGAAGTTTATCATTTGGATTTGATGATGGTTCTCAACAAGTTTATCAAGACTGGAAAGAAGATGGTCATGGAAGAGTTAATCTAAGTTCGGCGATGCAACAATCATGCAATGTATATTTTTGGGACATAGCGCTAAATATCTGGAGAACCTATGAAGGTACGCAAAATGAATCCATCTTACAAAATTATGCAAAAGACCTAGGTTTTGGTGAACTCACAAATATAGACCTTCCGTTTGAGAGAAATGGAATAATACCTGATAGAGAAGTTTTTGAAGAATGGACAGTCTCACGTCCTGATTTAGTTAGACCCGAGGGGTGGCTGGGTGGTGACCTTATGAACTTAATTATTGGTCAGGGCGCAATAACTGTAACACCTATTCAAGTAGCAAATGCTTATAAAACATTACTTACCTCAACTTCATCTAGTCCTTATCTCAATCTTGATGCTTCTGATAACTTTAAGTTAAGAAAATACAATGTATCTGAAGAATTTATTGATTTTTTAAAAAATGATTTAAATTTGGTAACTAACAAAAATGGAACGGCATATGCAGCATTTGAAGTAATGGGCAGAAAAGCAAATGATGTTGGTGGTAAGACAGGTACTGCTCAAAATCCAGGAGAAAAAAATAATACTTCATGGTTTGTTGGTATTGACTCTGTTAGCAATCCTCAGCATGTTGTTGTCACCGTAGTAGAAGAGGGAGGTTCAGGAAGTGCTATCGCAGCTCCTATTAGTAGAAGAATAATTCAACATTTAATCGGCAGCGAACTAACTCCTGTAAGATATGGAGAGATTACCGAATGAATACAAGAAAAATTACTCTTTTAGGACCTCAGGGAACAAACATATTTATTTTATTGATATTCCTTTTTTTTATTTTTATATCATGGTTTACTCTTTATACACTTACAGATTTTGAAGGTCTTGAATTTGATGTAGATAATATTTTGACTAGACAAGTAGTTTTTTCAGTAGCCTCAATTATTGTATTTTTTCTCCTTACATATTTATCAATTGATAATCTACAAACTTATGCCAATATTTTATTTTTTATAGTTGTAGGTTTATTAGGTTCTTTATATTTCACACAACCAAGATTAGGAGTACGTAGATGGTTCGATCTTGGCCCAATTGACATACAGCCATCTGAATTTGCAAAAGTAATCATTGTTGTTTTTGTTGCTAACTACCTTTCAAGAAACTTAAATAAAGGAATTTTGATAGCTTTAATATTTGGAACAGTACTTCTTATAAACTTTCAACCAGATTTAGGAACTGCTTTAATTATTTCTTTTGTCTTCTTATCAATGTTGCTTCTATCAAATATAAAGTTACGATATATGTCACTCCTCTTATTAACAGGAGTATCTCTATTTTTTATATTTTTAGAAATAGGATCAAGAGTTGACAATATAAACATTGTCACTCAATACCAAATCAGCCGTTTGAATGAGTTTTTTTCTGCTGAGCTTGATTTCTCTCAATCTCAAAGTCGTTTACTAATTTCTAGTGGTGGACTATTTGGACAATATTTTGCTGCCGAAAATATTGAAAAAATATTTGTTCCAGTTGAGACAACAGATTTTATCTTTGCAGCATACGCCTACAATTTTGGTTTTTTTGGAATTTTATTCTTACTTTCTCTCTGGGGTTTATTATTTAGTAGGCTCAGAAGAATCTTGACAGTCTCTGACTCAGATTTTGACAAGTTTGTAATTGCGGGTTTTATTGCACTACTATCTTTTCAAATAATTATAAATATATCAACTGTCGTTGGCTTAATCCCTGTTACTGGCTTACCCTTTCCTTTGTTAAGCTTAGGAGGATCATCTATGGTCTCAATAGCTGTAATTTTTGGGATTACGAACAGAATATTTATAGAAAATAACATCACAGTTTAATATTTAAAGCGTATTATTCTCTGATTATGAAGTTTTTAAGTATATTTTCACATCATAATTATGGAGGTTTTAATGTTTGGTATTTTCAAAAAATCGAAGGTAGTAAGAAAGAGCGAAGATAAGTTTAGTAATACCGAAACGAAATGGTATAACGGACAAAAAGTAAAAATTAAATCTGGTACTTCAAAGTCCAGAAATAAAAGAGAAGATTACAGAAAATCTAATCGTCAAACTTGGTTTAGAGAGACTCCTTTACCAGTCCCTTTTGTCGATAAAAAACAAATGCTTATAAGTTTCAAAGGCGGTTCTTCTAAGATTGCAATTTTGGAAGGAGCAACATTAGTTGAATATTATACAGCTGAAGCTAAATCAAAATCCCTTGTGGGAAATATTTATCTCGGAAAGGTTAAGAATATACTTCCTGGGATGGAGGCTGCATTTGTATCTATAGGTGAAGAGAAAAATGGAGTGTTATATGTCGCAGATGTATCTAATGCAAAGCGTAATTCAAAAATAGAAAATCTTTTAAAGCAGGAACAGGAAATTTTAGTTCAAGTTGTAAAAGATGCAATGGGTGAAAAAGGTGCAAGATTAACTGGACAAATTTCATTTCCCGGTAGATATTTAGTGCTAATTCCTAATTCAAACACAAAAGGTATATCAAGAAGATTGCCGGATGAGGAACGCAATAGATTAGATAAAATAATACGAAAAATTAAGCCAGAAGGATTTGGTGTAATTGTTAGGACTGCAGCTGAGGGAGTAAGCGAAGAATCACTTAAGAACGATATAGATAAATTAATCAGTGAATGGGAAAAGACTTCTTCAAAAGACTCTGGTAGTTCTCCAGTTTTAATCCATGAAGAACCAGATATATCAATAAAAGTTATAAGAGAACACTTGAGCTCAAACTTTAAAAAATTATTGATTGAAAATAATGAAAAATTTGAAGATATAAAGAGCTATATTTCAGATACTTCACCTGAACTAAATGAAATAGTTGAGAAATACTCTGATGATCTAGATCTTTTTGAAAGATATCATATCGAAGATCAAATTAAGAAAGCCCTAGATAGAAAGGTATGGCTTCCATCCGGTGGTCATTTAATTATTGATAGAACAGAGGCGCTAACAGTTATTGATGTGAATACAGGAAAGTTTGTTGGTAAAGACAGTCTTGAGCAAACTGTTTTTGAAAATAACCTTGAAGCAGCTGAAGAGATTGCAAGACAATTAAGACTCAGAGATATTGGTGGAATAATTGTTATTGATTTTATTGATATGGAAACACAGAAGAGACAACAAGAACTGCTCAGCAAATTCAAACAGGAATTAGCGAAGGATAAAACTAGAACACAAGTATTTGATATATCTAGATTAGGGTTAGTTGAAATGACTAGAAAAAATGTTTCAGCAGGACTTATTGAAAGCTTTTCTGATGAATGTGAAGAATGTAATGGTAGAGGGCTAATCATTGGTGACATATTTTCCAATAATTCAGTTGATACTGATTTACTTGAATCTGAAGCCGTAGTAGAGTAATTGAGTCATGAGTAAATATGCAGTTGTAAAAATAGGATCTTCTCAAGAGAAGGTAAGTGTTGGTGATGTTTTAACTGTGCCAGCTAACTTTAAAATAGAATCTAAAACACCAATACTAATGAGTGCTAGAAAAGGTTCATTGATAACAGATGAAAAAAAGCTTTCAAAGTATTCTGTTAATTTTGAACTTTTGGATGAAAAAAAGTCTAAGAAACTAAATATCTTTACCTATAAAAACAAATCTGGAATAAGAAGAAAATTAGGATATCGTGAAGATATAAAAATTGTAAAAGTAAAATCAATCTCAACCGGTAAAGTTGAGGAAGAAGAATAAATGTCAAAAACAAAAGCAGGCGGTTCAACTAGGAACGGAAGAGATTCAGAGTCTAAACGACTTGGTACAAAAGTTTTTGATGGCCAAAAAATCTCTGCTGGTTCTATCGTTGTTAGGCAAAGAGGAACAAAAATTCATCCAGGAAATAATGTGCAAAAAGGGGGAGATGATACTCTTTATGCCAAAGTAAATGGAACCGTAAAATATTCAACCCGAAACGGAAGAAAACTAGTAAATATAATCCCGTAATGTCATGTTTGTTGACACAATTCAAATTAATCTGTTATCAGGTAGTGGCGGTTCAGGCTCTGTAAGTTTCAGTTCTAAAAGTAGTAAAACCTCTCCAAATGGTGCAAATGGCGGTAACGGTGGATCAATTATTTTTGTTTCTGATTCTGGAGTTTTTGATTACTCAAACTTGAAGTCAAAAGGATCATTCAAAGCAGAAAACGGGGGAGATGCGTCAAAAAATTTACAAAATGGTCCCAATGGAAAAGATATGTATTTAAAAATACCTATTGGGACATCTATTATTTCGGATGGAGAATTGTTAGCTGAAATAATTGATGAAAAAGTTGAATACAAGATATGTCAAGGTGGAATGGGCGGTAGAGGCAATAAAGATTTAATATCAAAAAGAAATCCTAACCCAGAAATATGTGAATCCGGTGAAAAAAGAAGAAAAATTACCCTAGATCTCGAGTTAAGTCTTTTAACTGATATAGCTTTAATTGGACTACCAAATGCTGGTAAAAGTTCTTTAATCCAGACAATAACAAATTCAAATTCCAAAATTGACAGCTATCCATTCACAACAGTCAGTCCAAGTCTTGGAGTATATGAGAATAATAAAGAAATAATTACAATCTGTGACCTACCTGGTCTCATTGAGGGAGCAGCTGAGGGAACAGGTTTAGGTAAATCAGTACTTAGACATCTAAAAAATACAAAATTCATTATTTTTCTTCTAGATCCAGATAATTCTGAATACAACATCAAAGAACAAATTAAGCTATTAGAAAATGAAATTGAGACATATAATCCAAAATTCAGAAATATTAAAAATTTAAAAGTAGTCAATAAATCAGATTTAGATAAGACTGAAAAAAACTATTTAAACATTTCTACTGTTACTAAAGAAGGAATAAGCGAATTACTTCAACAATTGGATGAAATATCATTTAGAGATCTTAATAGGGTTAACAAAAGCTATGAGAAGATTTTTGTTGAAGCCGATGAATTCGACATTGAAGCAGATGAAGATGTTTGGAAAATTAGAGGAAGAAAAGCAGAAAAAATTACTAATCTTAAGGGAAATTCTCATGAAATATTAAATGAGATTTCATACCGATTTGAAAAGTCTTCCATATCTCAAGAATTAATAAATCAAGGAATTAAGAAAGGGGATATAGTAGATTTAAACGGACACGAATTTTCTTATGAGTAGTAAAACTATAGTTATAAAAATTGGCACAAACACTTTGTTTGAAGAAGATGTTCTTCGAGATGACGTTATTGATTCACTTGCTGTTTCAATAAATGAATTGAGAAAAGGAGGTATCAATTTTGCTATTGTCACATCAGGTGCAGTACAGTCTGGCGCAAATGAGTTAAACCTATCAGAACGACCAAAAAACCTTAAGGAGTTACAGGTAGCATCTGCAGTTGGTCAAGTCAGTCTTATTAACAAATACAAGGAGATATTTAATTCTCATCAATTAAATATTGCTCAGGTTCTCATCTCAAAAAATGTACTTGAAGACAGAAACCAGTTCATAAACACCACTGATGCTTTGAATGGTCTTATATCAAAGAATATTATTCCAGTGATTAATGAAAACGATGTAGTTGCAACGGAAGAATTAAAATTTGGAGATAACGATAGGCTTTCAGCAATTGTCTCAATTTTACTTAAAGCTGACAAATTGGTAGTAATCACAGATAAAGAAGGCTTATTTGATTCTGATCCTGAAAAGATTGAGGAAGCAAAAAAAATAGAAAATATTGAATACAATTCTGAGGAATTAAATGATCTTATTCCTAAATCCTCTTCTGGAAAAGG
>CACJXH010000027.1:0-7135 GCA_902597375.1 uncultured Candidatus Actinomarina sp. | reverse complement strand
TCGGTCTTGAGCTATCTACACTTATATCTGCTTTAGCTGGTTCTACTCTTGGTTTTTTATGGTGGAATACAAATCCTGCAAAAATAATCATGGGAGACGTAGGGTCTCATTTTATTGGTGCTATGTTTCCGATAATTTTAATATCACTAGGTGCTGATGGCCTAATTTTCTTTTTTTGCTTCCTTTATATATTTGAGGCATTATCCGTCATCCTTCAGGTATCTTCTTATAAATTGAAACAAAAAAGAATTTTTAAAATGACACCAATTCATCATCATTTTGAAATGAGTAATTGGGCAGAGACAACTATTATTGTTAGGTTTTGGATAATCAACGGAATTTTCATCGTAATGGGGCTTGGTCTATTTTATGGAGACTGGGTATTGTTTGGAAATTAAGTGAAGTCTTTAATTCTTGGCTACGGCAATACAGGTCAGTCTGTCAAAAAATATTTCGATACTACATCCAAAGAGTATTTGATTCATGATGACAATCTTGATTTATTAAAAGATATTGGTGAAGAACTAGTTTTTAAAGATTCACATTTAGAGCAAGTTGATGAAATAGTCGTCTCTCCTGGAATAAAACCAGATCATAAATTACTTAAAGAATTTCCTGAAAATAAAGTAATTACTGATATTGATTTATTTTCAAATGAATTCAAAGGTACCTTCATAGGCGTTACTGGAACAAACGGTAAAACAACTTTTGTTAATTTATTATCAAATTTTTTAAATGAAAATGGAATTGAATCTATTGCATGCGGAAATGTAGGTGTTTCACCACTTGAATTCGATTCAAATCAAAAAATTTATGCAATTGTTGAACTTTCAAGTTTTCAACTTTTTTATTCAAAAAATTTAAAATTAGACTTTGGTGTATTTTTAAATTTTCACTCTGATCATCTTGATTGGCATAAAGACCTTGAAGAATATAAAAATTCAAAAATGAAATTATTGTCGTTTTTGGAATCAAAAAATAATCTTATTATTGGAACAAATACAGTATCTACTGTAAAACTTGAAAATATAATAGGCATTCCCTCAGAAGAAAAATTAAACAGAGATATAACTAAAAAATTTGATCTCAAATTATCAAATTATCCAATTGATACCTCCATTGCATTCATAAAATTAATTGATAAATTAAATTTCAATATTGAAGATGCTTATGAATTTTTGAAAAAAAAGTCGACTACAGAACATCGTTTTGAAAAAGTTGAAATTATCAATGGAACCAGATTTATAAATGACTCTAAATCTACAAATTTTCACTCTGTATCCTCAGCAAGTGAAAGAGTTAATAACGCATTACTTATTATGCATGGAATTACAAAAAATATTTCTACAAGTGAACTTCAATTATCAAATGAAATAAAAAAAATAATTATTCCAGAGGATATGAAACTCGATCAAAATTTATTTCATTGTGAAGTAGAAGTTATTAAATCAATTTTTGAATTAGAAGATATAGTAAAAAAAGATTTTCAAAGATTTGAAACCGTTTTATTTTCTTGTGGAGGTTCGAGTTTTAATGATTTTGAAAATTATATTGAAAGAGGAAAATTTTTTAAATCAATAGTGAAAAATATTAAAGGTGGGCAAAATTGAGGTTTTCTTATTTATTTTTTCAAAGATTAAATCTATTCTCTATCTGGTTTCTGGTAACCTTTGGTGTTTTAGTAAATATTTCCGCTTCATCTGTACAAGGAATGAATCAATATAACGATAATTTTTACTTTATAAAAAGACACATTGCTGCCGTTTTAATTGGAATTGTATTATTTAACATTGGGAAAAAAATAAATATTTCAAGTCGGGAAAAATTAATAAAACTTTCAATTGTATTTGTGACAACATCGCTTTTTTTTGTTTTAACTTATGGAATAGTTAGGGGAGGAAGTCGAAGATGGGTTGACTTAGGATTAATCAATTTTCAACCAAGTGAAATAGCTAAACCATTAATTATTTTGTGGATAGCTTATCAATTATCAAATATTGATCCAAAATATAGTGATTTATTTTATTTAAAAAGAGCAATGTTCCTACCTTTAATGTGTTGCCTTTTTATTTATCTTCAACCTGATTACGGAACAACACTAACTATATTTGGAATAGTCTTAGCACAAATTTTGTTTTCAAAAATTAATTTAAGGTTTCCTGTCGGTATTTTGTCTCTATCTGTAGTTCCACTATATTTTCTTGCAATTTCCGGAAACTATCGATGGAATAGAATTTTAACCTGGATAAATAAAGATTGTGATAAAGGCATAGATTTATTAGGTGATTGCTTTCAATTAAATCAAAGCAGAATAGCCATTAGTTCTGGAGGGATGTTTGGCTTAGGACCTGGAACATCTCGCGCTAGGTGGGGAATGCTTCCTAATTCTCATACAGATTTTATTGCATCCATTATTGGTGAAGAATATGGATTTGTAGGATTAGTAATTTTTATAATTATTCTCGTTCTTTTAATTATCTCATTGTTTGGATTGGCAATATCAACAGAAAGTGAATTTAAAAAACTTGTATTTTCTGGATTAGGAGCATGGGTCTTAATACAAGTAGTAATTAATCTTGGAGGTGCAGTTGGTTTACTACCAATTACAGGTATTGTCTTACCATTTATTTCTTACGGGAGTAGTGCCATGGTTGCTTTGTTTGGCGGTTTAGCAATTGGTTATTCAAAATTATGAATCAAAATACAATAGTCTTTTTTTGTGTTGGTACTGGGGGACATGTATTACCTGTAATCAATTTGATTCATGATTTATATCAAAGAGGCATAGAAAAACGAAAAATAGAGGTAGTCACAGACAAAAGAGGGTCTCAATATTTTAAAGATAGAGATATAGATGTTCATTCAATAGATATATATAGATCAAAGACAGGTGTGATTGGTTATATTCTAAATATCCAAAAAATAATAAAATCTATTCGGCTTATTGAAAAGAAAATAGATTTAAAGAATTGCGGAATCTTATTTACAACTGGATCATATATTGCACCTTTGGCTGGGTATTTGAGCTGGAGACATAAAATAAAATTCTTTATTCAAGAACAAAATATTTATGCTGGTCTTGGAAATAAAATTGCTTCTTATTTTAAAAGCGATAAATTTACTTCCTATCCAAACACAATAAATATTAACCAAACAAATTTAGAAAACACTGGACCAATTGTTGATAAAAAAATTCAAAATAACAAATCAATTAATAATAAAGAAATAATAATTGGAGTACAAGGTGGTAGCCAAGGATCCGAAGAAATAAATTCTTTGATATACAAATATTTAGGCAACAACACTCTAAAAAATATAAAGATAATCCACATCGTTGGTCCAAATAATTTTGATAATTCAAAAAAATATGAAAATTATAAGCAAATAGAGTTTATTAAAGATATGACTGACTTTTATTCATCAATTGACCTTCAAGTCTCTAGAGCGGGTGGAGGAGTATTAGAAGCTGTATTAATAAACATTCCTTTACTACTTATTCCATATAAGCATGGCACAACATCTACCCACCAGTCAATGAACGCAGAATATTTAGTCAAGTCAAAATTTGCTAAATTGTGTCCAAATTATGAAAGTTTAGAATATGAATTTAAGAAATTAGAACAACATGATAAAAGTTTATTTGAAGAATTCTCTAAAAATAATGTCATAAAAATAGGCAATGATTTTATTGTAAATAAAATCATTGATGAAATAAACAAATGAGTTATAAAAATATTTATATTTTAGGTGTTGGGGGTTCCGGTATGAGCTCTATAGCTAAATATCTAAAACAAAAAGGTGATAATGTCATTGGCTACGATCAAAGAAAATCATATGTAACAAATCTGTTAAATCAGGATGGTATAAAAGTCGTACATACGATTGATGAAATTACATATACGCCTGAGAGTCTTTATATTTACTCAAGTGCTATTCCAATTGAATCTGATAGATTTGAAGATTTTTATGATAAGGATAACGTTTTGTCAAGACCAGAGTATTTAAAAAATTTATCAGAAAATCATAAGATAATAGGAATAACAGGAACACATGGTAAGACTTCCACAACTGCTTTGCTTTCACACATATTTCATTTTAATAATGTAAATGTTTCTTACTTATATGGTGGGATTACAACCTTTAATGGAATTGGTGGACACTATGGTGATCCTGATCAGCCACTTATTTTAGAAACCGACGAGGCATTTAACACTTTTGAAAAAATTAAGATATCTGATCTATTAGTTTTAAATGTTGATAGTGACCACTTAGACTATTTTAAAAATCTTGATAATTATAAAGATGCTTTCTACAAAGTCATGAAAAATGTAACGGATAATTTGGTTATTAACAATGATGATCTAAATATTAAATCTATGAAGAAGTTAAAAAACCCAGTAAGTTACGGCAAAGATATATCAGCTGACTTTAAAGTACAAAGTCCTGGAACCTTTTTATATGAAAATAACAAATATGAAATCAAGTCTGACATTATAGGTGATCACTTTAAATCTAATATGCTAGGTGCAATTATATTAGCTTTCTTAAATGGTATTGAAATTAAGGACTCTTTGAATGCAATTGAATCATTTGCGGGTGTAAAAAGAAGAATAGAACTTATCGGAAAATCTAAAGGTGTACTAATTTACGATGATTATGGTCATCATCCTACAGAAATGGAAGCAACTATAGCTGCATTAAAGCAGCAAACTGAGAGTAAACTTTACGTTGTATTTCAACCTCACAGGTATACAAGAACAATGGAGTACTTTAGTTCTTTTAAAGATTCTCTTAAATTAGCAGATTTTGCAATTGTAACTGATATATATCCGGCTGGAGAGTCTCCAATACCAGGAATATCTAGTAAAAACTTTGAAGAAGAAAGTATAAAGTATTTAAAGTCCATAAGGTATGTACCTGAATATTTATCCAAAAAAGTACAAAATGGAGATATAGTATTAACACTAGGAGCTGGTGATATTACCTTACTTGGTCCAAAAATATTAAAATATTTAAATGAATATTAATAGTGTAAATTTATCCGAAGTAACCACTTATAGATTTGGTGGATTTTGTAAAAACTTTATCAATATTGAATCTGAAGACGAACTATCTGATCTAAAGAATATTATAAAAGGAAAACAAAATGTTATCTTAGGAAAGGGATCAAATGTTGCATTTTCTGACAAAGAATTTTATGGAAATGTGCTTGCTCCAAAATTTGAAGAATTGACGTTATCAGATAATTTTGAAATAAAAGTAGGTTCGTCAGTTTTCTTACCAAAACTTTCAAGATTCTTTAAAGACAATTCACTATCTAACGGAGAGTTTTTGATTGGCATTCCAGGAACAGTTGGAGGAGCAATAAAAATGAATGCTGGTGCTTATGGTTGGGAATTTTCTGAGTTATTAAAGGATCTAAGATGTTTCGACTTGGAAACATTTGAAATTGAAATTTTAAAAAAGGAAGAATTAGAGTTTTCATATAGAAAATCAAAAAATCTTGATAATAAAATAATTTTAAGTGCGACACTTAGAGTTGAAAAAGGAGATAAAAAAAATAATTAATAAAAATCTATCGGATTTTAATGAGAAGAGAAAAAAATCACAACCAGCAGCTATTTACAATGCGGGTAGTGTGTTTAAAAATACTAGTGATTATTATGCAGGTGAACTAATTGATAATGCTGGTCTGAAAGGCTATGAAATTGATGGTGTCCGCGTTAGTGAAAAGCATGCAAATTTCTTTGTAGCTGAAAAGGGTGCAAAAGCTATATCATTATTTAATCTTGTTCAATATGTTAAAGATAAAGTATCAACTAAATTTGGAATTACTTTAGAAGAGGAGATTATTTTTATTGGTGACTTTACAAAATGAATGAGTTACTAAATTTAGAACAAAGAACATTTAAGACTTTCTCAATATTTTCGTTTTTTTCTCTTTTAACTTTGATTACATTTTTATCAATGTTTTCCTCAAAATATACAGTTACCGATATTAATTATGAAAAAAACATTGACTTAAATTACAGCTCTTTTGGCTTCGTTCAAGGTAAATCAATTTGGTTCATTGATGAATCCGATTTTGGTCAATTTTACGAAGACAATTTAAGTGTTGAAAGCTTAGTAGTAAGTAAACAACTACCGAATCTTGTATTTATAGATATTGTTATCCATGAAAAAATTATCGTAATAAGCGACCTAAGAGATACGAACCCAAAAGAAGTCATCTTATATAAAAATTTATATACCGAACTCGCAGAATCAACAAACAGATTGCCACGTTTAACTATTACAAATGGACCTGTACCTGAAGGATTTTACAGTGAAATAATTTCCTTAATCTTAACAGTAAATAAGTACGAAATATCAATCCAAGATTTAAAGATACTATATGATGGAATTGAGCTTACTGGATCGTACAAAAATACTGCACTAAATATTGGTCGGCCAGTTGACCTTTCAAAAAAAGGATCCGTTGTCGGATACATACTAGAGGAGGGCAATTGCGATGGAGAAGTAACCGTCATCGACTCAAATAGTGAAGATATTGAAACTATACTTAGCTGTTAAAATCTATATCTATACTTTACATCTAGATAAAATTTAAAAAAAGTTTTGGATATACTTAAATTATTGATAATCTACAACTTAAGGAAAAATTATGGCAACAAAAAAACAAACAAAATCTAAAGCTAGGGCAACTAAACCCAAGGCAAAAAAGACTGCGGCTAAAACTAAGTCTAAAAAAACTGCAGTTAAAAGAAGTTCTAAGCAAAAAGGAGTTAACTTAAATATGAGACCTAGAAACTATGCAGCAGTTATAAAAGTTGTTGGAGTTGGTGGCGGTGGAACCAACGCTGTTAACAGAATGATAAAAATGGGTATCAAAGGTGTTGATTTTGTAGCTTGTAATACAGACGCCCAAAGCTTACTTGGTTCAAAAGCCGATTTAAAATTAGATCTCGGTCGAAAATCAACAAGAGGTCTAGGTGCTGGTGCAAATCCAGAAGTAGGAAGACAAGCAGCAGTAGATTCTGAAGAACTTATTAATGAAGCTTTAAAAGGTGCAGACATGGTATTCATCGCTGCAGGTGAAGGTGGTGGAACTGGAACAGGTGCATCACCTATATTA
>CACJXH010000026.1:0-7646 GCA_902597375.1 uncultured Candidatus Actinomarina sp. | reverse complement strand
AAAGTACAAGAAAAATTATTATCTATTTTAAAAAAAAATGAGGGATTTACTTTTATCGAAGTATCAGCACCAAAAAGTGTTATAGACTTATTTAAATGTGTTGTGATTTGGAGTCCAAAAGAGGTACGTATAAAGAGATTGCTTGATAGAGGAATGGATGAAGAAGATATTACAAATCGAATAAATAACCAACCAAATGATGAGTGGTGGTACTCCATTGGCACACTGATTAAAAATAATAAAATCGAAGACTTAGAAAATAAATTAAATCATGAAATTCAAAAGTTATTATGAAAAAATTTAAAGTCATTTCAGAATTTACACCCAAAGGAGATCAACCTGCTGCAATCAAAAAACTAAAAAATGGTATAGACAATAATATTGACTTTCAAACATTAATGGGGATTACAGGTTCTGGAAAATCTGCAACTATTGCATGGCTTATAGAGGAAATCCAGAAACCCACTCTTGTTTTGGCACCAAACAAAGCTTTGGCTGCACAACTTGCAAATGAGTTTAAACAATTTTTTCCTGAAAACAGAGTTGAGTACTTTGTTTCTTACTATGACTATTATCAACCAGAAGCATATGTACCTCGAACTGATACATTTATTGAAAAAGATGCAAACATAAATGAGGAAATAGACAGGTTAAGACACGCTGCTACAAGTGCTCTACTTTTGAGAAATGATGTTATCGTAGTTTCCTCTGTTTCTTGTATTTATGGACTTGGTTCTCCTAAAGAATATAAAAATAAAATAATCCCAATAATCCAAGGTAATGAATTTGATTTAGATGATTTGATAAGTCAGCTTATAAAACAACAATATATTAGAAATGACCTCGTAGTAACAAGAGGAACATTTAGATTAAAAGGTGATACTTTGGATATATTTCCCGTCTATGAGGAAACAATATTTAGAGTTGAATTTTACGGTGATGAAATTGAAAAAATATCACGTATTGATCCAGTAACTGGTGAAATACTTGAAAAACTAAGTGAGTTAGCAATATTCCCCGCATCTCATTACGTGACATCTGATGATGAAAGAAAAAGTGCATTAAAAGAAATTGAAACTGATTTATCTAAGCAAATTGCAAAATTTGAGAGCGAAAATAAGCTATTAGAAGCACAGCGTATAAAACAAAGAACAATGTTTGATTTAGAAATGTTAACTGAATTAGGTGTATGTTCTGGAATTGAAAATTATTCAAGATATTTTGACGGAAGAAAACCTGGTGAAGCACCATATACATTGATCGATTTTTTTCCAAAAGATTTTTTAATGGTTGTCGATGAAAGTCATATTGCAATACCTCAGATTAGAGGCCAATATGAAGGCGATAAATCAAGAAAATCAACACTTGTAGACTATGGATTTAGATTGCCAGCTGCATTGGACAATCGCCCATTAAAATTTGATGAGTGGAAAAATAAAGTAAACTCAACTGTATTAGTTTCGGCTACTCCTGGAAAATGGGAAAACGAAAATTCTGAAATTTTTATTGAGCAAATTATTAGGCCTACAGGATTATTAGATCCAAATATTTTTGTTAGACCAACTAAAAATCAAATTGAAGATTTATTGAGTGAGATAAAATCAGTTATTGATAATGGTAATAGAGTATTAGTCACGACTCTTACTAAAAAAATGAGTGAGGCATTAAGTGACTATTTTTTAAAAATGGGAATTAAAACAAGATATCTTCATTCAGACATAGATACTTTAGAAAGAATTGAAATCCTTAGGGATTTAAGAAAAGGTGAATTTGATGTTTTAGTTGGTATTAATTTACTCAGAGAGGGATTAGATTTACCAGAAGTCCAATTGGTAGCCATTATGGATGCTGATAAAGAAGGTTTTTTAAGATCTGAGACCAGTCTTATACAAACAGTAGGAAGAGCTGCAAGAAATAAAGATGGATATGTCATTATGTACGCTGATAAAGTTACAGACTCAATAACTAAATCTGTTAATGAGACAAAAAGACGAAGAGAAATTCAAAAACAACATAATGAGAAATACAATATCAATCCCACTACGGTAAAGAAAGAAATCACTGATATTCTAGAAATAGTTGAGAGAAATAGACCTTCTAAAGAAGATATATCATTTAGATCAAATATTAATCTAAAAAATGCATCGAGAGAAGATTTATACAAAATTTCAAAAGACATAGAAAAAGAAATGAAAGTAGCTGCCGATTTATTAGAATTTGAAGTCGCTGCTAGATTAAGGGACGAATTAAAAGAAATAAAAAAAGAAATTATGGAGCTTCCTAGTTAATGAAAAATGAGTATTTAAAAGTTAAAGGTGCAAAAGAACATAATCTAAAAGATATCAGTGTTGATATACCTAAAAATCAATTGGTAGTAATAACGGGTCTATCAGGCTCGGGAAAATCTTCTTTAGCTTTTGACACAATATATGCAGAAGGCCAAAGAAGATATGTCGAGAGTTTATCTGCCTATGCACGTCAATTTCTTGGCCAAATGGAAAAACCAAATGTCGAACAGATTGAAGGATTATCTCCAGCAATAGCAATTGATCAAAAAACGTCTTCAAGAAGTCCTAGATCAACAGTTGGAACTGTGACTGAAATCCATGACTATTTAAGGCTTTTGTGGGCAAGAATAGGGATTAGTTATTGTCCAAATTGTGGATCAAAAATCGAGAAACAATCAACTGATTTTATTGTAAATCAAATATTAGAGATTGGTGAAGACATAAACGTAGAGATACTTGCACCAGTTGTAAAATCACGAAAAGGTGAATTTGAAACATTGTTTAAAGACCTTCTAAAACAAGGGTTCAGTAGAGCTTATGTTGACGGGGAACTTATAAGACTAGATGAAGCCAAACGACTAGATCGTTATTTTAATCACAACATATCAGTTGTTGTTGATAGAGTAAAAATAAAAAAAACTGGTGGTAGGAGATTGCCACAATCTGTGGAAGCAGCAATAAATTTAACAAATGGTTTGATTGATGTAAAAATCGATGAAGAAATTAAAAACTTTAGTCAAAATCTTGGCTGTAAAGAATGCGGAACTTCTTATGGAAAACTTGAACCCAGAGATTTTTCATTCAACTCACCATTTGGTGCTTGTGAGTCATGCAATGGAATTGGTATTAATTATGAAATAGATGAAAACTTGCTTATTAAGGATTCCGAGCAAGCAATTGATGACAATGTTTTTCCTGAAATGTCAAAGAGAAAATATTTTCGTGCTCAAATATATGGTGTTTGCGAATATTTCAATATACCTAGAAATATTCCATATAAAGATTTATCTGACAATGATAAATATATACTGCTGTTTGGATCAGATGGTATAAAAACTCCTATAAGATACACAAACAGATTTGGAAATTCCAGAACATGGGAAAGAGCATTTCCAGGAGTAATCCCATTGTTTAAAAAAATATACGAAGAAACTGACTCAGACCATAGAAGAGAATATTATATGCAATTTATGAGAGAATTGCCATGTAGCGATTGCGAAGGTGAAAGATTAAATTCACGGTCAAGAAATGTAAAAGTAAAATCACTAACACTTGGAGAGTTTAACAAATTATCAATTCAAAAAGCCAGCGAAATAATTCAAAATCTCAAACTTACAGGAAACGAAAAAGAAATAGCTGAGACAATACTTAGGGAAATAAATGAAAGATTGCTTTTTCTTAATGAGGTTGGACTTAGTTATTTACAGTTAAATAGAGGTGCGGCAACTTTATCTGGTGGTGAAGCGCAAAGAATAAGATTAGCCACTCAAATAGGATCGGGTTTGACGGGTGTGCTCTATGTTTTGGATGAGCCCTCCATCGGTCTCCACCAGTCTGATAACAAAAAATTAATAGAAACTTTACTTAGGTTAAAGAATTTAGGAAACACAGTGCTTGTTGTTGAACATGATGAAGAAACAATGAGAAGTTCTGACTTTATTATTGATATCGGTTGGGGAGCAGGTGAAGAAGGTGGAAATATAGTTGCCACAGGTGACTGTGAATCAATATCCAAAAATAAAAAATCTATTACTGGTCAATACTTATCTGGAAAACAGATTGTTCCATATCCCAAAAATAGAAGAAAAGGTAACAATGAAAAAATTGTTGTACGAGGAGCAAAAGAAAATAATCTAAAGAATTTAACAGCTGAATTTCCATTAGGAAAATTTATTTCGGTTACAGGTGTATCTGGAAGCGGAAAATCCACTCTTGTCTCAGAAATTCTATCAAAAGCAATTCAAAACGAATTTAATCGAAAAAACTGGAATCCTCCGGGTATTCATAAAAGCATTAGTGGCTTAAATTATATTGACAAGTTAATTGAAATAGATCAATCTCCAATTGGTCGTACACCAAGATCAAATCCTGCTACTTATTCAGGAGTATTTGACATGATACGTTCTTTATATTCACAAACTGAAGAAGCAAAGATTAGAGGATATAAACCTGGTAGGTTCTCATTTAATGTTCCTGGTGGAAGGTGCGAGCTCTGTAAGGGAGACGGGACAATTAAAGTTGAAATGTATTTTCTACCTGATGTCTATGTAATGTGTGAAGATTGTAACGGTTCAAGATATAACAATGAAACTTTAAATATTCGTTGGAAAGGCAATACTATTGCTGACATATTAAATTCAACTGTTGAAAATTCACTGAAAATCTTTGAAAACCAGCCCCAAATTTCAAGAATTATTAAAACATTAGATGATGTTGGATTGTCATATATCACATTAGGACAATCAGCTACGACTTTGTCTGGTGGTGAAGCACAGAGAGTAAAGCTTGCAAAAGAATTAAGTAAGAGATCAACGGGAAGAACAATGTACATCTTAGATGAGCCTACAACAGGATTACATTTTGCTGATGTTCAAAAGCTTTTAGAAGTTTTACATATGCTTGTTGACAAAGGCAATACAGTATTAGTCATTGAACACAATCTAGATGTAATTAAAAACTCTGATTGGGTAATTGACTTAGGTCCTCAGGGGGGAGAAAATGGCGGAAAAATTGTATCAGAGGGTACACCTGAAAGTCTCGCTACTGATAAAACCTCTTTAACGGGGTATCATTTAAAGTCAGTCTTATAATGCAAAAAATAGACATCAAAGAAATTCCGACAAGTCCAGGTATTTATATTTTCAAAGATGAGTACGAAGAGCCTTTATATGTTGGAAAAGCCAAAAATCTAAGAAAAAGAGTTCCATCATACTTTAGAGAAAAATCTTCTTGGAAAATAAAAAGACTTGTTGCTGAATCAAAAGACTTAAGTTTTGTCGTATCTAAAAATGAGGCAGATGCATTACTTGCCGAGTATTCTTTTATTCAAGAATATAAACCAAAGTACAATGTACAGTTCAAAGATGACAAATCCTATCCGTACTTAACGTTATCCAATGAAGAATGGCCTAGGGCATATATATCAAGAAGAATAAGTCAAAGAAATAAAAACTTTGGACCGTTCCCTTTTATCGGCTCAGCTAGGCGTTCACTAGATCATTTAATAAATATATTTCCTGTAAGGACTTGTTCTAAAAATGTCTTTGAAAGACACCAAAAACTAGAAAAAGCTTGCTTGCTGTATGACATCAAAAAATGTGCAGGACCATGTATTGGTGCGATAAGTGAAACAGATTATAAAGAATTAACAGCTAAATTAGAAAATTTTTATTCTGGTAAGTCAGATCAGTATATTGATGAAAAAGTAAATGAAATGATGTCTTTCTCTAAAAATCAAGAATATGAAAAAGCACAACAAGCAAAAAATATAATATCGCATCTTGAAAACGCAAGAACTACACAAACACTTATGGTTGCTGATAAAAAATCTGTCGATGTAGTGGGAATTGACATAAGCAATTTTGACGTTGTGATTTCATGTCTATTGATTAGAAATGGGAGAATAATTGGAGAGGTTAAAAAGACACTTGAACCAATTGATACAGAGCAGTACGAAGAATATCTACCACAAATTATTCTTTCAATTTTCTCAGAAAACCAACCATCAGATGAAATATTGGTAAGTCATAATTTTCCTTTTGTGGAAACAGTAGAGAAAAGTTTATCAGAAAAATGGGATAAAAGTATCGTGTTAAAAACACCGGTCAAGGGATGGAAAAAAGATCTTCTTGAAACTGCAATTTTAGATGCAAAAGAAATTAGAAGAGTTGTAAATTTTAGAAGAAGAACAGATCTTGAGTTCAGATCTCAATCTTTAGAGCAGTTAAGAAATAATCTAGACCTTAAACAGATTCCTTTTCGTATTGAGGCTTTCGATATTTCAAATTTAGGTGCCGAATACAGAGCTGGATCAATGGTTGTAATGGATGATGGAATTTGTAAACCTTCTATGTATCGCAAATTCCATATAAAATCATTTACTGGTCAGGATGATTTTAAATCCATGGAAGAAGTTTTGTTCAGAAGATTAAAGAGACTAATAAAACCTGATGAAAAAGATAAAAGTTTTAAACGTAAACCCGACTTAATTCTAATTGATGGTGGTAAAGGCCAATTATCATCTGCAAAAAGTGTAATTGATCATTTTGAGTTAGATATTGAAGTAATTGGTTTAGCTAAAAAGTTTGAGGAGATATTTAAACCTAATCGTAAAGACCCATTTATTCTTGATAAAAGTTCTGAATCAATGTTTTTATTACAAAATATAAGAGATGAAGCTCATAGATTTGCAATTACCGAAAATAGAAGACTAAGAATAAAAAATTTTGATGATCAAACATTATTGAGTATTAATGGCGTTGGCGTTAAATCATCAGATATCTTATTAAAAAGGTTTAAGGACGTTTCTAGGCTTTCAAAAGCCACATATGAGGAGCTGAGAGAAGTAGTTTCAGATAGTATAGCGAGGAAAGTATATTCATATTTCAATGGTGATTTTTAGATTATTTCGTACCAAACAATAATAAATTTTTCCATGTAAACAGAGGGCAATTAGAATATCATTAGATTAAATATGGTATCAAAACGACCTGAAGTATTATTACTAGTTGGAATGTCGGGAGCTGGTCGCTCTGCAAGTGCTAATGTTTTCGAAGATCTTGGTTATTACGTGATTGAAAATTTACCAACCAATTTAATTCAATCAGTTGTTGAGTCCAATGATGTTGCTGAAACAAACAAGCAATTAGTTTTAACTGTAGATGCTAAGGAGAGCTCATCACAAAGTGAGCTAACAAAAAGTCTTGATAGGCTTAGTCAGTCTGGTGTGCTAACGAGAGTAATATTCTTGGATGCTGACAACGACACGCTTATAGAGAGATATGAAGAAAATAGACGTCCTCATCCAATGGCAAAAGACTCATTAGAGCAATCTGTTAAAAATGAAAGAGAATTACTGAAGCCTATAAGAGAATTGGCTGACTTGGTTATTGATACATCTGATATGAATGTCCATGATTTAAGAAAAAGAATTATTGAAGGATTTCAAGGCACCGCCAGTAGTCAAGATTTAAAAATATCTGTCACATCATTTGGATTTAAAAATGGATCTCCAAGGGACGCCGATTTGGTATTAGACGTTAGATTTCTTCCTAATCCACACTGGAGAGACGAGTTAAGAGATTCAACCGGACAAGCCCCTATGGTTAGAAATTATGTTCTCTCTTTTGAAGATGCTCA
>CACJXH010000025.1:0-7704 GCA_902597375.1 uncultured Candidatus Actinomarina sp. | reverse complement strand
ATAAGCACCGAGTTTATCTAGACCTTCTTTACCGAGTAATTTCATATAAACTAATGCTCTCAAAGTAACTAAGAAGTTTCCATGATATCCGTGCATTCTTCCGATACTATTTTCTGGATGATACCAGTTATATTTACGATCTTTATTCTCTGCTATTGGTCCTGGTAAATATTCTCTTAAAAAACTTTTTACTGCTACAGGTCCAGAACCAGGTCCACCACCTCCGTGAGGTGTAGCAAATGTTTTATGTAAATTTGAGTGAACTATATCAAAGCCCATGTCACCAGGTCTAGATGCCCCAACTATTGCATTAAGGTTCGCACCATCATAATATAAAAGTCCTCCAGCATTATGAATTATTTGAGAAATTGTAAGAATTTCTTCTTCAAATAGTCCACCAGTATTTGGATTCGTAAGCATTAAGCCGGCAGTATTTTCATTCACAATCTCTTTTAATTTTTCAATATTTACCATTCCGCGAGAATCTGTTTCAACTTCAACTACTGTAAATCCAGCCATTCTTGCTGAAGCTGGATTAGTACCATGTGCAGAATCAGGAACAATAATTTCTGTCTTGTGATTCATATTGTTTACTTCTAAATATTTTTTGATTATTAGTAACCCTGTTAGTTCACCAGAAGCACCAGCAGGTGGTTGAAAACTAGCATCATCCATACCAGTAATTTCACACAGATAGTTTCCAATTTCGTAATAAACCTTTAAACAACCCTGGGTAAATTCTTCAGGCATTGAGGGATGCATATTTGCAAATCTAGAATCAGAGGCAATAGAATCTGCAAACCTTGGATTATATTTCATTGTGCAAGATCCGAGTGGATAAAAACCGAGATCTACAGCGAAGTTCCTATGAGCTAGCCTTGAATAATGCATGACCAAGTCATGTTCAGAGACTTCAGGAAGTCTAGCTTTCTCTTTTTTAAGAGACTCATGGTTGATTTTTACTTCAGGTACATCTAATTTTGGAAATTTTGATGCACGACGTCCAGGACTTGATAATTCTTTTATAGGAGGTTCAGGCTTACCTCCGACTAACGGTAACGAACTTGCGTTTCCTCCACTAACCATTATCAACCTCCAAAAGTGACTCTATATAATTATCGATCTCAATTTTTTTTCGTTTTTCTGTAACAGCAACAAGTATGTGATTATCATCATATAAAATTCCTGCGAGAAAACCTTTATCACCCATTTTTTGAATTACTTCTGCTGCGTCAGACTTTACTTCAAGTAGGAACTCTCTCAAACTTGAATCATCATTAGGAATTACATAACCATTTTTTATGAGCTGTTTTCTCATATAATTAGCTTTTTGAATAGCATGGTATCCCATTTCAAAGATACCCTCCGGCCCAAGCCAGGAAAGATGAATTGCTGAACCAATTGCATTAAGAGTTTGATTAGTACATATATTAGATGAAGCTTTTTCTCTTCGGATGTCTTGTTCCCTAGCTCTTAAAGTCATAACATAAGATTTATTTCCATCTTTATCTCTAGACTCACCTATTAATCTTCCTGGAACTAATCGGGCAAATTCTTTCTTTGTAGCAAACCAACCAACTGTTGGACCACCAAAAGATAGCGGGGATCCTAATGATTGTCCCTCCGCAACAATAATGTCAAAACCCATTTGTCCGGGTGTAGTAAGTACTCCCAACATTGAAGGATCAACATAACAAATAGTTACAAGACCTTTTTCTTTTGCACGTTCAACAAGTTCAGTTAAATCTTGACATGAACCTTCGTAATGTGGGTAAGAAACTACAAATGCAGCCTGAGATTCATCAAATTCAAAATTTGTTGGAAATAAAAACTTATCTAATTCTATATAATCTAAATTGAATTTATTTCTATCAATTAATGTATTGATAACTTCTTTACTGTTTGGATTTAAACCCGATGATATAACAACTCCATCACGTTTAGTTTTGTTAATTGCAACTGAGATCGCTTCAGCTATAGAGGTTGCACCGTCATACAAAGAAGCATTAGCTAACTCCATATCAGTTAAATCGCAGACTAAAGATTGAAATTCAAATAAAACTTGAAGAATCCCTTGAGATATTTCTGCTTGATATGGAGTATATGATGTCATAAATTCAGGTCTCATAGTTAGAGATTTAACTGTTTGTGGAAGATAGACGTCGTAATGACCTCCACCAGCAAAACAAACTAATTCTGATTTGTTACGAGCTGCAATATCATCAAAATAATCAATGGATTCAAGTTCTGACAATGATTCAGGCAAATCAAGACCATTTTCTAGTAGTAATGCGTCAGGAATATGAGTAAACAGATCATCTAATGAATTAATTTTTAACTCATCGAACATCTTTTTTAAATCTAATTCAGAATGTGGTACAAACATTAACTTAAAAACCTTTTATTAACTATATTGCCTTCTATTAAATTACCACGAATATCAAACTCTATTAAATCGTGAGAGGGCTTATTTTCAAATAATATAAAGCCAATACTTTTATTTAATACTGGGGAGAAGTTACCAGAAGTAACTATACCCTTAGTTTCTCCAGCAATACCAACAGTTTCTGTTCTTGCTATCTTTCTTGAGTCAATTGTAAATTTCTTTAAAACTTTATGACTTTCACCCGACAATTGATCATTTATTCTATGTGAACCTAAATACTCATTTTTATTAGTAATTGTCCAATTTAGAGATGCTTCAACAGGTGTTATATCTTCTGTGAGTTCAAAACCATATAATGGAAGTGAAGCCTCTAGCCTGAGTGTATCTCTGGAACCTAATCCACAAGGTTTTATACCTTTTTCTATTAAGAAAGTTAATAATGACTCTGCGTCCTGATTATTTGCCATAATTTCGACTCCATCTTCTCCCGTATAACCTGTTCGAGCATAAAGAAAGCTTTCTGTATAGTTAGTTGAAAACTTATCTGGAATCTCAAATCTATCTTGAATTAATTCAATAGTATCTGGCCCTTGTACAGCTATAAGAACAGTGTCTGGTGTTTTATCAATAAACTCGACATTGTGTGCGACTAAGTGTGATTTAATCTTTTCTAAGTTAGATGCATTTGGAATCAGTATGATCTTATCATCAAATTTCCAAAAAATAACATCATCAAGAGCATTACCATCAGCGTTTGTAAAGATAGAATAAAGTGCCTTATTAGAGGGAATATCGATAATTTCAGAACAAATTAATTTTGATATTTTTTCAATTTCAGAGTATTGGATCTCTAAACGACCCATGTGAGATACGTCAAAAAAACCTGATGATGTTCTAACAATATCATGTTCTTTTAAAGTACCTTCATAGGAAAAAGGCATTGACCAATCACCAAAATCAATAAACTTAGCTTCTTGTGATAGATGATATTTATGTAGTTGAGTAGTTTTTTTATCCATTAAGATACAAAAGTTTCATACTCTTGATAAGACATTCCTGAATCATCAACAGTATTTACTTTTGCTTTAAACATCCACCCATCACCGCATGGATCATTATTGATGGTCTCAGGCTCAGTTTCAAGTTGTGAGTTTACAGCTGTAATTGTGCAATCCATCGGTGCATATGCATCTGCAACAGTTTTAGTTGCTTCAACTTCAACTACTGCTGCACCCTTTTCAAACTCTTGTCCAACTTCAGGCAATGTTACATAAACGATATCTCCTAACTCGTTTTGAGCAAAATCGGATATACCAACTGTAATTTCCTCATCATTCATGAGATACCACTCATGAGTTTCTAAATATTTTATATCTGACATATTCTCCTATCTCGGCTTAACCGTTGATAGACCCCCATCAACATGTATAGTCTGACCAGTAACCCATTTTGAGTCTTCTGATAACAACCATTTTACAACAGGAAGTATATCATTAAAATCTCCAATTTTTTGTATTGGATACATTGATTTTGATAATTCTCTGGCTTGTTCTGTTGCTAGTAATCGTTGACTCATGTTCGTATCCATAAGTCCCGGTGCAATAACATTTACCCGAAGATTATCTTTGGCATAAGAAGCCGCGGCTGATCTTGCCATACCTTCTAATCCAGCTTTAGCAGCTGCAATAGCTTCATGATTAGAAAGTCCTTTAGTGCCTGCAACAGATGAGAAAAATATTGCAGATCCATTCTTCATACGTCTAGCAAAAGAGCTTAAGAGATAGTAACTTGAAAAAAGATTTACTCTAAGAACTTCTTCAAATTCTTCAGTCTTAGTTCCGTGTAAAGGTTTTATCAAAATTGAACCTATGCAATTTACAAGACCTTTAATTTCTTTATCGTCAGGAATTATTTTAGAAAATTCACGCTGTTCTATGGTCTTAGTTAAGTCAATAAGTGAATACTGGGCATCGATTTCTTTACTTAACGAAGAAAGTTTTTCTTCATCTCTTCCAATTAAATGTACTTCGTTCTCTTTGGCTAATTCTTTTGAAATAGCACTACCTACGACTCCTGTAGCTCCTGCAATGATATAGACCATGATTTATAGTTTAAAAGATAATTAATTAATAGATAAAATGTTTGAGGATGAAATATTTCCAAACCAAGATGCTGATTTATGAGGTATTCGTTCATATGTTTCCCTATTAACCTCTACTAAACCAAAGTTCATTTGATACCCAAGGTCCCATTCAAAATTATCTAACAATGACCAATACAGATATCCAATTACATTATTATGTTCAGCTTGAAATCGGTGCACATCCTGCAATACAGTAGTTACAAACTCGATTCTCTCATCGTCATTGTCTGTTGCTATTCCATTTTCAGTAATAAAAATTTCTTTATCAGGAAATATTTTATTTAATCTCCTTAAGTTGTATAGAACAGCTTCTGGTCTATATTCATACCCCATTTTTGTTGTACGGGTTTCGCTTGTAATTGCTCCATTTCTTCCTGCAAAAATTTGAATAATACGAGGTAATATAAATTTTCTAACAAATCCAATATTTAAAAGTAAAGAATTAAAGATCTTTAAAAAAATATTTTTTGGATATCTTACGATTGTATAGGTTTGTAAACCTATAAAGTCGTCATCTACTGAAGCATCTAAAAATTTATCCTCAAGGTGATACTTCAAATATTCTTTTAATTTATTGTTATCATCATCTTCCCATTCTTGTAAAGCATGAGTCATGCCAACTTTTGCATTTTGATTATATTTTTTGATTGTCTTTAATGCCTTTTTGTGAGCAGACATAATATTCTCTGATGCTTGTATGAACTTTGATTCATTAGCTATACCTGGAGGGAATTTATTAGTTGAAAAATATCCAAAGAAGGCAAATATTCCTGGCTCATTAATTGTATTAAATAATTCAATTTCATTTGGTAAGTGCTTCATTAATTTCTCAACATAATTATCAAAATAATTATCAGCATTTGGGTTAAGCCAAGAATCCTTCTTGTATAGCCATTCAGGAGTGGTGAAATGATGAAAAGTAATTATAGGAGTAATGTTGTTTGCAATTAATTTTTTTGCTTTTTCTACATAATGATTAATTGCGTCAGTATCAAAATTTCCTTCTGTAGGCTCGATCCTGCTCCATTCTATTGAGAATCTAAAAGCTTTTATACCAAGTTCTTTTAGTAGTTCAATATCTTGATCTAACAATTCGTAATGTTTGCATGCTTCATTACATGGCTCTACACAAACAGAGTTAGATTTATTTTCCCAAATAGTCCAATCATTATTGTAAATTCCACCCTCGACTTGATATGATGCTACAGCTGTACCAAAAAGAAATTTGTCTGGAAACTTTAGTTCATTCATATAAATAAATAATATAGGCTATTCCAATATAGAAAATCTGCAAAAGCATTCTTAAGAAATGTTGATAATTTGTAAAATAGCGATTTCCATAAGGTAGGTCATTTATCCATACATTTAAATTTCCAATATAAATAACAACAAGGAAAATTATCATCAAAATAGCCGCTTCTTTTCTAAATCTTGTAAAAAAGAATAACGGAAGAATTATTTCGATTACACCTGTTGTTAAGTGAACAAAACGAGGGAATGGAATAAAATCAGGTACAATTTTGTCGTAAAAAATTGGATTAATAAAATGGTTTATTCCAGCAACAACGAAAAAACCTACGTACCCAAGTGTTATAAACTTTATAACCAATTTTTAGTTTTTTCTATGGCTTTGTACCAAGATTCAAGAGAGTTAATTCTTGTCTCATTACTCATATTTGGATTCCAAGTCTTTGATGACGTAATATAATTTCCCATTGATGAAAGTGGCAAATCCAAGACATAAAGATAACTTGCCACACCAACTCCAAGAGCAGTTATTTCATTAATTTCCTGTGAATGAATAGATTTATCCAATATGTCTGATTGAAATTGCATTAATAGATTGTTTGCAACCATTCCCCCATCTACTTTGAGACTTTCAAAATCAGTATCAAGATCTTTTTCCATACTTTCAAGCAACTCGTATGTTTGGAATGCAACAGATTCAAGCGCCGCTCTTGCCATGTGTGACTTATTTGAAAATCTTGTTAACCCAAATAAAGAACCTCTTGCTGTTTCGTCCCAATGAGGAGAAAATAATCCAGAGAAAGCAGGTACAAAATATACATCACCGTTATCTTTCTCCAGCATCGCCAATGATTCAATATCTTCACTTTTATCGATAATATTTAGATTATCTCTTAACCATTGGACTGCAGCACCAGCAATTGGAACTGACCCTTCCAAAGCAAACATTGGATCTTCTCCTTCTTTTTGGTAAGCAATAGTTGTTAACAATCCATTGTTTGATTTAACAATATCTTTTCCTGTGTTTGTGAGTGCAAAACAACCAGTACCATATGTATTTTTAACATCACCTTTGTTAGTACAGTTTTGTCCAAATAATGCAGCTTGCTGATCTCCTAAAATGGCAGTAACAGGAACACCAGGTATTATCTCCTTCATCTCTCCAAAGTTTGAGAAAGATGGTTTTACCTGTGGTAAAGAGTTGATAGGTATATCTAATTTTTCTAGTAGATCACTGCACCATTTCATATCATAAAGGTCATATAGAAGAGTTCTGGATGCGTTTGTTACATCAGTATAGAAATTTCCGGTTAAATTATAAATCAACCAACTATCAATGGTTCCAAAACAAACATCATCTTCTAAAGACTTTTTAATATTAGGAACATTCCGTATAAGCCATAAAATCTTAGATAAAGAAAAATAAGTAGCAACAGGTAGTCCGGTTTTTTCAAAAAGACTTGAAAGTCTATCATCAGCAATTAATTCATCACAGATATCCTGTGTTCGAGTATCTTGCCAAACGATAGCGTTATAAAAAGGTTTACCAGTAGATTTACTCCAAGCAACAGTAGTTTCTCGTTGATTTGTTATACCAATACTTTTAATATTCTCAATCTCTACATCTTTTGTACACATTTTTATTCATTAGGCCACAACAATCAGAACGTGTTCAACTTGGAGTTTATGAGTTGGAAAAATACAATGAGACGAAAGTTAATTTAAATATTTTTAATATTCGTGAATTAGAAATAGAAATTATTGATACCTATACAACTCCAGATGACAAGTTATGTAAATTTGAAGAAATATATATATTTGGCTCACTTCCTTCATTTAATAGGTTTGTTCGTTTAAGAATTCAAGATGTTGATGTGAGTAGTGGTTTAAAGGTCACAAACGAAATAGAAAGTGAAAATTACTCTCG
>CACJXH010000024.1:0-7966 GCA_902597375.1 uncultured Candidatus Actinomarina sp. | reverse complement strand
ATTGTTGAGTCTTCAAGTTTGTAACTAATGTTACATGTGGCTCAAAATATTCTTTATCTTCTTCAAGTGAAAGAGTTTTAATAATTCCCTTTATATCAGATAATTGATTTAGCGATGATTCAACCCATATTGAATACATGATTTTTCTATGTTTTTACTCTTTTAATCTTATTTATCATAAAAGAAAGTCCAAAAATAGATGTAGCAACTAAAGACATGGATGGTCCAGAAGGAAGGTTAAAAAAATAAGATAAATATAAACCTGTTACAGAGGAGAAAACGCCAAAGACAATACTAATCCTTATTGATGAATTAAATGTGTTCGTTACAAGTTTGGATGCGGCTGCTGGAATCAGTAGCATGCTCAAAACTAGTATTATGCCAACAGTTTGTAAGGAAGCTACTATGGCAACAGATAAAAGTATCATAAAGAGATAATTCAAAAAACTTATATTTAATCCTTTTACTTCAGCACCTATAGGATCAAATGAATAAAAGAGTAATTGTTTGTAAAAAATTATCATTGTACCCAGTACAACAAGACACATACCAACAACTATGAAAACATCAAATGTACTAACTGCCAAAATTTGTCCAAATAGTAAATCTTCTAAATTTATAGTTACGTCGAGTATTGAGATAAGAACAAAACCTAAGGCAAAAAATGAAGAAAAAATAATTCCTATTGCTGTATCTTCTCCAATATTTGTATTTTTTATTATAAAACCCAAAAAAATAGCTATGAGAACAGAGGCAGGGACTCCTAATTCAGAGATACTAAATCCGAAAAAAACACCCACTGCAATAATTGGTAAAGTCGCGTGAGCCATGGCATCAGCCATAAACCCCATATTTCTATTTACTGCAAATGGTCCCAAGAGAGATAACATTGTTCCTGATGCAATAGCAGTAATCAAGGACCTTATCATAAAATCATATTTGAAAGGCTCAAAAATAGCTTCAATCATTTGTTTCTCCATGACTATTTAAAGTATGATTTTTAAACATTGCACTGTGGGAGCCATACATTTCTTCTATCACCTTTTCTGTTAAAACTTCTGAAGGTTTTCCATATGCGCAACAATGTCTGTTTAAACATAAAACTTCATCGAATCTTTCTTCAAGATTATTAATATCGTGAGTAGCAATTAAAACTGTTTTGCTATCAAGGTCGTTTTTATTAATTATGTTCATAATGTCTTCTTGTGCACCAACATCTACAGCGCTGAATGCTTCATCAAGTAATATGATTTGTGCATTTTGGGTCAAAGCTCTTGCAATTAAAACTCTCTGGAATTGACCACCTGATAAGTTGTTTATATTGGTATCAATTTGGTCGAGAAGGCCCACACTTTCCAGTGATGTAGATATCTTATTTTTAGATTCTTTATTGTTTGAGTTAAAAAAAGTATTTTTATCTACCAAGCCCATTCCAACAACTTGGTTTACTGTTATTGGAAAACTACGATTCATAAAATCTTTTTGAGGCACATAGCTTATTAAACTTTTTGCTTCCTGTGGATTTTTTCCATTTATCTTTATTGAGCCATTAGCTAAAGGAAGTAGTCCAACTATTGCGTTAAACAAAGTAGATTTGCCTCCACCATTAGGACCAACAACTGCAACTTTCTTTCCTTGATCAATAGAAAAGGTCACATCATCTAAAACTAAATCATTCCCAAGCTCAACACACGCCCCGGCGGAAACAATAGCTGGTCGACTTTTTTTAGTATTAATTTGTTCAGAGTTCATACGGACTCTTTGTTAAGTTTCTTGTAATTATATTACATTTAACCTAGTCAGTATCTTGTAAGTTCTCCGTAATTAATTTAACGTTGCTTATCAGAAATTCTGAGTATGATTGACCTGGTTTTAGGGTTTCAACATACAATCCTGTGACAGGTTTAATACCAGTTTCTGCAACAATTGTCTCTGAATATACAGATGGTGCCTCAGATTCAATGAAAATAACTTTTACATTGTTATCCTCAATAACATCAATTACTCCGGCTAAATCAGATGGTGATATTTCATTGGCTGAGTTTAGACTTGGAATTATGGTTGATAAGACTTCAAGTCCAAATTTTGCCTCTAAATAACCTAGTGACTCATGTGTAGTAATGAGTTTTCTGTTTTGAGATGGCACTGTAGAAATTAATTCTGATACTTGTTTTGTTAAGTCATTTAATTCACTAACAAAAGAGTCTGCAGAGCTTTTATATGATGATTCGTTTTCTGGATCAAATTGAATCAATCTTGACTCAATATATTCAGCTGCATAAGCCACTCTGCTTGGGTCAAACCAAAAGTGAGGATCGTATGCACCATGGTTGTGGCCTTCATGGTCGTCATGACCTTCTTCGTCATCATGGTCGTCATGACCTTCTTCGTCATCATGGTCTTTCTCGTCATCATGGTCGTCATGGTCATCATGGTCGTCATGGTCATCATGGTCGTCATGACCACCTTCCTTAAACTCTATTGGGAAAACACTCTCGCCTACTTCTGACAAAATGTCAGTGCTACAGGCAGAGTTTTCTAATAATTTAACTAAAGCTGCTGGCTCATAAAGTAGTCCCGTGTAAAAGACAAGGTCTGCCTCAGCTATTGTTCCAGCATCTTGAGGAGCTGGTTCGTAAGTGTGTGGGTTTGCTTCAGGAGGCATTAAAACTGTTAGGTTTATGTTTTCACCACCAACTTGACTAACAAACTCACCAATCATAGGTGTGGTTGCAACAACATTAATTTCTCTTCCATCAATGGCTGGACAACCTGCTTCTTCAGATCCACCTCCAGCACAAGCAACAAGAACTAATGAAAGCGCTAGAATTGCAAATTTTGTTATAGGTTTTGTTTTCATTTAGGTTTCCTTATCTAATTTTAAAAATGTTAAATTACAATAAATGAGAATAAGTCTCATTTATAACTTTGTCAAGTCTCCTAAAACGAAATTAAATATTTTTTTAAAGATAAATAAACTATTATTATGTACCTATGCAAGATTCAAAAAAAATCTTATCTGACAACAATGTTTCAATAACTAACCCTAGAATTTTAGTCCTTGAAGCTTTGCTTGGTAATAAAAATCCTATAACTGTAGATGAACTTTTAACAAAATTAAAAAATCAAGTTGCAAAATCAACCTTGTATAGAGTTTTAAGTGATTTGAAAAAAATAAATATACTTCAAGAATTTACAAACCTAGATAATCAATCAGTTGTTGAGCTATTACTTGATACAGACTCACATCATCATCACTTGTTTTGTAGTGACTGTGGAGAGATTATTGATGTAGAGATGGCCAATGAGTTTGAAGAAAAATTATCAAAAGAGATAAAAAGAATTGAAAAAAAATTTAATTTTATAATTGAAGATCATAGGCTCGAGTTATTCGGAAAGTGTACTGATCTTTGTGAAAATTGTAGCTAAAGTTTTAAAGAATAATTCCAACTAAAGAAGCTTGAATTAACATAGAATCAATAGCCATAAAAGAGTGATAATCTAATAACCTATTCACAACTGGTAAAATGATGCTTTCGGATGTCTCTGTTTCTACAGCTAAGTAAGCTGTCTCATATCCTTGAGTAGTTAGGTTGCAAATAACACACATAATAATTTCCCTGCTATTTCCAATTTTATAAAATTATCTGTTTATTGTAAACAGTAGATGGATTATATTATCCCGGTAAATATTGGACATGGTGTTGTAAATGTTGGAGATTTGCCAATACCATTCGACATAGTTTTAAATGCTTCAGCTTTAGTTGTTCTAATTACTTTTGTTTATTTAAAGGTTTCATGGAAAGAATCAATTATTGTCCAGCGTGAGGAAATATTTGAAGATAAACAAAGTTTATTTGGGAAGTTGTTTGGATTTATAATATTATTTTTGCTTGTTGCTCCAGGTGTAATTAGTAATGAGTCAGCCAAAACATCAATCGCTCCACTCATGTTATGGGTGTTTTTATGGATTGGTGTTCCGGTTCTTGGTCTGTTGTTTGGAGATATATATGCAAAATTTAATCCTTTAAATCTCTTTTCTGTTTCCTCAAATAAGCCACAATCCGTATATTTTGCTTGCGTTTTGTTTATTGGGCTTACCTGGTTTGAGCTGGTGTGGAGAAAACCTGGAAACCCCCTTAATATTGGGGTTGTCTTTATGTTGCTTTTTATTAGCGTAAATTTATTGAGATATTTTTTAAAAAAATCATTAATTGAAGTTGATCCATTACTTTTACTTCATTATTTGTACAGTAAGTTGAAACTATTTAACTCGAGACCTTACTTTCGATCACTGCTTGATAACATTGGAAATCTTGCAAGGCTTAGGGGTATTGAGTATTTTGTACTTTTAATGATTGGTACCGTAACTTACGATGGTTTGAGAGAAACCACTTTCTGGTTTGAACAATTCGGACCAAGAATAAATGATATGAGATTCTCGACAATGATGTTCGTTCTAATGAATTTAGCAACAATTCTGTTTTATCGTTTTGCCTGTTTCTTTGCAATAAAGATCGGAGGGTCTGATCTTGAGCTCAACAAAGTATCAAATCTGTTTGGACATACAATGTTACCTATTGCTTTTGCATATCATGTGACACATTATTTAACTCTCTTACTATTTGAATCTCAAACTTTCTTTTATCGACTGAACGATCCCATTGGGACTGGTATAAATCTATTTAATGCCAAAGAACCATCTATTAACTACTTTGTAGAACCTATAGTTATTTGGAGTGTTCAGGTAGGTGTTACCCTTTTAGGCCATATGCTTAGTGTTGTTCTGGCTCATGATTTAGCAGTAAAGCTTTTTGGTCATCAACAAAGTGATAAAACACAATACATATTTTTATTTATAACTGTTGCACTGACGCTTCAGGCTCTATTTGTGCTTAGTGTTGGATAAAATATACAGGCAGCGTATATTTTTTCAAGCTAACATCGTAATTAATGATAGAAAATAGTAAAAAATTAATCATATTTATTTTATTTCTATTAATTCTTTCCGCATGTTCGAGCGATGATTCCTCTGGTCCTACATTAGTTGAGATATCTTCTGATGAAGAAGATGGAGATTATGAGGAGGAAGATGGCGATGAGGAGGAAGAAGGTGATGAGGAGGAAAATGATGATATGGATGTTACAGAATTTATACCTCCTGAATTACCAGATTTACCAGATCCAGTTTTAAGTTCTTCTAAATGGAATCAAGTAAATGGTCCTTTTGGTGGAACGATTACAAGTATTTTTAAAAGTTCGGATGGATACTGGGTGACTACTACGGACAATTCTGGACTCTCAGATAGCAATCTTTATTTAGTAGATAGTAAAACATTTACTTGGGAGTTGAAAAAAACAATAAGTGGAAACATGGGCGGGGTTGTAGTTAATGCATCAAACTCTAATCAGATCGCTTTTTACACCGAAGCTACAAGTAATTCAGATTCTGGTGTTTTCGTTTCTAAAGATAGTGGAAAAACATGGGTCGAAGCAAAAATAGATGGTTCACAATATTCAGCTATAGCTATAGGTTCTCAAAATACCTCTACTTTATATGTAGCAGGAAGATATTTTCCAAATGGTGAAGACTGTGAAGATGAAGAAGGTGAAGACGATTGTACACCTGAAAAAAATTCAGCAATATTTATATCTAATGATTTTGGAACCTCATGGATAAAATCTTCATCTATCCCAAAAGGAGTTTTTAAAGAAATCGAATTAGAAGAAGGACAAGAATTAGAGGAAGAAGACATAGATAAAGTGACAGTGCTCTATGTAAGTCCGTCTGATGATGACCATATATTTGTTGGTACAAGTAATTTACTGTTAAAAAGTAATGATCGAGGCTCGTCTTGGAAGTCTTTAAGTGACACTTTCCATAGATCAGACATTAAAGGTTTAGCAATTCATCCAAACAATCCAAAGATAATTTATGCAAGAATTGGACTTTATACATTTTCAGATTGTTCAGATGTAGATAATGATGACGCTGATTATGAAGAAAGTGTATCAAAGTATTGTCCAGGTATTTATAAAAGTACTGATGGAGGTGAAAGCTGGAAATTACTTGAAGAAGTTACAGGAGACCCATCAGAGGGCGGGGTGTATATAAATGAATATAATGATTCAGAAATTTACTCAGTTTTTGGAAGAGAAACATTTGTAAGTAAAAATGCTGGAATTTCATCTGATGTCTTCTTAGACACAAAAGAACACCCTATTATTCCAGATGTTGGTGTGGAAATAATAACGTTTGGTGAAAGTGAATCTGAGGTATTTATGGCAGGTCTCCAAGGTGTTTACAGAACTTACGACAATGGTAAAACTTGGATCGAAACAAATACAGGTTTTGTAGGTTCTGAAGTTGTAGATCTAGTTACTGCTTTGGATGGAACTATGTATGCAACAACTTACAATTTAGGAATTTTTAAGAGCACTGATGGAGGTAAAAATTGGGTTTTTGCTTCTTTTGGCATAAAAAATTGGTATGGTATGCAATTAGCAACTCACCCAGAAGATGCTGACACCTTGTTTACAACAACTAATGGAGGGGTTTATAAATCAACAAATGCTGGAGAATCTTGGGAGCTTATTGGAGGTTCGGATCTTTGTGATGATGAAGATGTAGGTGGAAATTGTCATTATCACGGAATCGTTATAGAGAAAGAATCACCTTTCAAAGTTCTTGTAGGAAGTGGTGGAGACCAATACGCAAAAGAAGGTGTTGGATTAACTGGATCAGAGGATAACGGAGAATCTTGGAGAAATTCTGATGATGGTTTTGTAAGAGATGTTCATGTAAGTAAATTAGTAATTGATCCAAACAACAATAATGTCTTTTATGCAACAACACAGGGAGAGACAGAATATACAGACAAAGTTGGTGATGGAGCAGGGGTGTTTAAAAGTACTGATCGTGGTAACAACTGGACTCAAATTAATAATGGACTAAATAGCCTGGAGACTAATGTATTGGCAGTTGACCCTAGTGACTCCGATGTACTCTATCTTGGGACCGATGATGATGGAATATATAAAAGCGTAAATGGAGGAGAAAACTGGAAAAAATTAATTCCTACTGCATCTTTTGGAGTTGGTGACATAATTGTTGATCCACAAAATAGCAACAATGTTTATATGGGGACTGTAGATTATTTCAGACTATCAGAAAGCAGGGGTGTCTTAGGTGATTTCGGAGTTTACAAAAGTACCGATGGTGGAACAACATGGGAAGAGTTCAATTCAGGCTTAAATCACCTCGGTGTTTTCTCTCTTGAACTATCAGAAGAAAATAGAATCTTATATGCTGGAACAAGAGCTGGTGGAGTTTACTGGATTAATTTAGATGGCTAAGTTCGCGGGATTTTTTCACCATCTTTATTTGTAAATTGCCCTGTGACAACAAGAATTAAATCAACTAGGAACCATACTCCTAATCCCCCAAGAGTAAGCAACATAAGAAACCCTGTACCTATTTTTCCGACATAAAATCTATGGACACCTAGAACACCAACAAAAAAAGTTAGTAAAAATAAAGTTAGCCAGTCTGTTGTGCTTGTTGTTGTAGAAGAATTTAATAATTTCTCTTTTTGTAAATCAAACTCTTCTTGGGTAATAACCCTATCTTTAAGCAGGTCGTTTAACTTTTTGATTTCATCGGCTGTACTCATATGTCTATTTTAACTTATTTTCTATACTGGCTACTCTTTCAGCAATTGGAGGATGGGAGTAGTAGTAAGAACTGTACAATGGGTCAGGAGTTAAATTAGAAGCATTGTCTTTACTTAACTTCAATAAGCCTGAGATCATATACTTTCCATCAGTAAATTTAAAAGAAAAATCATCTGCTGCAAATTCTCTTTGTCTTGATAGATAGGAGGTAATTGGTCGGGTGAAAAAGGTATACGTTCCAGCAACAAGGTAGAAAAGAATAAATTTTGAATATAAAGTAATGTCATTTAAC
>CACJXH010000023.1:0-8026 GCA_902597375.1 uncultured Candidatus Actinomarina sp. | reverse complement strand
GTTTATCATTGTCACCTGTTTGAACATTAGCGATTGTATCAACTGTATCAAGGCCTTCAGAAACTTTTCCGAAGATTGTGTATTGGTATGGTAATGGGTAGTCAACGTGCATAATAAAGAACTGGCTTCCATTAGTGTTTGGTCCTCTATTAGCCATAGCAACAATGCCTTTTCCATAATTCATTGGATAATCTAATTCATCCTCAAATTCATAACCTGGGTATTTACCCATTTCACCATGCCCAGTTCCACTCGGATCACCACCTTGTATCATGAAACCTTTAATTACACGATGAAAAATGATATCGTCGTAATACCCGTCATTAGATAAATTAACAAAATTGTTGACTGTTTTAGGTGCTATGTCAGCATACAAATCGATCACGAGTGTTCCTAGTGATGTTTCAATTGTTGCAATATATTTAGCCTGTTCATTGATAGACATTTCAGGCGGTGATGTATAAGTCTTATCGTATGCCACTTCTGTAACCTCCGTTGTTTCTATAATTGTTTCTTCTACAGTGTCTTCACCACAAAAAGTTAATAGTAACACAATTAAAATTAAGTATCTTTTCATGACTTATCAATATTAGTTAAACGAACTGTCGAACGTGCACATTCAGTTTCATTGTTAAATATTTTTGCTTCCCAAATTTGTGATCTTTTGCCAAGCTTAATGGGAGTTGCTTCACATATGATGGTTCCTTCAGTGATTGCCCTGATAAAATCAGTATTGTTATTTACACCGACCCAGGTACCTTCTTGTGTAAAATAAGCAGCATAAGATATTGCAGCTTCAGCCATGGTGTCAATAACTCCACCATGAACCATCCCCATAGGTTGTTTGTGATAATCTTTGACTTCAAGTGAACTTTTTACATAGTTTTCTTTTATCTCAATGATTTCATGTCCGATATAAGGATCAAATGTACCTTCTAAAAAATTTTTGCTATCCATGTTTATTAAAAACTTTCTCTAATCTTTTTTCGCCAGTTCCAGAAACAAACCACCAGTAACCTATTACAAGTGTAATAAATGTTATCGTCGATACTAAATAAATATACATCATGTTTAAGTCATTATTTACAATTTGAACCATCGACCAAATATATGAAGATATTCCATAAAGAGTAATAAATAATGTTACGAAACTAAACCATGTAAAACCTTTGTTAAGTACAGCTACAACAATTTTTCGATCCTGTGTAGGAAAGAAATAATCATTTTCTAATTCATGAGCAATAAGAACACTCTCATCATATTCAGAGTTGATTCTCTTTTCGATAAATTCACTGTAATGTCTAGAAAATATTAGAAAATAAGCGTGAAAACTCAATAGAACAGAACCAAATAATGAAATTAATGGTATTAAATAAAGAGCGTTTTTATTATTAAATGACAAAAATATAAATATTGTATTGAAAATGAACAATATTCTTACATCTAATAAGAATTGATCGTGGTAATACCTATTCATTGATCTCATTCTCGATAATTGTTCTTTATAGAGGCTTATTTTTTCCATTTGTTAGAGTTTATATTGATTATGTTTAATATAAAATTTCCTATCAAGCTTATTATTTTTTTACTAATCACCATTTTAATAAATGTATTTTCCACAGTAACGCTTAAATATAACGCTATTTCATTGAATGATTTCAGAAGTTATGAAATTATATGTGGTGATATCTTCGAAGTTGTCCAAGCAACCAGTAATAGCGATTATTCAGAAAGATTAGGTGCAAATTGGAGACAATGTAGGGAAAGAGGGTTAACAATACTTGTCACATCAAGCATTACCTTCATTTTCTTAATAACATTGTTAATATATTTATTTTACATATATAAAAATCGGCCTAAAAGAGAAGAATTATCTGATTTATTGATGATTTTAAAAAGGATGAATAAAAAATGAAAATTGGTGCAATGGTACCTCAAGGTTGGAGAATGGATTTACATGGAATAGATCCGAAACATCAGTGGGATACTATTTTAGAATCATCTTCAAAAATTGAAAAATTAAAATATGAATCAGTCTGGGTATATGATCACTTTCACACTGTTCCATCACCAACGCAAGATCCAACATTTGAATGTTGGTCACTAATGGCAGCTTTATCACAAGTAACATCAGAAGTAAGAATTGGACAAATGTGTACGTGTAATTCTTATAGAAACCCTGCCTATCTAACAAAAGTAGCATCTAGTATTGATGCCATGTCTGGTGGCAGATTAGAATTTGCTATTGGTGCTGGTTGGTATGATCAAGAATATAAAGCTTATGGATATGAATATCCTTCCGCCGGTGTCAGATTAAAAATGTTGGAAGAAGCTTTACAAATATATATTGCAATGACAACACAGGAAAAAGCTACATTTGATGGTGAGTACTATCACATAAAAGAAGCAATAAACCAACCAAAACCATTGCAAAAACCATATCCACCACTTTGGGTATGTGGCGGTGGAGAAAAAGTTACTTTGAAATTACTTGCAAAATACGGTGATTATGGAAACTGGGATGTTGATGTGGAAGGCTTTATTCATAAATCTAAAATATTAAAAGAACACTGTGAAGTTCAAAAACGTGAATATTCTGAAATAAAAAAGACTCTTCATACAAATGTAATTATTGGAGAAAATCAAAAAGACTTAGATGACAAGTTAAAAAAAATTGTCGATGTTACAGGCATTCCTGAGGAGATGTATACAAGTAAGCCACTTGTCGGAGTAAAAGATAAAGTTTTTGAAACCATGGATCAGTTTTCTGAAGTTGAGTGTGATTACTTAATAGCATACGTTCCTGATATTGTTTGGGGCGATACATTAGATATCTTATCTGAAAAGCTCTAAAAAAACGGAAGCCCCCAAAAAGGAGGCTTCCCAACAGGGCTGCGTATCACACTTAATTGAAACGCACTCTTAGATTACCACGAACATTTCTAAAAAGTAAAGCTATTTACCCAAAAGAAGGGTTTTTTGTGTTTGGAACAAGAGAAATCCAAACTTTTCCTTTAGGGACATACAATATGTTGTTGTTGCTATCAACAATATGAAATGGATCTAAATTTGAGCCTCGTTTCCATTTAGCATCCAACATTTTTCCACCATGTAATATTATTGCTCTGCCTTCACCTACAGTCTTAACTGAAGGCAGCTGTAAGGGATGAACATAAGGTTCACAAAATAATGCAATTACAGTTTTAAATGATATTTGTCCAGTATTTCCATTTATATCAGACCAATAATGAACATTATCACTATTTTGATTTTTATAGGCATCATAGTATGTCCTTACATAATTTGATCCATTCCATGTCCATGTTGTTTTTGTGTATCCAGAAAAAGTTAACGTTAAGTAAGAATTTGTTTTCCAATTATTAAAAGTAGGTTCACCCCAAGGGAACAATGGTTGAGGTGTGTTAGTTTTTTTATATCCTCTGGATATTGCTGTAGATTTCAATTTGTTTGTATCTGCATACAAATTATGTGGGGCTCTTCGAGAATTAATCCTAAAATAATCTGGTCTTCTATCTGTTATCACTGGTACACCCATATCAACAATTTCAGGAATCAATCCCCCAGTTGCTCCACTAGCTACAAGCACACCACCGAGAGGTCTTAAAACTGTAGGGTCAGTTGGTCTTGCAGATCTAATTGGACCGTGATAAGTTGTATCGCTCTGATAAAAAATATTAATAAACCTTGTCATACCACCTTCGACAAGTACTTCAAAAACAGCATCAGCATTTTGAGGTCCAGATTGTGGTCTAGCATTAACGTTATTGTCATTTTTAATACCAATTACAATTGAGTTATTAGAACCAGATGGCATTACTAATCCATTTACAGGAGAGTTAATACCTTTTGTATAGTTCTGGGTAGGGACCTCACCAAGGGAATTATATGTTTTTTCTTTAGTTAAAGACCAATTTTGACTTAAGTAAGCGTCTAATTCAGCTTGTGAATTTACTTGTGCAGTTTGTCCATATCTAAAAACAAATACAGGATAAAAACAAGGATCAGGAACCCAAATTTGTGCCTCATTTACATAACCAACAATACATGTACCGTTTGGATCATAGTTAATCAAATCGACAGTTAGTGCCCCTTCAGTAGATGATGAACTGCTTTCAATTGTATTAACTATCACATACGAATCTTCACCTTTTTCTAATGCTGCTATTGTATTAGGTCCAAGTACACCATCTATAGATAACCCAGCTAATTTTTGAAATTCCTTGATTGCAGATTTGGTACCTTTACCGTTAATTCCGTCTATTTCACCAGTGTATAGATTCAGTTCTTTTAGGGTTTTTTGAGCATTTTCAATCTCTTTAGAGTAAGTAATGACTTCAACATTATTAACATCAGCACCACCGATACCAATATATGAATCCTCACCTTTTTCTAATGCTGCTTTAGTTTTTGGACCTAAAATACCATCAACAGATAGGCCTGCAAGCCTCTGAAACTCCTTTAACGCAGCTTTAGTTTCATTATTGAGTTCGTTGTTAATATCTCCAGAATACAAACCAAGAGTTGTTAGTTGATTCTGTGCGTCAGATATGTTTTCAACAGTAATAGGAACAGTAGTAGTTGAAGTTGTTGTTGATGTTGTTGATGTTGTTGATGTTGTTGATGTTGTTGATGTTGTTGATGATAAAGTTGTTGTTGAAATAGAGACTTCTGAAATTATCTCATTTTGATCAACAGATAATAAATTTATTTCATTCTGAGAAGAACTACTAAAAAATGAATAACCAAAAATAATTAGTCCTGAAGCAATAAGTGTTGTATATATAGCTAAACGATTATATTTTTTCTTACTAATGACAGTGACATTTTCCTCAGTTTCATAATTGTCTTTATGCGATGTAGATATTGATATATTATTTACAGGAGGATAATTTTTTTTCTTGTTTCTTTTTGAATATAAATCTTTATGTAAATTTTTATGCATACACAACCCTATAAATATATTAGTGAATTGTGTAAAAAGTTATTTTAGTTAGAAAATATTAATTTTCAGAGATGATTATTTCACCATTCAAGGGCAAAATGTGTATCCATTGCTTGCTAGGTGGAACTTCTATTGGTTCTTGATTAGCATCAATAAATTCAAATGGGTCAGTTATATCATTACGTCTCCATGTTCCTTCAATGTATTTTCCACCACTAAATATTGTTACTGGACCAACACCAACTGTTAGAACGCTTGGTAAAGTTGTAACTTCGTCATTATAAAGTGGACCTTGTATGACTACTACTGTAGGAATTTGTAGTATGTCCGAGTAACCATCTCGTGTAATAAAGTTATGAGCGACGGCATCGTCTTCAGGTGAATATCCATCAACAATAAATCTACTATATTGATCACTGTCAAGCTTCCAAATTACTGTTGTGAAGTCACTGTATTTAACAGTTACTCTTCCAGCACCCGATTTCCAATTTGATTGATCATTACCAAAATCGTACAACGGATTTACATCTTGATTAAAGAGATAACCTTTTTGATCAATGTACTCTCTAACTAATTCAGTATCTGCATATAAATTATGTGGAGCTTTTCTATTCGCAATTCTAAACATTGTTGGAGCAGATACTTCTTCTAGTACTGGAACACCTAATTCTCTGATTGCTGGAATCAAACCAGCAGTAGCACCAGAAACAACAAGGATGCCACCATAAGGCCTAACTAAGTTAGGATCAGTTGGTCTAGCCGACCGAATAGGACCAACGTATGAACTAATTTTATCCATATAGAATGCTAAGAATCTTGTCATACCACCCTCAACTAAAATCTCCATGACAGTGTCTGCCTCTTGAAGACCAGATTGAGGTCTAGCATTTAAATTATTATCAACTTTAAAAGCAATAACTCTTCTTGGTCTTTTTAACCACAATTCAGGACTTAGTTCTAGTCCTGTAAATGGTGACATTTTTTCTTTATCGTATTCATAATTTTCAACAATAGATGTATCTGAAGAGTTTTCTGTTGGTGAAGTAGTAGAAACATCACCATCATCAATTGAACTCGCTTCATTAATAGTTGTTGTAGATGTGTCAACTATATCTGTTGATTCATTTGAAGAACTGCACAATACAAGTAGAAAAGTTAATAGAATTAAACCGAGCTTTTTCATAACTTTATACTAGTGCAGCAAAAATTAATTTTAAGAAATTAATATTTGAATTATTAATTTGATAGTATGTTAAATTCCTAAATAATCTTCTTGCCTTTTTGTTAGTAACGAACCAAGGCGGGTCAATGATTCTAGATATTCTAAATTTAGTATTTACAACACCTTTTAATGGAGATTCAAAAAGCATTGAATTATGAACTACTGATTGACCACTTTGTATGTCATTATCTTTATTACCAGGAAAACCTCCCCAAGGTAGTTGAGGTATTATATAACCTATTCCTGCCCATTCGTTGATAGCGACTGTACCATAATTCAATTTGTCAATATACGAATTAGTGATATGTTTATTAAATTTTCTATCGTGATCTTTTATTATTACTGATACACCGAGATTTCCCCAAAGCTCACCATTGCAATAATCAATAGCTTTATTCGCAAAATCTTCAATACTTGTGTACTCAATTTTTTTAAAATATATGGTGGAAGACCAAACTTCATCTATTTCAAATTTACTATAAGCTTTAATTTCACGTGTTAAGTGAGGAGTAACACAACTCAATGCGTTAACCCTTTCATATCCTTTATCTCTCTCAAGTTTTTCTAAACGTTCAATACTTTCTGGATAATAAGCTTTACGTTCTTTTGCCTTGCTCATGTAATGTTTTACATATTTGATTAAAGTATCTGTTTGTCCCCATCCATCTGGTAAAACAACTACCTGTGCAGCTATACAATTGAAACCATTGTTATTTAATTTAGCTGTAACAATTTTTCTTGCTTGATATTTGATATCTGAAGTTGACCATTTACCTGGATGAATAATAATTGGAGTTACATTGCCAAGTTCTGATGTAATAGGTTTGTTGTTTATTTTTGAAAGAGATTTAGATTTTCTTTCTTTATCTGTTAGTTTTCTTCCGTATACAATATCTTCAAATGTTTTATCTGATCCAGTTAAATGTATATGATTTATGCCTGGATGTTTAGCCATATATTTTGATTCATCAATATTACCTGTTGTAACAATAATGTAACCACGTTCTATAAAATTTTGAAATACTTTTTCAAATACAGGTTTTAGATATTCATTTACTGGGTTAAGCTTTAGCAAAATTACAGACTTTCTAGTTATCAGATGATATAGGACATCTAAATAAGGAATTGAAGAAAAATTTCCTGCACCTAACACTAAAGTTATGGATGGGTCGATATCATATCTTTTTGAAAATCCTCTGTATTTATTAATATCCTCAAATGACATAGATTTATTAAAAATAACTTTCGCATCTATGAAAGGAAATGTAATGCGCTCCGTAAAACTGTTTGGGAAAACTTTATAACTATTTTCTTCACTGTTGTATTTTTTTTCAACTAAGTCGTCATCATTGGTGAGACTTTTTATGTAATATTGAGTTGCTAATACTGAGGCAAAAGGACCACCTAACCACTCTTCACCCTCTGCAGGAGTTTTTGTCGTTCCTTTATTGTCCGAACATATAGTTGCCCAGAAAAATGCAACTTCTTTAATATTCGATATTGTCTCTTCCAACATCGATGCCAATTGAACATTACTGATTGAATTAAATTCTTTTGATTTTGTCCTTAATGTAGTAATAAATCGATCTATATCTAACTTCGTAAGGGACATACTTACATATTATTCAGTTATTTCAAGAAGTTCAAAGTCTCCCCAATTAACTGTCAAATATTTTGCAGGAATAAGCTCATTAGGTCTTCCAACTGGAAGGTTTTTCGGATAATCTTCAAGCACAGTGTCATCTTTTTGTAGGTCATCAACAATTAATTTTAAATTTTCAGCTAAATCATCCAATGTTTCTTTTGATTGAGTTTCTGTTGGCTCGAACATCAAAGCTTCT
>CACJXH010000022.1:0-8463 GCA_902597375.1 uncultured Candidatus Actinomarina sp. | reverse complement strand
TTGAAATATATGCTGATGTGTTTGTTAAACACGCAGTACCACCAGAGGGTTCGAAAATAGAAAATCATGCAGAAGAATTAATAAACAGAGCTGGTGCAGATGTTGTTATTGTAACGGGTGATGGAACTGGTCATCAAATAAATATGGATGACCTTACAAAGGTTAGAGAGATAGTTCCTGTTGGAAAATTAGCAATTGGATCAGGAGTTGATCATACAAACATTAATCAATATGAAAATATTGCAGATATTTTGATTATTGGAACAAGTTTTAAAAAAGATGGAAATGTTGAAAATCCAGTTGATATTGATACGGCAAAAGAAGTTATTGATCAATTAAAATAAATTTTTAATAAAACTCTTAAATATTGATTTGCTTACTATCATTTCTATTTGAATGGAAGCCATACTTAATCCAGCAATTATTTTATTTATTTCTGGGGTAATCATTGGACGAATATTTAACGATACATTGCCACCAGCTCTATCAAAATATTTAGGATATTACTTGCTTCTTTCATTGGGTCTAAAAGGTGGTATCAGTTTGCAACAAAACGGATTCACTAGCGAAGTTGTTAACGCTATATCCCTTGGAATATTTTTTGCATTGCTTATTCCTATACTTTCTTATTTATATTTAAGAAATAATTTAAATATTGATGATGCAGCTGCTCTTTCTGGCACATACGGTTCTGTGAGTGCAATTACTTTTGTTACTGCAATATCCTATTTATCGACAAACTCTCAAGCATATGATGACTATATGTCAGCTGTTCTCGTTGTAATGGAATTCCCTGCAATTTTTATGGCACTTTTTCTTATAACAAGAAAACGTAACGTTGACCAAAATAATTTTGAAATAATAAGAACTGCATTTTTAGAAGTGCCAAATGTATTGCTAATATCTTCACTGATAATTGGCTTTAGTATCCAAGGCACAATTTCAGATAATGTTGAATTCTTCACTGATACTTTGTTTGAATATGTTTTATATTTATTTTTATTTGTGATGGGAACTCGTGTAGCTAAAAGACTTAAAGAGCTAAAGGGTAAAGGTAAAACTTTAATACTTTTTGCATTAATCACTCCCCTTATAGGATCTCTTTTAGCATTATTTGCATCAAACTATTTTGCACTTTCAATTGGAAATGCAACATTACTTATGGTTTTGACGGCCAGTGCAAGCTATATTGCTGTTCCAGCAGTAGTTAAAGATGCAATTCCAGATGCAAATCCAGCAATTTATCTAGGTTTGAGCTTAGGTGTAACTTTTCCTTTTAATATAATCATTGGCATACCCGTCTATCACGAGCTTGCAAAATATTTTATAGGTTAGTTAAGCTGTAATAAATGTACACCCGTAAATATAAAGTAAATAGACAAAAAGTTCACTATGTAAAATTTGACAAGGATACCTATTTACTCGAATCATTAACTGAATATGCAATCAACAATAAAATAAAGACTGCTGAAATTTCATTTATAGGTGCTGTTCAAAATTTAAATGTTGTTTACTTTAACCAAGAAACTAAAGAATACGAAGATCACTTTTTTGATGGTGGTTTTGAGGTATTGAGTGGTCTTGGAAACATCACATTATTTGAAAATAAACCTTTGGTACATATCCATATATCTGTATCTGATAAAGATGGTAAGGCATTTGGAGGACATTTAGTTAATGGTACAAAAATTTGGCTAATAGAGGCCATCATAAAGCAACCTACATTTATAGGAAAAAATTATATAAATAGATACTTTGATGAAGAATTATGTTTGAATGTTTGGAATGACTAGGATAAAGAATTTCCGTTAATACTAAACCCACCATCAACAGTTAGTATTTCCCCAGTTATCCACCCAGCTTCTTCTGAGCATAGGAAATATACCGCTTCTGCTATATCTTCTGGTTCTCCAAGTTTTTGAAGTAAATGAAGATTTTTTGAATATTCTTCATTTTCCCATAAAAGTTGTGAGAGTCTTGTTCTAACAATTGCCGGAGCAACACCATTTACTCTGATATCAGGTGCTAATTCATAAGCAAGCTGCTTTGTCATGTAAATTAAAGCAGCTTTAGAAATATTATATGCACCCATTAGATCAGAAGGAAAATATCCTGCTACAGAACAGATGTTCATAATAGCTGTGCTTAATTCATTTTTGTATGCTGCTCTTGCCCAAAGTAAAGGACCTTTTTGATTTACTGCCCAGGTTTTTTCAAGAGCTCCCATATCAACATCCATTAAGTTTCCACCAGCAGGATTTGTTCCTGCATTGTTGATCAAAATATCAAGAGATCCAAATTTTTCATTTATTTCTTTACAAGTACGATCAGCGGCTTCTTCATCATCAGCTTTTGCCATAATTGTATGAAAATTATCGTTATTTACGGAATTTTGAAGTTCTTCTAAGGTGTCAGGTTTTCTTCCTGTAACAACTACATTAGACTCTCCATCACTTAAATATTTTTCAGCGATTGCAAGACCGATACCCCTGGTCCCTCCTGTGATAAGTACAGTTTTCATAAAGTTAATTATAACACTCATAAATCAGTGAGCAGTTACAGTAAATGAGTCATGGATAACTTTGAGAAATACACTTTTTTATTAACTAAAAATAAAGATTTTCAAAAACTTTTTTATGCGAAGTTTATAACTTATATGGGTGACTGGTTTTTAACAGTTCCACTTTTAAGCATCATTTATGAACTAACCAATAGTCCGCTGATAACTTCAATTGTTCTTGTAGTACAAAGTGCTCCCTATGTCATACTTGGTAGTTTTGGAGGATATTTAGCTGATAAATTCGACAGAAAAGTTGTAATTGCTGTTTCGGAATTTCTATCCGGATGTGCTGTCTTATTGATTATGTATTCTGTATCTACGAAAAATGTATTATTTATCCTTATTTCTTTTTCCTTTTTAGGCGTTGTAAATTGTGCTTATATGCCTGCTTCAGACGCTGCCTTGCCAAATGTAGTATTAAGAGAAAATTTACCTGAAGCAAATGTACTTAATTTCTCAACTTGGGGAATTGCTGCTGGACTTGGAGCTGGACTTGGAGGATTTTTATCTGAATTTTTATCAAGAAATCAATTGTTCACCATAAACTTTCTGTCTTTTATGTTCTCAGCATTCCTTGTATTTCTAATTAAAACAAACTTAAATGAAAATTCAGGAAATGTTGACAATAGCAATAGAGTTAAGTTTCGAGATGGACTGAATTTTGTTTTATCAGACAAAAAAATATTCTATTTAACTGTAACAAAGGGAATGTTTGGTATCTCAGCTGCTGGCTTACTTTCATTGTTTACAATACTTTCATTAGACATATACAACACTGGTGATTTTGGAGCAGGTTTAATGTGGAGTGCTCGTGGCGTTGGTGCATTTATAGGGCCAGTAATGTTTAGGTACTTTTTTGGAAAAACAGATCAAAAGCTTCTTTCAACTATTGGTCCCTGCATAATGATCTGGGGTATTTTCTACTTTCTAATAACCTTCTCACCTAGCTTATATATAACAACTCTTCTTCTTGTCCTAGGTCACTGTGGTGGAGGTGCACAATGGGCTTTTTCATCTTACGGTATACAAATTTTGACCCCTGATAATATTCGAGGACGAATTGCAGGTTTGGATTACTCTTTTTATTTTTTAATGTTTACAAACTCAAATCTTATTATTGGATACTTGGCTACTCAGTTTGATGTCTTAACTTTATTTAAAATATTTCCAACTTTAGGATTTTCCGTTGGACTTTTTTGGTTTATTAGAACAAGATCTTTCTGGAAAACAATCGAAAGTTAATCAACTTTAGGAATGTCTATCAATTTGGTCGTGTAAGCAGCTGATTTTCTATCAGCTCGCATTTTCCAGTTTTTTTGAATTCCCTGTGCTCCCATAAATAGAGTTCCATTTCCAAATCTATCATTTAACTGGTCTAGTGAATCCATAAGAATATCGGATCTCTCATAATTCTCATGCTCATAGAAGCTAAACTGTTCATATTTGGCATCAGATATATCCAAGAGTATTACGCCTATTTTCTGATACTCATAATTTGGCAAAAAAAGTTTATTTGTTAATCTTTTCGCTTCTTTGATTATTTTTGAAGTATTACTAGTTGGAATTGTAAAAAAATAGCTCATTCCATTGCTATATTTTCTTTCATCTTCTATAAATGGACTTGTTCTTAAAAATACGTGAATACCTCCAGCTCTTGAATTCTGAGCTCGTAACTTTTCACAAGCTCTTGCAACGTATGTTGAAACAGCTTCTTCAAGTTCATATACTTTTGTTACTTTTTTCCCAAACGACTTTGAAGAAATTATGTTTTTCTTATTTTTAACTTCTTCAATTTGCATACATGATATGCCATTTAGCTCATGATAGATTCTCTCTCCTACAATGCTCAGAGTCTTTCGTATCTGTCTTGGATCTCCTGTTGAGAGTTCATATGCTGAATTGATACCAATTTTTCTTAGTCTTCTACCCCATCTTGTTGAGATACCCCATATATCTTCTAGTTCGAGGTCTTTTAGAACTCTTACTCTCTCTGACTCTTCACGTATATCAAAGACATTTGATTCCTCATATTTTTTTGCTTGTCTGTTTGCAGCTTTTGCCAGAGTTTTTGAGGGTCCAATACCAATCGAGATTGGTATCCCTGTCCACTGCTTTATTAGTCTCCGTATTTCATTCGCTGTCTCCGTTAAGTCGCAATAATAAAACTTGCTAATATCTAAAAAAGCTTCATCAATTGAATAGATTTCAATGTCTCCAACTATTGATCGTAAAGATGTCATTACTCTTGCTGACATGTCTCCATAAAATGTATAGTTCGATGAAAATACATGGACATTGTTTCTCTTTATCAATTGTTCATATTTAAATAGTGGAGCGCCCATTGGAATGCCTAATGCTTTTGCCTCATTTGACCTTGCAACAATGCATCCATCGTTGTTTGAGAGAACAACGATGGGTTTTCCTTCCAGTTTTGGATTAAAAACCCTCTCACAAGATGCGTAAAAATTATTACAGTCGACTAAAGCAAAAATTTTATTTTTCATTCTTTATTTATTTCTTTGAATACTGTACACTATTCTAAGATAAAAGAAAGACATTTTTATGCCAAAAGGTGGAGCAAGAAAAGGAGCAGGAAGGCCTAGAGGTCAAGGCAAGTATGGCGAAGCAACTAAAGCGATTCGTGTACCCGAAAGTAAAGTTGAGTACATTTCAGAAATAGTAAGTAAAGGCCTTTACGAAATTCCTCTATACGGAGACCGAGTTGCAGCAGGATTCCCATCCCCTGCAGATGACTACTTAGAAGACAAGATTGACCTCAACCAATATCTAGTAAAACATCCTGCATCAACATTTTTGGTAAGGGCATCAGGAAATTCAATGATAAACGCTGGAATATTCCCAAATGATATTTTGGTAGTCGATAAAAGCATCAAAGCCGAGAATGGAAATGTGGTAATAGCAATAATTGATGGTGAGCTAACAGTAAAAAGATATATTAAAAAAAGATCATCAGTTGTCTTGCAACCTGAGAATGAAGACTATGAGCCTATAGAGTTGAATGGAAAAAGTGAAGCACAAATCTGGGGTGTTGTTACCAGCGTAATTCATGACCTTTAATCATGAATCAAGATCAAATTTGTAAATACCTTTTGCCATTAATGAAGTTTCTTGTTCGGATAAATTAAGATAAATCTCATTTTTAATCTCACTAAATAAGTCTTTGTTTACTGTGTAGACGGCGTCAACAATAACAGACGCTTCTCTATATTTTTCTGAAGAAACTAATGAGTTTAAGAATTCAAGTAAATTATCTTCTCCTCCGGCCATGTCAATATAGGTTTTTCCTATTTCATCAAGAGCAGGGGGTTTTAATTCCGATGGAGTTCCTGAGTACCAACCTCCATATTGCCTCCATACAGAATTAATTAGAAATTTGAAGTCATCATATACAGAAACTAAATATGGCTGTTGAAATTCAGGAGGAAGTGATAATTTTGAATGAATTTCTCGAAGAGAATGTCCACTATTCATCAAAGATAAAACATTGTCCTCAATCCACAACATACAATTACTTGTATCAAGAAGTACTTTAGTAATTTCTTTTTTTCCTTTAATCAATGGACCGTGACCAGGAAAAAGATATTCTGGATTTAATTCAGACATTTTTTTAAGCACTTCTCCCCACGAACCTACATATCTTTGAGATTTGGAGGGATTTCCAGCATTAGGTAATGACCATATAAAAAAATCACCTGTGAATAGAGCATTGTCTTTTTCTGAATAAATATAGGTTGCATCATCAGTTTCGCCTTTCCCGTGAAACAACTTTATTACAGCATTATTAAATTCAAGTTCATAACTTTCATCGTATGTTGTATCAGGATAAGTAAATTCATTAGGAAAAACCGGAGAAGGTAATCCAAACTGTCTTTGGTTAATAATACCGTTATATCCAATAGTTTTTTTTATAGCGATCAAACCTATTAACAATATTTTTATGACCAATAACTTTTGTATTGCTATTCTTAAATGTATTAATGATGTAATCAGTACCAGTAACGTGATCTACATGGCCGTGGGTATAAATAATAAACTCCACATTTTCAATTCCCCATTCCTTTAATTTACTTACAACTTGAACAGATGAAACTCCCATACCTGTATCTATTAACAAAGCAGATGTGCCATCTTTAAAAGCTGCTACATTACCAAAATTTTTTATGAAAGCTAAATTTTCATTAACTTCAAACAATTCAACATTAAAACCCTCTTGAATACTTACCTGATTAGGCAATGTTTTTTTTGTTAAAAAACTTTTTGATAAATCAATAGGATTGTAGTTATTATCTGTATTCACAAACTGTAGTCCTTCTAAACTCATCTAATTTAGAGATCTCATCTGCTGTATTAACTAATAGTCTCCAAAAAACTGTTCCTTTATTTGTTGTTTTTATAGTTTTTATTTCTTCATTTTGGTTATTTGAGCTTGTTACCAAAAATTCATACCTTTCATTTTCTATTTGTAAATTATTAATTTTAAACTCAACAGTTGTATTGTTATTGTGCACGTGAACAACCCAATAACGTTCATCTTCTGGAACGGGCATAGATACAAATAAATCACCATTAGCTAAGTCATATCTGCACATGGTGTACATAAAATCATAATTTGGCATTCTTGTTGAGGATCTTTTAGAGATACAAACCTGATCTAAATATCCAATTATACCGTCATAAGTATCCTCACAGCCGTCGAATGGATTTTCGATAGCATCAGCAATATTCCTATCCAATTGATTCATAACTATATATGGACCCATAAAAATTAAAAAAACGTGGGTGATCAAAGCAACTATTGAAATTTTTATAGTCCAACTTTTCATTTACAACCTTGATTGATAATGCTTGCGACAGGAATTGATGTCGGATTTTCATAATAATTTAAGTTAGGTCCGTAAATTCTATAAATTAAGGTGAAATCATTTCCAAAATGACTTAATGTGCCATTTTGATTAATTAGATTATTATCTATTTTAATTATGTAATTTTCACCAATTGTCGATGTAAGCTCGCTTCCATTTGTAACTTGAGCAAACAAATCATCAAAAGTTGGTTCATCAAATAAGCTATTAGGATCTTGTAGGTAATAGTTATCATTTCCATAAATTGCATAACTCCAGTAACGTGCATCAGGAACTTCTCCTGATAGTGTGTAGCTGCAATTACCAGAGAGTGGTTCTCCCCTGTCATCAAAACTTGTCTGCAGATAAATAACTTCGGGGCTAGCGCTAGGTAATAATCCTAATAAGGAAACATAAGCCCTTTGCCAAATATTTTGAGACTCTAATCCGTAATCAAGATAATAATTCCACTGATTAATAGCATCTTTACCAAAACCAGTTAGGAATGCGGCTGTAGATGTTGGTCTTGTAAATGGTAGAAAACTTACGATTCCGATAATTATTCCAACAACATATGGAAAAGACTTATTGATAGTTTTTCTCATCATATACATATTAATTTAAGTTTTTAGGCTTGATAGTTACTTTGAAGTAAATAAGAAAATTTTAATCATGATTACTAAAATATAATCATGTCAATTTTAAAAACAGATTTAACTTTATTTGAAAATCTTAGTGATTGGAAATTTAAAGAAAATTTCACAACTGTAACCTCAGAATTTGGAGAATTAGATATTCATTTTGTTGATGAAAACTCTACTAATGATGAATGTGTTCTTCTTTTACATGGGAATCCTACTTGGGGATATTTATACAGAAACATGATCGATCCATTAAAAGATAATGGATACCGAGTAGTTGTTCCTGATTTACCTGGATTCGGAAAATCTGATAAATTTTCAGTGAGGTATAACTATTCCTATGAGGGATTTGTAGATTGGATGTCACAATTTATTGAGAATACTGATTTAAAAAATATTA
>CACJXH010000021.1:0-10752 GCA_902597375.1 uncultured Candidatus Actinomarina sp. | reverse complement strand
TAGTCTTCAGCTAGAAGATAAAATTCATAGTTTCCTGATTGAAAAACTACTTGTTTTTTTACTTTATCCTCCGGTGAATTAAGATTTAATTCTACATTGCCAATGTTTTCAAGCTGTTTTGTAAACCAAGGACCAACATCTTTACTTGAATTAAGTTTTAATATTTCTTTATTTTTTAATTGATAGGTAGCTTTGAAATTTCTTATTTGAGAAATAACTTCTTTCAAATTTTCAACGTCGTTAGCCTCGGGGTTCAACTCTTTGCCTTCAACTTCAGGCCAAGTGTTGTTTATTAAAAGATCATCTTCAAAGGTTGACCAAATTTCTTCAGTTATGTGAGGCATTGCAGGATTCAATATTTTTATGCTTTTTAAAAATGTAGTTCTAAGTACAAACATAGTCTCATCTTTTGTTCTATCATCATCAATTAGGTTTTTGGAAAACTCAAAATACCAATCAAACAAATCTGACCAGACAAAATTGTAAATTAGCTTATATGCATCTGATATTTTATATTTTTCAAATAATTCGTTAAATTCAGCTAGGACTTCATCAAATCTAGAGGCAATCCATACGTTTTCGGGACAAGTTATGTCTTTAATTTCATCAGCTCTTTTTTCTTTTGGGGAGTACAAGTGAACAAACTTTGCAGCATTCCATAGTTTGTTTCCAAATTTCTTTGCAGCAATTGTCCACTCTTCGTCAAAAGGAACATCTTGTCCTGGAGCTGCTTTCTCTATTAATGAGAAGCGCAATGCATCTGCACCATGTTTTTCAGATAGCTCCAATGGATCAATTGTATTTTTTAAACTCTTAGACATTTTTCTACCTTTAGAATCTCTTACCAGCCCATGAATCAATATATCCTTGAACGGGACATCGTCATTAAAATTCAGACCCATCATTATCATTCTGGCTACCCAAAAAAAGATTATGTCAAAACCTGTTACTAATAATGAGGTTGGATAGTATTTCTTTAAATCCGTACTTTCCTCAGGCCAACCTAGAGTGGAGAATGGCCATAATGCTGATGAAAACCAAGTATCCAAAACATCTTTATCTTGCGATAGTTTCAAGTCATCTGAGAGTTTATATTTTTCTCTAACCTCTGATTCAGTCGTAGCTACATAGATGTTTCCATCCTCGTCATACCATGCCGGAATCTGATGACCCCACCAAATTTGTCTAGAAATGCACCAATCTTGTATGTTGTACATCCACTCAAAATAAGTTTTCTCCCAATTTTTTGGAATAAACTTCATATTTTCATTCTCAACTTCAGCGATACCTCTATCAGCCAATTCTTTTGTCTTTACAAACCATTGGTCTGTGATCATTGGTTCAAGTATGCTTTTTGACCTATCTCCTTTTGGTAATTGGATTACGTGATCATCAGCAGAGACAAGGAAGCCTAATTCAGATAACTCATTCACTATCTGGTCTCTTGCTTCAAATCTGTCTAAATTTTTATAATTTTCTGGCATAAAATCATCGTCAGACATTGTTCCATCTAACTTCATGCAAGATATGACTTCTAGATCATGTTTCAAGCCGATCTCATAATCATTAAAATCATGTGCAGGTGTTATCTTTACACATCCAGAACCAAATTCTTTATCTACATACTCATCGGCGATAATCGGAACCTCTCTATTTACGATTGGGATAATTGCTGTTTTTCCTATAAAGCTCTTATATCTTTCATCATCAGGATTAACTGCAACGGCTGTATCAGCAAGAATAGTCTCTGGTCTAGTAGTAGCGATTGTGATAAATTCATCTCCACATTTATATTTAACACTCCAGAGTTTGCCTGTTTGTTCCTCAAGATTGACCTCAAGGTCTGAGACTGCAGACATTAGTTTTGTATCCCAATTAACCATTCTTGAACCTTTATAAATAAATCCAGAGTCATAGAGGGTAACAAAAACTTGTCTAACAGCTGCTGATAACCCTTCATCCATTGTGAATCTCTCCCTTGACCAATCACAACTCATACCTAGTTTCTTCATCTGTCCTGATATGTTTTCACCTGATTTTTCTTTCCACTCCCATACTTTTGAGATGAAATTCTCACGACCAACATCTTCTTTTGAAAGACCTATTTCAGATAATTCATTTTCGACAAGTAGTTGTGTAATAATTCCTGCATGATCAGTTCCTGGAACCCACAATGTTTCAAATCCCTGAAGTCTTTTTATACGTACAATTACATCAATTATTGAATGTTCTAACGCATGGCCCATATGTAATGAGCCAGTTACATTTGGAGGTGGTATTACAATAGAAAATTGTTTATCAGATTCAACTGGTTTGAATTGATTTTTTAATTCCCACTCTGATTGCCATTTTTGTTCAATGCTTAATGGCTCATATGAATCTTCAAGCATAGATTCAGGCTGGTTTGGAGTCTTTTTTGTCTTTACTTTGTTTTAAAACCATTTTTGGTTGGATATCATCAATTACATTTTCTTTATCAATTATGATCTTTTCAATATCTTTCCTTGAAGGTGCTTCAAACATTTCATCAAGAAGTAATTTCTCAATTATTGACCTCAATCCCCTAGCTCCAGTTTTTCGTTCAAGAGCAAGTTCGGCCATTGCCTCAAGAGCACCGTCTGTAAACGTTAGCTCAACATCATCCAACTCAAAGATTTTCTTAAATTGTTTAGTAATTGCATTTTTTGGTTCAACAAGTATTTTGATTAGTGCTTCTTTGTCTAATTCATTAACACTTGTTACAACCGGTAGTCTTCCGATAAACTCTGGGATCAATCCATATCTTCTCAGATCTTTTGGTTCAACATTATCAAATATTTTGCTTTGATTAACTTTATCAATATTATTTAAGCTTGTATTAAACCCAATTGAGTTATCACCAAGTCTTTTTCCAATTATTTGATCAAGTCCATCAAATGCTCCACCAACAATAAATAAAATATTTGTTGTATCTATTTGTAAATATTCCTGTTGTGGATGCTTTCTTCCACCTTGAGGAGGTACTTGAGCTGTAGTGCCTTCTAAGATTTTAAGTAATGCTTGCTGGACACCTTCTCCTGAAACATCTCTTGTAATTGATGGATTGTCAGACTTTCTTGTAATTTTATCAATTTCATCAATGTAGATTATTCCCTTTTCAGCCTTCTTGATATCAAAGTCAGCAGCTTGGATCAAAGTTAAAAGAATATTTTCAACATCCTCGCCTACGTAACCAGCTTCAGTCAATGTTGTAGCATCTGCTATGGCAAAAGGTACTTGTAGTATCTTTGCCAAGGTTTGAGCTAATAACGTTTTACCGCTTCCAGTTGGTCCAAGTATTAAAACGTTAGATTTTTGAATTTCAAGATCATCATTTTTTGTGTCATCTTTATAAATTCTTTTATAGTGGTTATATACAGCTACAGATAAAGTCTTTTTTGCTTCTGTTTGACCAATAACGAATTCGTTCAAAGCATGATCAATTTCTTTTGGAAGAGGAAGATGAGTTTCACTTGTAGCCTCTAGTGTTTCTACCTTTTCCTCTTCAATAATTTCAACACATAATTCAATACATTCATCACAAATGTAAACGCCTGGCCCAGCGATGAGCTTTATAACTTGTTTTTGTGATTTTCCACAAAAACTACATTTTAACGGATCAGTTGATGATTCTTTACTAGCCATAACCTTACCCTGTTGTTATTTTTTGTCTGCTAACTCCCTTTGAGTTAGTACTTCATCTACTATACCGTATTCCAACGCTTCTTGCGCGGTCATCCAAAAATCTCTATCTGTATCGACTGAAATTTGCTCAATGTCTTTCTTAGTAAAATCTGCCAAAAGACCATTAATTTGATTCCTCATGTCTGTAATCAATTTTGCTTGAATTTCAATATCTTTCGAGGTTCCTTCAGCACCTCCTGCTGGTTGGTGCAACATAATTCTTGCATGTGGAAGTGAGTATCTTTTACCCGGGGTTCCACCAGCTAAAATAACAGCACCAGCTGAAGCAGCAAGTCCCATACAGACTGTTGCAACATCTGGCTTAATGTATTTCATTGTGTCATAAATTGCAAACAATGATGTAATTGAGCCACCTGGAGAGTTTATATATACGTAGATATCTTTATCAGGATCTTCTGACTCTAAGTGTAAAAGCTGTGCCATAATTAGGTTTGCGACTCCATCATCAATAGGAGTACCAAGAAATATTATTCTATCTTTTAAAAGCCTTGAATAAATATCGAAAGCTCTTTCGCCTCTATTTGTGTTCTCAATAACTGTAGGTACAACATAATTTGAAGGCTCTTTTTTCATGTTATTCTTCCTCTCTTGTATCTGTATCTTGATTGTACACATCTTGAAGATATACTTTTTCACCATTTTGGTCAACTGAGCTTCCGGACTTCAAAACATGCAACATAGCCTTATTTCTCAGTGATTCAGCCTCTAAATTTAATCTACGAGTACTAATTTCAACTTCATCATCACTTTCCAGAGTCTTTAAATGTTCCTCGATAAGATCGGTGTCTTCTTTTTCCAATTTGAGATCTAAATCCTCAATAACCTTATCCAATATAACTACCATTGTTAAATTTCTTGTTGCCTGCTTGTTCAAATCATCCCTTAAAGCTTCTTCAGTTAAGCCAGTGACTTGAAAATAGTCTTCCATTTTTATATTATTTTGAGCTAACTCGGCAATAAAATTTTGAAGAATACTATCCATCTCAGCAATCACTAATTGTTCGGGTAAGGCTATTTTGGCCTCTTCAATCAATTTATTTGTTAGTTCGGCTTGATACTGAGAAGCAACTTGTCTTTTTTTTATCATCTCAATATTTTTTTCTAGTTCTTCCCTTAAGTGTTTAATATCATCAAATTCTGTCGTGTCAGAAACCCATTCATCGGTAAATTCAGGAAGAATCTTTTCCCTTACTTCTTTCACTAAAACTGTTATCTCAACATCTTCTAGCTGTAATTGTGGAATATTATCGTTAAATTTGACAATTGCTCCTGGTGAAACGCCAATCAACTTTGAATCAAGCTGTTGGGTAAGCATATTTGTACCAACTTCGTATAGGTAATCGTTGTATACAAAGTCTTTTACCTCTTCTCCATTTTTGATTCCTGAAATATTGACCAATCCATAATCTCCATTATCTAGAGACCTTTCAACTTTTGATACTTCAGCAAATTGTGATCGGACTCTATCAATCTGATCATCCATTTCTTCATCTGTAGGTTTTATGGATTCAACTTCAACTTCTTGATCTAATTTAGGAAGTTTTGATAGTACAGGCCAAAGAGTGATTAGTACCTCGATCTCATAATTTTTATCTTTCTTCTCAATCTTTTTAATCACCGGTCTTGTAGCTGGATTTATTTCTTCATCTTTTAAAATCGTGAAGAGATTTTCTGGAAGATACATCTCAATTGCCTCCTCATTGATTGCATCTTCTCCAACCTCTCTGGTAACTATATTTGCTGGTATTTTTCCAGGTCTGAACCCTTTAATATTCAAATTTTTTGATATTTTATTTATTGCTTCATTCTTGTATTGTTCAAGATCTTGGAAATCGACTTTTATATCAAGTTGTTTTTCAAAATCACCAGCATTCTTTACTTTATATTTCAATTGTTCTCCTAAATAAGTGGGGTGACCGACGGGATTCGAACCCGCGACCTCCTGGACCACAACCAGGCGCTCTAACCAAACTGAGCTACGATCACCACGGCGCTCTCGATAGGACTCGAACCTATAACCTACAGATTAGAAGTCTGTTGCTCTATCCATTTGAGCTACGAGAGCCTCTCGAGCGGGTGAAGGGAATCGAACCCTCATAGCCAGCTTGGAAGGCTGGAGCTTTGCCATTAAGCTACACCCGCGCTAGTCGGGCTGGTGAGATTCGAACTCACGACCTCCTGCTCCCAAAGCAGGCGCTCTAGCCAAGCTGAGCCACAGCCCGCACGTCTAATTATTGTTCCATGATAACGCTTTTATGGAAACAATAAATCAAAAAAATTATAGTTAAGTATTATGAGTTAAGTTAATCTGTAAAAAGGGTCGCTAGCTCAATTGGCAGAGCAACGGACTCTTAATCCGCAGGTTCGGGGTTCAAGTCCCCGGCGACCCACGCGACATTTAGCGGATGTGGCGGAACTGGTAGACGCGCTAGATTTAGGATCTAGTGAGCTTTGCTCGTGGAGGTTCGAGTCCTCTCATCCGCACAAATAGTTAGAAAATCTGAACAACAAGTTCAGTCGATGAAGCCGTAGCTAAAAGTTTTTCGTTCATGTCTCTTAGCTCTCCTGTTACGAAAATAACTTTTCTACCTAATTTATCTATTCTTCCGGTTGCTACAATCTCACCAGTGTCCACAGTTATCTGACTTAGATAATTAACTTTAATATCAGTCGTTAAAGCAATAAATCCTTTATCCAAATTACATTGAGCTGAGATGCTGTTACAAGAGTCAAGAAGCGTTGCTGCAAGACCTCCGTGGACACTTCCAATTGGGTTATAGTGATATTCCGCTGGTTTACAGTAGAAAGAGGTATGGCCATCATCATCTATTTCAATTTTTGAAAATCCCATCAATGAACCAATTCCTGATGAGTCTGGTGGCAGTTCTCTTAAATACTCTCTTCGCCCTTCTTTGTCCAGATTTAATAGAGTTTCTGCAACATCTTTAGGTGGGTCCCAGGAATGAGTTCTCTCACTCATCGCTTGACTCAGAAGATCTTGTTTGGAGCTCTGAAACTATATCTGCATTCGCTAATGTTGTGACATCACCAAGTTTTCTTTCCTCAGATATATCTTTTAATAACCTTCGCATAATTTTTCCACTTCTTGTTTTAGGAAGATCATTTGTTATAACTATACTTTTTGGTTTTGCAATTGGTCCAATTTTATCGCTTACATGTTGTCTTAATGTTGAAATTAGCTCTTCGTTTCCTTCGTAATCACCAATTAAAGTAACAAAGGCGGCAATAGCCTCACCAGAAATCTCATCAGCTCTCCCAATTACAGCTGCTTCAGCAACTGATTCATGTGCTACAAGCGCACTCTCTACCTCAGCTGTTGAAATTCTATGGCCGGAGATATTCATAACATCATCAACTCTTCCTAGAAGCCAGAAGTATCCATCATCATCATATTTTGCCCCATCTCCTGCAAAATACATCCCGTCATACTTTGACCAATAAGTATCGATATATCTTTTCTCATCACCAAATACTGTTCTAAGCATTGATGGCCAAGGTGTTTTTATTGCTAAATATCCCCCTTCACCTTTTGAAACTTCATTTCCATTTTCATCAACAACAACTGCATCTATGCCTGGCATTGGACCACATGCTGACCCCGGTTTAGTACTCGTAATGCCTGGCAGAGGTGTAATCATTATTGAACCAGTCTCCGTCTGCCACCATGTATCTACAATTGCACAGGATTCATTTCCTATGTTTTCGTGGTACCACATCCAGGCTTCTGGATTAATTGGCTCACCAACAGTACCTAGCAATCTGAGTGACGTTAAGTCATGTGCTTGTGGATGCTCAACTCCCCACTTCATGAAAGCTCTAATTGCAGTTGGGGCAGTGTAAAAAATATTGACTTTATATTTTTCAACTATACTCCATAATCTTTTCTCATCTGGTGCATTTGGTGCACCCTCATACATAACGCTTGTTGTTTTGTTTGCTAAAGGTCCATACACAATATAACTATGACCTGTTACCCAACCACAGTCTGCGGCACACCAATAGATGTCATCTTCCTTTACATCAAATACTGCAGAATGTGTTGTAGTAACACCAGTAAGATATCCAGCCTGTGTGTGGACGATTCCTTTTGGCTTTGCTGTAGTACCTGATGTATAGAGGATATATAACATGTCCTCTGCATTCATTACTTCAGGTTCACAATCAGCTTCCTGCTTATCTACAAGTTCGCTATACCAATAGTCTCTGCCGTCAACCATGGTTATATCATTCTCAGTTCTTTTTACAACTATTACGCTCTCTATATGATCGGTAAGTTTTAGGGAGTCATCCACATTCTGTTTTAGAGGAACTATGTCTCCCCTTCTCCAAGCACCATCTGATGTAATTACAACTTTTGCTTCAGCATCATTAATTCTGTCAGCTAGAGCTTCTGCAGAAAAACCTCCGAATACAACAGAATGGACGGCACCTATTCTTGCGCATGCAAGCATGGAGATCACAATTTCAGGTGTCATACCAAGGTAAATTGCGATTCTATCACCTTTCTTAACACCAAGCTCTTTTAGGCCGTTTGAAAGCTTACAGACCCTCTCATAAAGATCTTGATAGGTTATTTCTTGAGAGTCTCCTGGTTCTCCCTCCCAGTAAAAAGCAATTCTGTCTGCATCAGTCTCTAAATGACGGTCAAGACAATTGTAAGAAAGGTTGAGTTCTCCATCTTTAAACCATTTATAGAAAGGTGCATCTGAATCGTCCAAAATCTCTTTGGGTTCTTTGTACCAAGTGATTCTCTCTAAAGCTTGTTTTTGCCAATAAGTAAGTCTGTCTTCATTGGCTAGGTCAAACCATTCTTGTGTTGCATTTGCATTCTCTACAATGCTTGATGGAGGGTCAAAAGTTCTATCTTCTCCAAGTAAATTTTCAATTTTTTCAGACATTTTTAATTACCTAACGTAATTATAAAAATTTTATGATGAACTTTCCATAAAATAATAATTAAAGCCATCACATAAAGCATTCCAAGATGCATTAATTATATTTTCGTGAACACCAATAGTGCTCCAATTTATCTCGCCATCTGTAAATTCAACAAGGACTCTTGTTTTTGCCTCAGTTCCATCTGAAGAGTCAATGATTCTCACTTTATAGTCAGTTAATTTAATCTTATTTACATCGGGATAATTCTTATTCAAGGCAGATTTTAAAGCTTTATTTAAAGCATCGACAGGACCAACTCCCTCTCCTGTTGTTACGAATCTTTCTTCTTCTACAGATATCTTACAAACAGCTTCTGAAACAACGTTTTCAGAGTTTCTTCTTTCCGAATACACTCTGAAGCTTTCAAAATCAAAAAAAGATGGCTCTTCTCCTTTGATCTTTTTCATTAATAAATATAGAGAACCATCAGCAGCCTCAAACTGAAACCCTTGATATTCAAGATCTTGTACTTGCTCAATAAGATTTTTTGCATCATCATTTGTAAGTTCTATTCCAAATTCTTTTGCTTTAGTAATTACACTTGCTCTTCCAGCTAACTCAGAAACAGTAGTTCTTGTGTAATTTCCTACCTGACTTGCGTTTATGTGCTCATAGAGAGTATTATCTTTTGACATACCAGAAGCATGAAGTCCTGCCTTATGTGTGAAGGCAGATGAACCCACATAAGGATGTCTTGAGTCAATAGCGATATTTACTAATTCCGCAATGTGATTTGCTATAGGAGTTAGTTTTTCAAGTGACTCTTCAGGCACTGTCTCAAAGTCCATTTTTAAAGAGAGGTTAGGAATAAGAGTACAAAGATCTGCATTACCAGTACGCTCGCCATAACCATTTATAGTCCCTTGAACATGTTCCACACCAAGGTTGACTGCAGCCAGAGAGTTTGTAACTGCACATCCATTGTCATTTTGAAAGTGAACGCCAAATGATTGATCGGGGTACTTTTCCACAATTGGTGTTAAAAGATTCGTGACCTCATGAGGAAGTGTTCCTCCGTTGGTATCACAAAAGATAAAACAATCAACGCCCTCTTTTACTACTGCATCTAAAATTTTCAAAGTAGTATCTGAATCCTCTTTCAAACCATCAAAGAAATGTTCTGCATCAAAAAATACTTTTCGTTCATTATCTTTTAGATACTTAACAGTTTCAGTAGCCATTAGAATCGCACTGTCTACATCAGTCTCTAAAGCCTTTGTAATGTGGAGATTGGATGATTTACCTACAATGCAGACGTACTCTGTTTCAGAATCAATAAGTGCCTGTACTTGTGGATCGTCTTCAACTTTTACGTTTAATTTTCTTGTAGAACCAAAACTAACTAATTTTGCATTCTTAAGCTTTAAATCTTTTTTTGCTTTATCAAAAAACTCTTTTTCCTTAGGTGAAGCTCCAGGCCATCCACCTTCAATATAATCAACACCCAACTCGTCAATTAACTTAGCAATAGCTAATTTATCCTTTACTGATGGGGAGATTCCCTCCTGTTGAAACCCATCTCTAAGTGTCGTATCAAATATGTCTATCTTCATTCGTCTTCTTCCAAAAAAAAATCCCTGCAACGCAAGGGTAACAACGATAAGTTCGTTGTTCTTAAATAATAATTATGAAATTAATCATGAATTCATAATAGTTTCGATAATTTGCTTGTCTACAAAAAATATATTTATTCTTTAAATGTCTCACTCAATAGCGTGAACATTTTCTCTGTTGCGATTTTCCTGTGACTGATCTTTGTCTTCTCCTCAAAACTTAGCTCAGCAAGAGTTTTGCCATTTACTTCAAAGACTGGGTCATAACCAAATCCATTATCTCCTCTTGGTGATGTCGTAATGGTACCTGGTAGAATTCCCTCAGTATCTAGACGATTGTTCCCATCAAAAAAATACAACACTGTTTGAAAAAAGGCATTTCTATTATCTTCATTTTCCAAATTATTGAGCAGTTTTTGAATATTGTCTTCGGCTGTTGCAGTTCCACCAGCATATCTTGCTGTTTTTACTCCAGGCTCATTATTTAGAGCCTCTACAAATAATCCTGAGTCATCTG
>CACJXH010000020.1:0-12390 GCA_902597375.1 uncultured Candidatus Actinomarina sp. | reverse complement strand
TGTCTCTATCAAGTATTTTTTTTAAAGACTCGGAGTCGGAAAGTAATAGTTCCTCTGAACCAACTTGAATCATAATGGGAGGACTTTTTCTAAAGTCTCCCTTTAATGGAACCATATATGGATTTTCTGGATCAAACTCTCCTTCGTTTATATAAAAGCCATGAAGAGTGTCATTGTTTTCCCATATTCTTTTAAAAATAGGTCCTAAGAGTAAATCCCTGTTTGCCATTTCAGCTGTATAAGTCTCTCCTCTTCCAGTTAAATCTGTCCACGGTGATAACAAAGCTAGTGACGTAGGGAGATCTTGCTTTGTCTCAATAAGTTTTAGAAGTGTGACAAGAGCTAAGTTTCCCCCAGCAGAATCACCACCAAACGCTATCTGGTTTGAATTATATTTTTTTTCTGACAAAAGATAGTTATACACCGTAATTGCATCCTCAAGTTGTGCGGGATATTTACTTTCTGGTCCTAAACGATAGTCTGGAACATAAACTGTTGTTTTAGTAATGTCAGCTAAATAACTTACTAATGAATAATGACTTTTTGGACTACCAAGAGAATATGCTCCTCCATGAAAGTACAACAGTACTCTATCTGGGTTTGAGTTAGGAGTAGATATCTTCCATGTGTTTACTCCATTAAAATTAAATTCTTCTTTAACTGTTCCTTTAACTTTCGGACCAAATGTCCCTTGTAAATCAACAAACCATCTAAATAACTTTATTCTCCACTTTGTCATTTCATTTGGGCTTCTGTATAGAATGCTAAGTAATTTTGCAAAACGTCTGTATTGCTTAATGCTTTTTTCAGCTTGCTTGCTTACCATATGATTTAATGATAAAGATTAAAGTGACTTTAAGAAAATAATTAATTAAATTCCTTTGAAATAATTGTTTTTAAATCATCCAAATTATCAACTATATTCTCACCGTAATTAAATATTCCCCATACAAAATTATTTATAGGTTTTATGGTGTTTGCACTTATTCCAATTAATTTTTTTCCAGCTCTGAAGGCATATCCAATCTCAGCAGCTGTCCCAGAATCTACATCTCTACCAGTCAAAAGAGCAACTACTAGATCTGCTGGTTCTAAATACTTCATATCTTCATCGAAAACCTTGATTTTTTTATCTTTTGTAAAATCGCCTGTAACTAAACCTGCATCTCTATGTGGAAGAAATGTTTCAAATCCAAAGTCTTCAACTATTTCTGTTATTTTTTCTAGATACTCTCTTTCATGATCGTCAAACAATGGTCCAGCGATGTAAGCTTTTTTCATAACTTCATTTTATTAAATAATTCTTTTATTTCTACTAGCCCTTTGTAGTTTAAGACACTATCACTCATTGAATTAACACTATCAAATATTTTTAAATCCCAGACGTCTATAAGAGAGTAAACATCAACCTTGATCAAAAATAAACTTGTCTTCTCATCAATGGGTGTAGAGATTTGTGTTTCAACCCTAAAATATAAATTTTCGAATGAAGTTAACTGAGGTTTTTCTAGGTGTGGATGCTCACTCAATTCTTTACTAGTAGTTATAGTCCAAACCCATCTTTGGATAGTTTGTTTACACATGTATTCAGATAATTTTTTACTTGAGGAAATAAGCTTATTGTTGTCAGCAACGGGTTGATGTATGTATGTGAAATCTTTTCCTAACTTTTCTTTAAATTCCCAACCACTTGGAAAACATATTGAACCAAGTTCCATTTTACCCTCGTACATAACTGCAAAATCTTCCTCCAGCATTAATGTAAGTTCCTTAATTGTTGTTAGATTATTAAAATTTAAGAATTTTAAAGTTTTCAAAAGTAATTCATTATCAATCGAAACTTTTGTCTGACCATATATGCTGTCACCAAATTTGTTTAACTGTTTTTGTTTCTCAAGAAGATAAATCTTACTTGGATTTTTATTAAATATTTGGCCTTCATATCTTGACATAGATGGATTGTTTGAAAATGGAACTTTTACAAAATCAATATTCATTATTATTAAGTTTAAAGAAAAGAGATCAATTATGAATAAGAATGCGGTACTAATACTTCACGGTTTTTTTGAGCATAAAGGAAGGCATGAAATCAATGCAAAATGGTTCCAAAAACTAAACATTGATTCACACCTTATTGACTTGCCTGGACATGGAGAATTTGTTGAAAAAAGAGGTTCTATAGATTCTTGGGATGAAATGGATAAATCTCTTAAGGATGGTTTCAAAAAAATAGAAAATTATGACAACAAAATAATTTTTGGTCATTCGATTGGTGCATTAGTTGCTGTTCACGGAATATTGAATAATGTCATTAATCCTGATTATTTGATAATTACAGCTCCTACTTTTCAAGTAAATTACCCAGAATTTCTTAAAAAACTAGCTAAACCGTTGTCTAGTTTGGCGCCTAATTTAAGATCTTTCTCAAATGTAACAAAAAATAATTTAACAAATGATAAAGATGTTGTGAAAAATTATTTCAATGACCCTCTTGTTTTTCGTTCAATAACATTTCGAGCTGGATACGAGATTATAAAAGCTCAAGATTATGTAAATTCAAACATTAAAAACCTTAATATTGAGACTTTGGTTCTTCATGGTGAAAATGACACTATATCTCCAATTCAGGGTTCTTTAGAGTTATCCAAACTAGAGAATGTTAAATACATTAAAGTAGAGAATTCGAAACATGAAATATTGAATCAAGACACAAGAATGTATGCCTTGAGTGAAATACATGAATGGCTAAAGATTAAAGGTTTAGTTTAAATGTATATTGCAAATAGTTTGCAATAAGAAAAGAAAATTATATACTTTTCTTATGCATGTACCTGATGGATTTATAAACGCACCAGTATCTGCAGCAACTGGATTAATTAGCCTTGGAACTATTTGGGCTTATATAAGAAATGCAAAAAATTTAGTTGCTGATCGATTAATAGCATTGACAGGAATGATGTCAGCATTAATTTTTGTTTTACAGATGATCAATTTTCCAATTGCGGCTGGAACTAGTGGTCATCTTCTTGGAGGTGCATTAGCAGTAATTGTACTTGGACCAAGTCTTGGAATTATTTGTATTTCTATTGTTGTTGTCATACAGTCTCTTCTTTTTGCTGACGGAGGTTTAAGTGCCCTCGGTGTAAATTTACTTAATATGGCTGTAGTGACTTCACTCATTGGATGGTTAGTAATATCTACATGGAAAAAATTATTTAATGAGAGTTACTCATCAATAATTTCTGGTTCATTTATAGCTGGTTTATTGTCAGTTGTTTTCTCATCAATAGCTTTTGTGCTTGAATACGCAATTGGAGGAACAGTTGCTGTGCCACTTGGAAGTGTTTTGATTGCAATGGTTTCAAGCCATGTACTTATTGGTATAGGAGAAGGAATTATTACTGGTTTGATTGTTTCTCTACTTTTAAGGGTTCGCTCAGATCTAGTCTATGTTAATCAAAATAAAGAAATTAAAAATAATGCAACTTCATTTTATGGAATATTTATCTTGTTGATTTTATTACTGACATTGATCACACCATATGCATCATCATCGCCAGATGGACTTGAATCTGTGGCGGAATCATATGGTTTTAATGAGGAATCTGGAATAGTTTTGTTTTTAGATGATTATGGAATTACAAATATTAATAATAATTTTTTATCAACTGTTCTAAGTGCTGTTCTAGGAATCGTTGTCATAGTTGGTTTATTTAATATATATATAAAAGTTAAAAACAAGAATTAGAGTGGGAAAAAATTTATTATTTTTTTTTGAAATCTTTAAATATATTATTTATCTTTAAATTAACTTTTTGTGAAGAAAATCTTTATAGAGGATCATTACAAGAAGGGTAAGAGATAACCCTTGAAGAAGTGAGTTTTGGCAACAAAACAAGCGGAGTATTCAAGGGTTTTCTCATTTTTACTTACATTTTTCATTTGTTTAACTTCTATTTAAACGCTACTCCCCTAAGGTTGTTGGCATACAAAAACTCCCCCAGTTATGAAGAACTGGGGCGTTCACAAAAATAATTTATATTAATATTTTGATATGACTTCAAAAAATCAATTAGAACTGCTTCATAAAGAATGCAGGAAGTGTAAGGAGTGTTCACTCGCAGAAACTAGAACCAATGTTGTAGTAGCAAAAGGCAATCCTGATGCAAAAATTTTAATAATCGGTGAAGGGCCTGGTGAACAAGAGGATATTACTGGTTTTCCTTTTGTAGGTAGAGCTGGAAAAATGTTGGATTCAGCTCTTAACTCAGTCGAAATTGATCCTCTAGAAGATTGTTATATTACAAATATTGTGAAATGTAGACCTCCTAACAATAGAAAACCATCTTTAGAAGAAGTCAAGTCTTGTATTACTTGGCTTGATAAACAAATCGGTTTTTTAGATCCTAAAATTATTGTGCTTGCAGGATCTACAGCTGTTGAGTCTTTTCTCAATATAAAACAACCAATATCCAAAATTAGAGGAGAATGGATTGAAAAAGATGATATCAAAGTGATGCCAATTTTTCACCCATCATATCTTTTAAGAAATCCGTCAAAAGAACCCGGTAAACCAAAATGGTTAACTTGGCAAGATTTAAAAAAAGTTAAAAAGGTATACGATAGCTTTTAGTCTGAAAATTCATCCTTGGTTGTTAACAACAGAGAAGCAAAAATAAATAGGCTTGATATCAATATATTTCTGTTAAAGGTCTCTCCTAAAAATAGAACCCCTGCTGTAACACCAACTACGGGTACTAAGTAGTCAATACTTGCCACTTGCAAAGCACTAACTCTTTGAATGAGCCATGTAAATGAAAGAAAAGCTCCAAGATTACATACAACAAGTGCTACTAATCTCAAAAGCTGAGATAGATTTAAGACATCTATACCTACACCGGAAATAAAGAATGTGAGCAAAGTCAAAATTATTACAAGTGGGTACTGAAATGTGAGCCAACTGTTTACCTTATACCTTGGTGCATATTTTCGATTTAGGACTGTAGCAAGAGCAATACATTGGACGCCAAGAAATGCTAATGATCCTCCTAAAAAAATATTTCCTTGATTAAGCAGTCCAGTTTCTTGTGAAATAAACAAATATGCTATACCTGAAAATCCAACAACAACTGATAAATATTTTAGTTTTGATATCTTTTCATCTTTTAAAATAAGCTTGACCCACATTGCCGTAAAAATTGGTGCTGAGCTTATTAATAAAGTTACAAGACCAGATGAGATATATTGTAGTGCGAATATAAATGCCCAACTAACAAAAAATATTGAGGCCAGTCCAGTAAATGAAGCTTCTTTAAGAAGTTGTTTATCAAATTTATCTTTGTTGAAAATAATATAATATGAAAAAAGTAGTGTACCAATTATTAGTACTCTCGCTGTTACGAGGAAAATTTCATTAAGCCCTTCTAATAAAAGACTTCTTATAATTACATTTCCAGATCCCCACATTACACCTGCAGTTAAAACAGCTGAAATTGTTTGTATTAGAGAGGGTTTTTGATGAAGATTATTATTTTTCATTATTGAGATGTTAATAATAAATTATAGATAGGTTGTTTATTCACAATTTAAACTAATATATAACTAACGGGAGCAGTAGAGCTGAGAGGGTTAAAAACCGACCGTATGAACCTGTTAGGTAATTCTAACGAAGGGATATTCGGTACTCTTATCCCATTTACGAAATGAGGTAATGGTGCAAATTAGTGCAAATGTTTTAATAAATTATATTTTAATCTTTTTCATCCTTTTACTATTTCTTGTTTTAACAAGAAGACTTTCAAATAAAGAAGTTGGGGATGGATATTTTGTGATGTTAAAATCTCAAAATACTTTTAATTTGAGCCTTAGCTTTTATGCAAGCGGTATGGGTCTTTGGATTATTGCTTCTCCGGCAGAGGTCGGCTGGTATGGTTTAGGTTTTGATGTTATAGGTTACGCTATTTCAGCTGCAACACCTTTTGGGCTGCTTTATTTTCTGGGTCCTAAAATTGTTGATGCTGTACCAGATAAGGCAACACTACCTCAATATATAAACAAACAATACGGAAATTTTGCACAAATTTTTGTTTCATTAGTTGCAATCATCTATATGTCGGCTTTTTTAATTGCAGAATTTGCATCAATCAACTTTCTTTTTCCGGAGATATCTAACACTTCAGGCCTAATTGTTTGTTTAGCAATAGCACTAGTCACATTCCTATATTTAAACTTGTCGGGTTTCAAAGCATCTTTAATTACTGATAGATTTCAGGGGATCTCGATAATTATTCTATTATTTATAGTTTTTTCTCTCTGGATTAGTCAAAACGGTTTAGGAGAAATTTTAAAAGCAGCAAACATTGGGGGGCTTAATTCATTTACATTTCCTAGCTTTAAATCAGCTGTTGCAGTTATCCTTGCAGTGACTGCAGCTGAAATTTTTTCACAAGGTTACTGGCAAAGAACTTACTCAGCATTAGACGATAGCGTAATAAAAAAATCTTCAATTTTTGCAGGTCTTGGATGTTTTTTAACTGTACTAATACTTGGGATTGCTGGATCGTCAGGTGCTGGTTTTGGAATTGAGAACCCATCATTAAGTTTTATTCAACAAATACAATTAAATAGTTTCTCAAGGATACTTGTTATAGGACTTTGCACAATGTTGGTTGCATCAAGTATCGACACACTACAAAGCGCAATATCATCAACAATGGCTTTAGATATCGTCAAAAGTGGTGTTGCCGAAGCAAAAATAATCACGCTGGTTATAACATTTGGATCTTTAACCTTGTCGTTTTTTGTTACAAATATTTTTTCAGTATTTTTATTTGCTGATTTACTAGCAGTATGTTTGGTTTTTCCAGCGTTTTATAAAATCCGCATGAGAAAAACAAGTCAAGGTATTGTGATTCCATTTTCACTAGGTTTTGTTTCATCAATATTATATAGATTTAATTATGTTGATCTAAATGTAAATCCTGGGGGGTTGTTTATACCTACTGACATTTATGGACTTGCTGACTTAAATACTTTTGGTGTAGGTTTTATATTCTCTATAATTGGCACACTGCTTTACAACAGAATAAAATAACATAAAACTATAAATGAATCCTAATAATATATCTGACATTAAAAATTTGTCTGAGCTTCAAAGTAATGGTTCAGATATTGTTTACAAATCAACGAAAATAAACTTGGAAAACAATTCATATGAATCTTTAATTCATAAATTATCAAAAAATAAATGGACAGATTTAAAAAAGTCTACAAACTGGAATTTCTCAATTCCAAAATATTCAAAAAATAATAAATTGATTTCATTTGTTAAAACACCTAAATCTTCAGAGATTCTTGACTCGCTTGAGAAAAAGAAAAATTCATCGAAAACTTATTTAGTTGTAAAAAATGGTAATAGTGAAAAAGTAATCTTTGATACTGAGGACTCAATTGTAAATTATGTTTGGAGTGAGAATAGCAAGTTCGTTTATGTGATTACCAAAGAATGGTCTGACGAGTTTAAAAAAATTGAGAATAAAACAGATCAGCCTACAGTTATCAACAAGTTACCCTTCAGATTTGACACCACTGGAGTAATTTACAATAAAAGATTTCACATTTATAAAATAAACATTTCTTCATTAAAAATTGAAAAAATTGTTGATGGTGATAAGGAATCGTTACTTTCTATATCATCTTTAATTGAAGTGGGGTCGGATCTTTACTTTATAGGAAGTCAGCATAATGAAAACGGAACAATGCTTGAGGAACACATAATCAAATTAGTAAAGTCAAAATTAGTAAAAATTAATTCTGGTGGAATGTTTAATCAAATCTTTAGTCTTAAAGATAAACTTTACGCCGTCGGCTTAAGAAAAAGATTCGATTGGCCAACAAACACTACCATTTTAAAAGTCTCAGAAAATGGAAAATTGAGTTTTCTTGAGCATGAATTTGATAGAAATGTCGTGTCAGTAAAAATTCATAATAATGAAATCTTTTGTTTATATGAAGACTCTGGAAAAACTCTTTTAAGGAATGCGAGTAAGAAAGAAACGATAATTGAAGAAGATATAACTATAAAAGATTTTAATTTTATAGGTGAAGACTTGTATGTAATAGCAAATTCTTTCTCCCATCCCGATGAAATATTTAAATTGGTAAATGGGAGACTCAAGAAGCTGTCTACCATAAATGATGACTTCAATAATAATGTGAGAACATTTGGATGTGAATATCATCGAATAGATACTGGTCAATCTGATATAGACACATGGGGAATTTTTGTTGGTAAGAATAAACCAACACTATTAAATATACATGGTGGACCCGCAAGTCAATATGGATACACGTTTTTTGATGAATTTCAAACATATGCTTCAGCTGGTTTCAATGTTATTGCCTGCAACCCTAGAGGTTCAACAGGAAGAGGTCATGATTTCTTGAGAGATGTCTGCGGAAGAAAATGGGGAGTTAATGATGTACACGATGTATTAACTTCTTTTAAAAAAATGCTGAAGCTTATGGGTATTGAAAACAAAAATTACGGAATTATGGGTGGTTCTTATGGAGGATTTATGACCTCTTGGGTTATTGGCCATTATCCAAAAATGTTTAAATCTGCAATTGTTGAGCGAGCTTTGCTGAATTGGGAAACGATGGTAGGAACGTCAGATATCGGTATTGGTTTTCCTGAAATGTATCTTTTAGATGATATGAATAATAATTTAAATTTATACAGAAAAAAAAGTCCAATCACATATGCAAATAATATTATTACTCCTACCCTAATTATTCATTCTGAAAAGGACTACAGATGTCCAGTTGAACAAGCTGAACAACTGTTTTCAAATCTTAAAAGACGTGGTATTGATACAACAATGATTAGATTTCCAGATGAAAGCCACGAACTTTCTAGATCAGGGAAGCCAAATCATAGAATTCAAAGGTTTGAATCGATAATTGACTGGCACAAAAAACAATTAACATAAATAAAATTTATTAAGACAATTAAAGTGAATACGAGGTATTCATGAATAATGATTCAAAAGAACCATTAAAAGGTAAAGAATTAAGAGATTTAGCACGTTCAGAACCTGGTCAAGCTTTGATATATTTAGAAAATAATAAAGACCTATGGGTTCAAATTGCTGAAACCGACCCGTTTGACTCCGCTGATACTCTAGAAGAATTTGACCCATCAGAAGCAGGAAAATTAATTACCTCACTTCCTATTGAAACTTCAGTAAAAATATTTGAATCACTGAGACCAAGAGCAATTATTGAAATTGTAGAGATATTAAAAGATTCTTATGTTGAAGAGATATTTAAACAAATGGATACAGAAGATGTAGTTGATGTTTTTGAGAGATCTACTGAAGATGAAACCGAAGAAATTTTAGAAATTCTTGATAAGTCAACAAAACTCAACATAAACAAGAGACTAGCTTACCCTGAAAACTCGGTAGGTAGACAGATGTCTGAAGAGGTTGCAAAAATATCAACTGGTTTAAAAGTTAAAGATGCACTAAAAGAGTTAAAAGCTCTTCACGATAATGTTGAAGATCTGATTTACGTATATTCCGTTGATAATGAAGGGAAATTAACCGGGGTTATTTCATTCAGGGAAATAGTATTTGCAGATGAAAATGAATTAATTAAAAATGTAATGATTCAAAATCCAATTTCTGTAAATCCGTCCTCAGATCAAGAGGAGGCAGCAATTTTAATTAAACAATATGAACTGTTAGCTCTTCCAGTAGTAGATAAAAGTAACAAACTTATCGGTCAAACCACTGTCAATACGGCGCTAGATGTTATTCAAACTGAAATTGCAGAAGATTTCTCACAATCGTTTGGTGCTGGAGCAGAAGAAACTATATTCACACCCATACAAAAGTCTATACGTTTAAGGCTCCCATGGATTGCAATAAATATGGGTTTGGCTTTTATAGTGTCTTTACTAATATCTCAATTCGAAGAGACTATTGCTAGCGACATTCTTCTGGCTGCCCTAATGCCAGTAGTTGCTTTAGTTGGTGGAAATTCAGGTGCTCAATCTCTAGCTATAGTAATTAGGGCTCTTGCTAGAAATGATGTTTCTGATGCTAGGGTTTTTGAGGTAATCGGAAAACAAACTTTCATAGGAATAATAAATGGTATCTTTGTAGGTGTTTTATCTTTTTTAATACTAAGTTTCATTGGTTTGAATGATTATTCTTTAGCACTTAGTATTGCAGTTTTTGGAAACATATTTATTGGTAATTTATTTGGTTCATCAATACCTTTAATGCTTAAAAAGATAGGTTTTGATCCCGCATTAGCATCAAACATATTTCTTACATTAATTACAGACATTGCAGGCTTTGCTGGTTTTCTAGGAATAGCTCTTTTACTGTTATAAAGTTAAGTAGGTTCTCTATAAATTAATCTTGTTCCTTTTTTATTGAAGAGGTAAGAGAATATCCATTCGATAACTACTAATATTTTTGATCTATATCCAATTAAATAAAGTATATGTATTGCACTCCAAAACAACCAAGCGATAAATCCAGATATTTCTATATTTCCAATCTTGCCAATTGCTTTGTATCTCCCAACTGTTGCCATCATTCCTTTGTCATAATATTTGAATGGTTTTCTATCTTGTTTTAGAGTTTTATTCTTAATAATTTTTGCTAAATATTTACCTTGCTGAATAGCAACAGGAGCTATACCAGGGAGTGTAGAGTTGTTCTTATTCTTGTAATTTGCCGCATCCCCGATAACGAATACATTTCCATCTTCTTTAATAGAACAGTCAGGATCAACTATCGCTCTTCCTTCAGAGTCAGTTTTTGTATTTAGTTTTTTAATTATTGGGCTTGCTTCATTTCCAGCAGCCCAAATCACATTGTCTGTTTCTATGCTTTCTTTATCAGTAACTACTAAGTCATTTTCTATTTTTATCACTTTTTCGTTTGTTCTAACCTGAACCCCAAAATCGATTAAATATTTTTCTGCTTTGCCAGAAAGCCTATCACTATACATTGGTAATATTTTTTCTGTTGCTTCGATAAGATATACGTTTGCATCTGAGCTTTTGAAGTTTCTAAATTCCTCTTTCATATTTTTATAAGCTATTTCTGCAATTGACCCAGCCATTTCAACTCCTGTAGGACCTCCTCCTACAACAACAAAATTTAAATATTTATTTCTATTCTCAATATTTTTTTCGTTCTCAGCTTTTTCAAATGCTCTTAATAAACGTTCTCTAATCTGCAGTGCGTCATTTATGCCTTTAAGACCGTTTGAATACTCTGACCAATCATCATTGCCAAAATATGAATGTCTAGAACCCGTGCTTACAACTAATTGGTCATATTTTATTTTTTCACCACTGGAAATTGTTACAGTTTTATCTTCTCTATTAATGTCAGTGGCCTCATCTAAAATAACTTTTACATTTTTAAAATTTTTAAACATTCTTCTTATTGGAAAAGCGATGTTGGCAGGCGACAAAACTGCTGTTGCAACTTGATAGAGTAAAGGTTGAAATAAATGATGGTTTTGCTTATCAATAAGCGTAAATTGAATCTTGCTGCTTCTAGCCCGTTGTAGGAATTTAAGACCCCCAAAGCCACCACCAATCACGACTACATTTAACATATAATTAAATTATAAAACTTTGGTGAATAATTAATGTTCCCTTGATCTTGATGATTTTGTCATAGTTTTCTCAAGTATCCCGTTTTTAAATTCAAAAGACTCGACGCTCTCAACAAGATGTTTTCCATGTTGTGATTTTTGAGATATTACTTGCACCTTCATGCCTTCAAATGGTGAAATCAGCGTTATCGAATGTTGCCTAAAGTTTTTTGAAGATTGGTCTCTTCGTATTACATCACTAATCATGTGTGGTGACTCCCATGACCATTCCTCATCAATGACAATAAATTTACAAATATGTCTTGTTTTTGTTTTATCAATTCTTGCTCCAGGGCAAATAATTAAGGAATACTCAATCCAAGGGTTTAATCCTAGGCTATCTACTTTTGGAAAACCTACATTAAAAGAATTATCAATTATTTCCTCTAAATCTCCTTTTTCAAGATTTCTTTGTTTTACAATTTCTGATATTTTATTCTGTAAATCAAAGAGTTCTGAGTCATTAAGGTTTTCTAGTTCACCAAAATTCATAATCTAATATAAGTATTTTGTTGTGACAAAAAAATGATTATTCTTCTTCTTTGCCTGAGACATGTTTTTGTTGAAATTTAGCTAAATCTATCCTAATTATTCCAACTACAAAAACCGTAAGGGTTACAACTGGAAATATTAATACCAGTGAAAGCGGGTTTTGACTTAATGTTTCTATCATTTACTAATTAATACTAATAATTGTGGTAAATT
>CACJXH010000019.1:0-13324 GCA_902597375.1 uncultured Candidatus Actinomarina sp. | reverse complement strand
CTATGAAATTATGGGAGGGTCCAAATGGAGAAATGCCAGAATCTGGTTGCTGTACTGCTTCAGACAGCGAGGATGCAAGAAAAGTCGCCTCTAAGCTAGATATACCTTATTATGTACTCGATTACACAGAATCTTTTTCAAAAAATGTAGTTGATAATTTTACACAAATGTATGCACAAGGCCTTACACCAAATCCATGTGTTGAATGTAATAGATCTGTAAAATTTGATCATTTCATTAATCAAGCAAAAAAATTAAATTGTGACAAAGTTGCTACAGGACATTATGCGAAAATAATTAAAAACAATGATAAATACGAACTACATAAAGCAGACTATATTGATAAAGATCAATCTTATGTTCTCCATATGTTGAAATCATCTGATCTAGAGAACATAACATTTCCGCTTGGTGAAATAAGTAAACCTGATGTTAGGCAAATTGCGGCAAGAATTGGATTAAAAACAGCCTTTAAAAAAGATAGTCAGGATATTTGTTTTGTAGGAAAAAAAGATTATCGATCATTTGTTGAAAAAAGAATAGATTTAACCTCCCCTGGTGAGATTTTTGATACTGAGGGAAACAAGGTGGGTGACCATAATGGAATACATAAATTTACAGTTGGACAGAGAAAAGGCCTACCAGGGGGGTACGGTACACCTAGATATGTAACAAAAATTAATGTACAAAACAAAAATGTAACTATTGGAGAAAAAAAAGATCTTTTAGTTAGTTCATTTATTGTTGATGAGTTGTCATTCGTAAATGATCTTGAATACAAAAACCTTACAATACAAACAAGGTATAACTCAGAAGATCTTCCTTGTGAAATTAAAAAGTTATCAGATACAAAAATCTTAGTACAGCTAAAAGAACCGGCATTTGGTGTTGCCCCTGGTCAATTTGGTGTTATTTACAATGGTACAAAAGTTGTGTGCGGTGGAAGAATAAGCCCTAAAGTTTTGGAGAATGTGGGATGAACAAAAAAGATGTTCGAGCAATTATTGACAAATTAACTAATGCTGAACATGCATATTATGTACTAAATGACCCAATCATGTCAGATGGAGAATACGATAAGTTATTTAATTCTTTGAAATTAATCGAACAAGATCATCCTGAATTATTGATGAAAGATTCCCCAACTCAAAGAGTAACTGAGACTCCAAGCTCTGCATTTGAATCAATAGAGCACCAAAGAAGAATGTACAGCTTAGATAATATTGAAAGTAGTGAGGATCTAAAAAAATGGTTTGAGAGACTACAAAAAATAACAGATACGACAATTTTTCCAATTACAGTTGAACCAAAAATTGATGGTTTAGCTATTTCTTTAATTTATGAAGATAGCCTTTTAAAAAGAGGACTTACAAGAGGAGACGGTATTGTTGGTGAAGATGTAACCCACAATGTTAAAACAATAAGAAACATTCCTTTACGTTTAAAAAAAGAGATTAAAGGAACTATTGAGGTTCGGGGAGAAGTATATATGCCTACTGATAGTTTCAAAAAACTTAATAAGCAGAGACAAAAAGACTTAATCATTCTTGAAAAATTAAAAACTAAAGATAAAGATCAGCTCACTCAAGATGAAAAAAATACTCTATCAAGAATTAGGAAAGAAGGAACAAATATATTTATTAATTCTAGAAATGCAGCTGCAGGTTCACTTAGACAAAAAGATGCATCAACCACAGCGCAGAGAGATTTGAGGTTACTAGCATATCAATTAATAAATTACGATACTCCTATACAGAACAAGTTACATTCTAAAAACAATGAGCTCATGGGTGAGCTTGGGTTTGAAACCAATATGATAAACACATCGAATACTCAAGAAGAGCTTGAGAATTTTATTGATATTATCAAAAACTCAAGAACAACATACTCTTATCAAATCGATGGAGCTGTTTTAAAAGTTGACTCTTTACAAACCCAAGATGAACTTGGTTTTACTTCAAAAGCCCCAAGATGGGCGGTCGCGTTTAAGTTTCCCTCTGAAGAACAGACAACAAAATTAAAAGATATAAAATTACAAACTGGAAGAACAGGTGCGATCACCCCTGTCGCAGTTTTAGAGCCAATAAATGTCGGAGGAGCAACAGTATCCTCAGCCACACTTCATAATCCTGATGAGATTCGAAGAAAAGATCTTAGAATTAATGACTATGTAATTGTAAGAAGAGCTGGAGATGTAATACCAGAAGTTGTTTCATCGATTAAAGAAAGAAGAGATGGAACCGAAAAAATTTGGAATCTTCCTACTAGTTGCCCTTGTGGAGATTCAACTATTGAATTTAATGAAGAAGAAAAAGTACCACGATGTAAGGAAAAATTGTCTTGTAACCTAGCTAAAAAAGAGGCGCTGATATTTTTTGGTTCAAAATCTGGTCTCGAGATAGAGGGATTAGGTAGGGAAACGATAGATATACTTTTGACAGAAGGGCTTATAGAAGATATCAGTGATATCTATAATTTAAAATATAATGACCTCATTAAATTACCTCAATGGGAAGAGAAAAAAACAAATAATTTATTATCAGCAATAGCTTCCTCAACCAATGCACCTCAAGATAAGCTACTTACAGCTCTTGGTATTAGATTTGTAGGTAAGAGAACAGCTCAATTACTAATCCAAAACTTTAATTCGATTGACGGAGTATTTAGTGCTGATAAATCCAGTATTGAGAATATACATGGTATTTCAAGAAGTGTTTCAGAATCTCTATCTGAATGGAAGACAGAGAAGCAAAATATGAGATTAGTAGAGAATCTTAAAAAAAGTGGTTTTAATTTTAAAAGAACTCAAAATGAGACAAAAAGTTACTTGTCTGGACGTACATTCGTAATTACTGGCACTCTTGAGGAATTTACAAGACAGGAAGTAACTCGACTGATTGAAGAACTTGGAGGTACAGTTACAACTTCTATTTCGAAAAATACAAACTATCTGATATATGGTTCTAGCCCAGGATCTAAGTATGAAAAAGCTCTATCACTTCAAGTTAAAATGTTGAATGAAGCTAAGTTCAAATCTTTAATTAATAAGTATAAAAAATCCAACTAAATTCGCCAACATCTGGGAGTCCAGTTGTTTTTGACCACTGAACTACAACAGTATGTTTTCCAGCTAACCATGTCTCAAAAGATTTGTTCGGACCAGGTCTCCACGTTGCAAGTCCAATTGCATCTTGAAAAAGAATTTCATTACTTGGGATAATGTAATTATCAACAATCAAGACAATTTCATATCCAACGGGAACATCAACAATAATACTTGACTGTTGTGGCACTTGATCGTTTGGAAGTGGATAAATATCTTCAATAACTTGTGGTAACTCTACAATTTCTGAATTATTTCTAGAAAATGAGACTCCCCACCAAATAACAAAAATTAATAAGCCAGTTAATAAAAGAATAATAAATCTATAAGTGTTTTTACTCATACATTAAAATACTATCTAATAACTAAAAAGAGACCAATATGAATATTGAAAAATTAAAAGAAAACATTGAAAACATTGATGCTGATAACATCTCTAGCGAAGATATATCTTCAATCAGACAGACTATTGACGCATTAGATAATGGCAAAATAAGAGTTGCAGAACAAGTTAACGGTGACTGGCTGGTGAATGAATGGGTAAAAAGATCAATATTATATTATTTCACCATAGAAAATTTGAAAGTCATTTCATCAGGCGATGTAACTTATTTTGATAAATTAGAACCAAAAAAGAATTATGAAGATTTAAAAATTAGAGTGGTTCCCCCCGGAGTCGTAAGGTATGGAGCTTTTTGTGAGCCTGGAGTGGTTGTTATGCCTGGTTTCGTAAATATTGGAGCTTATGTTGGTTCTGGAACAATGGTAGATACTTGGGCAACAGTTGGATCATGTGCTCAAATTGGAAAAAATGTTCATTTATCTGGTGGGGTAGGAATAGGCGGTGTTTTAGAACCGCCATCTGCAATGCCAGTAATTATCGAAGACGGTGCATTTATTGGTTCAAGGGCAATAATTGTTGAAGGTGTAAGAGTTGGCAAAGGAGCGGTTATAGGTGCAAACGTTACAATAACTTCCTCCACTCCAGTGATTGATGTTTCTGGTAAAGAGGCTATTGAGCATAAAGGAGTTGTTCCTGAGAACTCAGTTGTAATTCCTGGTACTAGACCAAAGAAATTTCCAAGTGGTGAATTTGAAGTCCAATGTGCACTAATTATTGGGCAGAGAAAAGAATCAACTAATGAGAAAACTTCATTAAATGATGCACTCAGAACATTTGGAGTTGACGTTTGAACCTAAACGAATTGACCCAAAGATTAATAGATATTGAATCAGTAACTGGTGATGAACAGGAATTAATTAATTTCATTGAAAGTTATCTTCTGGATTCTGGATATAAAGGAAATATATTTAAAGATGAAGGGGGCATAATTGTTAATTCTCCTGATTCAAATCCGAAAATAGCTTTAGTTGGGCATCTCGACACTGTTCCTATTCATGAAAGCCAAAAGAATTATTCTGATGAAGAAAATATTTTTGGTCGGGGAGCTGTTGATATGAAAGCTGGGGTTGCAGTAATGATTCAGACCATACTTGATGAAAGGGAAAATGTAGTTGGTGTTTTTTACACAGGTGAAGAGGGGACTCCAGAACAAAATGGGTTAAATAACCTAATGGGCAAGTTGAAGGAAGATTTCTCTATTGAATTAGCAATTGTGATGGAGCCAAGTAGTTTAGAGTGCCAACTAGGTTGTAATGGAACACTTAATGCAACATTAATTATTCCTGGTGTTTCAAGTCACTCCGCGAGACCTTGGATGGGAGAAAATCCATTTTTTAAACTGAAAGAAATAACTGAATTTTTATCAGAGAATGAAATTAAAGATTATGAAATTGATGGTTTGATTTACAAACAGGTAATAACTGTAACAAGAATAAATGGTGGAGTCGCAAACAATGTGACACCACCAGATATCACTTTGAATGTAAATTTTAGATTCGTTCCTTCTTTTTCGGCTGAGGATGCAGAAAAATATATTACTGAACATCTTCAAAAATTTGGTCATGTCAGTGTTAAAGACATATCTGTTGGTGCATTACCAAATAAAAATCTAGATATAATCAATGAATTTATAAACTCTACGGGTTTAAAGGTTACTCCAAAACAAGGATGGACAGACGTAGCAAGATTCACAAATCATGGCATTCCAGCATTAAATTTTGGGCCAGGCGATCCATTACTGGCTCATACTTCAGATGAATTTGTTATTAAAAATGAAATATTAGAATCTTATGAGATATTAAATAAGTTTCTTGAGAGTGCTACATGAGTGAAAAATTTAACATTGATGATGTATCAAATCTAGCCTCTATAGAGCTTAGTCAAGATGAAAAAGCCAAACTTCAAAAGGATTTACAAATCATTCTTGAACATGTTGACGCATTAAAAAATGTTGATATTAAAGATGAAAAAATTGATATTCATCCTTTAAGCAAGGTCCTTGAGCTTAGAAAAGATGAATCAAAAGAATCTTTGAAACACGAGGACGCAATGATGAACTCTCCTGAAACAAAAGATGGTCACTTTGTTGTACCACCATCCATAGAATAAATAGACATGACAAATAATATACCTTCAATTTCCAAGATCAATGAATTGTTTCAGAATAAAGAAATGAAACCATCTGAATTATTTGAGCAGGTATATGAAACTGCTTCTTATACCGAATCTGTTCTTCATGCACATCTAGAATTATTTTATGATGAGGGTCTTAAATTATCTAAAGAGTCAGACAAGCGATATTCAAAAAATGATAGTTTGGGACTTCTTGATGGAATTCCAATTGCAATAAAAGACAACATAAATGTTTATGGATATAAGACAACATGTTCATCAAAAATGCTTTCAAACTATGTTTCACCATATGATGCAACGGTTGTTTCAAGTTTGAAAAAAGCAGGAACAATTTTTACGGGAAAAACGAATCTTGATGAATTTGCAATGGGCTCCTCAACAGAAAATTCTGCTTATGGTCCTACAAAAAACCCTTGGAATCCTAATTTTGTACCTGGCGGATCGTCTGGTGGTTCGGCTGCAGTAGTCTCTGCAGGGTCAGCTGTAGCATCATTAGGAAGTGACACAGGAGGATCAATAAGACAACCCGCTTCATTTTGTGGAGTGGTTGGGTTCAAGCCAACATATGGAACAGTCTCAAGATATGGCTTGATAGCATTTGCATCTTCTCTAGATCAAATTGGTCCAATTACAAATACAGTGGACGACACACGAATTATATTTAATGAAATTCAAGGATATGACAGTAAGGACGCTACATCAATAACTCCTGAATATACAAAACTAGAAAATAAAAAAATAAAAGTCGGTATTTTAAAGGAACTTATGCAAGAAGGAGTCTCACACGAGTCTCAAAATGAAGTTAACAAAGTAGTCAATCTACTAAAAGATAAAGGGCATGATGTGATTGAAATTTCTTTACCTCTTACTGAAATGGCGTTGTCAGTTTATTATCTTATTGCTCCTGCGGAATGTTCTGCAAATTTATCAAGATTTGATGGAGTGAGATATGGCATTAGAGAAGAGGCATCGACAAGTTATGAAATGATGAATAAAACACGCTCAGTTGGATTTGGTGAAGAAGTTAAAAAAAGAATTTTATTGGGAACCTATGCTTTATCCGCTGGATATTTTGATGAATATTACGGTAGGGCTTTAAAAGTAAGATCAAAAATTATTTCAGATTTTAAAACTGCATTCGACAAAGTTGACTTTATTTTATCACCAACGACACCTACACCAGCATTTGGCTTTGGTGAAAAAACAAAGAATCCACTTGAGATGTATTTATCTGATTTATGTACAATTCCAGCCAATCTTGCAGGCTTACCAGCTATAAGCATACCAACCGGATTATCGGAAAATAACTTACCTTTATCAGTACAGATAATGGGTAAGCCGTGCTCAGATTATTCCCTTATTGATTTAGCAGAATCCATTGAGGATATGGTTGAATTTAATTTTTCTCCAAATCTATTAAAGGAAAATAATGAATCTTAAAGCAACCATCGGAATGGAAACTCATGTTGAACTAGATACAAAATCAAAAATGTTCTGTTCCTGCGAAGTAGTTGAAACTGATAAACCTAATATTAGCGTTTGCCCAACATGCTTAGGTCTTCCAGGTGCTTTACCAGTACCAAATAAAACAGCTATTGAATATATAGTCATGCTTTCTTTAGGTGCAAATTGCAAAATAACTAATGAAGGTATGTTTCATAGAAAAAATTATTTTTATCCTGACTTGCCAAAAAATTATCAAATTTCTCAATTTGATTTTCCTGTAGGCGTTAATGGGTCTTTAGAAATTGTTTTAGATGAGAAACTTCATTCAGTTGAAATTGAAAGAGTACATATGGAAGAAGATACCGGAAAAAGTGTTCATATTGGTTCAGGCAGGATTGATTCTGCAACCAGTACACTTTTAGATTTTAATAGATCAGGCATTCCATTAGTAGAGGTTGTAACTAAGCCAGTTATCTCAACTTCAAAAATGGCCGTCGCTTATATTGAAGAATTACGACAAATAGTCATCGATCTTGGAATTTCAAAAGGAAAATTAGAAAAAGGAAATTTAAGATTTGATGCAAATATATCTGTAGCAAATGAAGATTCAGATGAACTTGGAACTAAGGTAGAAATTAAAAATATGAATTCATTGAAGTCATTAGAAAAAGCAATAGATTATGAAATCATGAGACAGTCCAAACAAATTGAAAAAGGTGATTCTGTAATTCAGGAAACTAGGCATTGGGATGAAAATAAACAGGTCACTTTATCAATGCGAACAAAAGAGGGAAGTGCTGATTATAGATATTTTTCAGATCCAGATTTACCAAATATGATTATTGATGAAGAATTTATTAATAATTCAAAAAAGCATATTAAAAACTTACCTACTGATAAAAGAAAAACTTTAAAAGAATCCGGATTATCTTTATCAGATTCAAACTATCTAGATAAAGGTGAAAAGTGGTTATATGATCTTTATTTGTCTACCGTTAAAAATACCAAAGATAGCAAATCAACATTTAATTTTCTTACAGGGGAACTACAAGGGCAAATGAGAAAAGCAGAAATTGATGAGTTACCTGATTGGGTTGATTCAGAAAAAATTTCTAATTTAATAAATCTGTTTGAAACTAATGAGGTTTCTTTTACATCAGCAAAAGATATTCTTGCGAAATTGTTAGGTGAGGATATTGATCCTAAATCTTATGCAACCGATAACAATCTTATCCAATCTTCAGATGATGAGGAAATAAAAACACTTGTGACTTCAGTAATTAAAGAAAATCAAGATATTGTTGAAAGATTAGAAGACCCCGAAGACAAACTTGTTGGTTTTTTAGTGGGTCAAGTAATGAAAAGTTCGGAGAATAAGGTTAATCCTGGAACTGTAAAAGATATTTTACTTAAAGAGTTATTTGGATAATTTGATTCACAATCATAGCTGAAATTAATCCAATAAACCCAGCCCCAAGATCATCGTAGAGAACTCCTAATTTCCCTGGAAGCTGCTCTAATTCTCCAACAAAAGATGGTTGCTTAAGAATATCACTTAATCTAAAAACTAGAAAACCAGACAACAAAGGTAACAATTCAGCCCCAGAACCTATTGTTACAAGACTCATTCCACAAATCTCATCTAGCGTAATCCAGCTTGGATCAGAGGATGCATCATCATCATCGACAGTTACAAAATATAAAATAATTAAAACAATAAATAATATGAATAAGTTAAGAGTGTTCCAAATCCCAAACAGACTATTACCGAAGTAGATTTCAAATATTAATATTAAAGAGGCAAAAGTGCCGCCACCTTTTTTATTTTTAAAAAATGCCTCCCAAAAAAGGCCAACCCCAAATCCTGAAGCAATAAATCGTTTCACAATTTGAATAATAGTATTTTTCTTGGATAGACCTTTTAAAAGGTGTAGTATTTATTTACTGTGGAAAAATCCGAATTTATATGGTTTGATGGTGAATTTGTTGACTGGGACAGTGCTCAGATAAATGTAATGACACACACTCTGCATTACGGGACTGGTGTGTTTGAAGGTATAAGAGCAAGAAATACAGAAAAAGGTGTCTCAATTTTTAGACTTAATGACCATGTTGATAGATTATTTGCTTCAGCTGATTCATATAATTTAAAAATTCCGTACACTAAAGAAGTTATCTTCGAAGCAATAAAAGATGTTGTGAGCAAAAACAAGCTTGAATCGGCATACATCAGACCTTTAGTTTTTTTTGGTGAAGGGGAAATGGGACTTCTTCCAAAAGATGTTCCTGTAAGGGTTTCAATAGCAGCGTGGTACTGGGGAGCTTATTTAGGAGACGAGGCAGTCAATCAGGGTGTCAACGTTTGTATTTCAAGATGGAGAAGAATTAGTCCGACGAGTTTTATACCTTTAGCTAAAGGTGTAGGAGGCTACATGAACTCCACATTAGCCAAGATTGATGCTGTTGAGAATGGATATGATGACGCAATAATGTTGGGTGATGATGGAACAGTTGCTGAGGGCAGTGGACAAAATATTTTTATTGTTAAAGATAATAATATTTTCACACCTCCAAATTCCACAGGTGCCCTAAATGGAATTACCAGAAGAACAGTTATTGAGATTGCTGAACAGAAAAATATACCAATTGAAGAAAAAAACCTTACTGTTGAAGATCTTAAAACTGCAGATGAGGTGTTTTTTACCGGAACTGCAACGGGTGTTATAGGAGTAGTAAGTATTGATAAAGATGATATATCTGATGGGCAGGTTGGGAAAATCACTTCAGACATAATTGATTCATATGAAGATGTGGTTAATGCAAAGGATGATAATTTTAAATCATATATAACATTGATTTAATGCCTCAAGAACCAAATATCAATTTAGATAAAATTAAAAGAATAAACGACCCGGTAATGCCTGTCCCGAGGAAAAACTCTAAAAGACTTGCAGAAAATCTTGATCCAAATAACAAAGAAGTTTTTGGAAGTACTGGACCAGACAGTGGTTTTGCATTAAAAATAGTGAACAAGTACAAAACTTTATGGGGTAACCATCCAAGAAATAAATTAGTTTCATCGATTGTTACAAATCTTATGATTAATAGAGCAGCTCATTTTGGTAGAGCTCCAACAGTATATGATCTTCACCATATATTGGGTATATTAAGAATATCTGAAAATAGCCTTGGTGATCTATCTGAAGAATTATTAATTAAATGCTCTAAGGAAAAAAATAAAGGCACACACCTTTTATCAATATTTAATTTTTACTAAACACTCTATTTTTCTAATGCCTTAATATTGTTAAAGTATGAAAATTGTAAGAGCAAAACATCAAAATGAAATCTTTTATGGAGAGCTAATTGACGACAAAGTTGTTCGTTACGAGGGGTCACCTCTAGTTGTCTGGGAAAGCACAGAAGAAATCTATGAACTTGATGAAATTGAATTATTAGCACCAGTCTTACCATCAAAAGTTGTTGCAGTAGCAAAAAACTATGCAAAACATGCTGAGGAAATGGGGTTGCCTGGATATGAGTACCAGGCAGAAAATCCAGTTTTTTTTATTAAACCTTCAACCTCAGTAATTGGCACTGGTCAAAATATAATATATCCAAAAATAGGTCAACATGTTGATCATGAAGCAGAACTAGCACTAGTGATTTCAAAAGTCAGTAAAAATATTTCTAGAGAAAATTGGACGGAACATGTCCTTGGATTAACTGCAGCTAATGATTTATCAGAAAGAGTATTACAAGGCAAAACAGGTCACTTTACAAGAGCAAAGGGTTTTGACACATTTTGTCCTTTAGGACCATTTATCCAAACAGAGTTTACAAATAATCCAGAACTCAACATTAAAGCATTTGTGAATGGTGAACTTAAACAGGATGGTAACAGTCGGGATATGATCTATTCAATCGGTGAAATATTAGAATTTGTGACTTCAATTATGACATTACTTCCAGGCGATGTTGTGATGACAGGTACACCAGAAGGGGTTAGTCAAGTTAAGCCTGGAGATGAAATTAAAATTGAAATTGAGACACTTGGAACCTTAATAAATTCAGTTGAGTAAATTATGAAATTAAGAATTGCGCCATCACCCACCGGAGAGCTTCATATTGGCAATGCAAGAACGGCATTATTTAACTGGCTTTATGCAAGAAAAAATAATGGTAAATTTCTTCTCAGAATAGATGATACTGATACTGAAAGAAGCACCCCAGAATATATTGAAAATATTGTACAAAATCTTTCATGGCTTGGTATCGACTGGGATGAGGGTTATGAATTAAGTGATTCAAATTCTTATAAACAGTCAGATAGGTTTGGAAGGTATGAGGAAATAGTAAATCAACTACTTGAAAATGATTTTGCATATGAAGATGATGGAGCAGTGAGGTTTAGAGTCGAAAAAGATAAAGAGATATTTTTCGAAGACTATGTAAGAGGGGATATGAAATTTAATACGAATGACGTTGAGGATTTTGTAATTTTAAGATCTGATAAAAGCCCAACATATCACTTAGCTTCGACTGTAGATGATATTGACTATGAAATAACAATAATCGCTAGAGGTGAGGACATCCTTTCTTCCACACCAAAACATATAATGATAATGAATGCATTAAATGCAAAAGTTCCTGATTTTTGCCATCTTCCTTTATTGTTTGGTCCAGATGGAAAAAAATTAAGTAAAAGGCATGGTGATACTTCAGTCTCATCTTTTAGAGAACGTGGAGTTTTATCTGAAACAATGTTTAATTATATGTCGATTCTTGGTTGGTCCCCAGGAAATGATTTAGAAATATTTGATAGAGAATTTGCAATTAATAATTTTGATTTAAAAAATGTTTTAGCTAACCCAGCAATTTTTGATACCCAAAAGCTTCTTTGGATGAATGGTCAATATATAAGAGAGTTTGATAAAAAAACGTTTAATAAGATTGCTCTTGAGACAATTGAAACTTCATTATCAAGAGAGCTATTTAGCGAGGAAATTGAAAGGATCAATTTAATTCTTTCTGTTGTCCAAGAGCGTCTTGAAACATTAAAGGACTTAATAGGACAGGTTGAATTTCTACTTGATGAGCCTTTTAATGTTGACAAGGACGAATGGGAAGAAGTTAATTCAAAATCTGCGCAGGATTATCTTACGAACATTCGAAATGAATTTAAAACAATGAAAGATTTTGAACTAGACAAAATTGAAGCAATGATGCGTGAACAAATAAAGAAACTTGATTTAAAACCTAAAGAAGGATTCCAAGCTGCAAGAGTTGCAATAACTGGTACAAAAATAAGTCCACCGTTATTTGAATCCATTTACGCACTAGGTCAATCTTCTACAATTGCAAGAATTGCCGAAAAGATTGATAATTTGTAACAAATAATATATAAGTTACTATATTCTTATACAAATACGGCCCCGTCGTCCAGAGGCCTAGGACGCTGGGTTTTCAACCCAGAAACGCCGGTTCGAATCCGGTCGGGGCTGCTACCTTTCGGGGATGGTGTAATTGGCAACACAATGGGTTCTGGTCCCATCGTTGAGGGTTCAAGTCCTTCTCCCCGAGCAGCGGCCCCGTCGTCTAGAGGCCTAGGACGCCGCCCTCTCAAGGCGGAAACGCCGGTTCAAATCCGGTCGGGGCTGCTAAAACTCTAAATTTTTAGACCATCTTGGTCTATGCTGAAGAAAACTATTGAAATCTTCTTCATCATCTATCTCAAAACTAAATTCTTTATTAAATGATTTTTTGATATCTAAATTCTCTTGAAGAAAAATATTCATGTGATTATTAAAACTATTTTTACCATACATTAATTTTTTAATTTTTATATTTCCCCCAAGTAGAGGAGTTCCGCTATCTTTACTTGAACATATTACAATCTGGGATGACTTGCATTCTTTTATCCATTCTTGTGCATAAAAATTGTTTAGGTATGGCAGGTCAGCATGGCAGATAGTCCAATATTCATATTCATAAGAATGAAGAAACTCTTCTAGCTCAAAATTTAAACCCTTTTTTTTGGATGAGAATGTCTCAATATCATTGTTCTTACAGTAGTTAATAACAAACTCATCATTTGTGATACAAACAATTTTTGTGTCTTCATTTTCAAATGATTTCACTATATTTTCAAACATTCCTTTTGAAAGTTCTATTCTTTTTTCGACACTCAGAACATTTTCAAGTCTAGACATAGGATTTTTAAAATTTCTTACGGGGAT
>CACJXH010000018.1:0-13476 GCA_902597375.1 uncultured Candidatus Actinomarina sp. | reverse complement strand
CAGTTTCGTTTTCCAAAACCTCTTTATAAAATTCATCCGCAGTTTTGGCTTCTACTTCCTTATTTATAGGAGATAACCCAATATCACCCAGGCCATCAACACCATGCACGTGCTGAGCAGAGGTTGACTCATTTGTATAACTTAGAGCAATATTTGTTGCAGTTTCCGAATCAAAAACCTCTTTATATTCTCTATTTAATGGCTTGTTTGCACCTTTATAAATAGGTATGTCGACTTCACATAATTCGTTGACATAAATGGTATTTAAAACGGCCTGATCAAGAGGGACGTTTCCTGAGACGAGTGTAATTCCTAATATATTCTCTTTTGCTAAGTTTCTGTAAGCCATTAATAAGGCAACAGCATCATCTGATCCAGTATCAGCATCGATAATAACTTTTTTCATTAATCTTTTACCTTAGTAATTTCTGGGACACCTTGCCTCCAAATAACTTCACAATCTTTATACTCCTTTGAAATTTGATCACTTATAATCATTAACATTTCTAATGCATCTTCTTTTTTTCCTTTCGCAGAACCAAAAGTATTTGGAGCGCTAGAGTAAATCTTTTTTACCATTTCAAAAATCTCAAGAGCCTCTTTTTTATTTAAGTTAGTGTCTATAGGCTTTCCAGATATTGTTTCAAAACTTTTTCTTTGTCTACGAGGTAATTTAAATTTCATTAATATTTATATCTTAATACTTAAAGAATTCTCTTTTGTAATGAAACTTCATAATCATCGGAGTACTTTTTTGTATCAATCTCAACGAAATCAAATTTTTCATGAAAATGAAAAGATACTTCATTTCTTGAAGGAAGTATATTTATTTCTGCGGTCAGATTTCTGATATTTAACTCCAAACAAAACTCAAGAAGTTTTTCATACATTGATGATGCTATTCCAACTTTTCTAAATTCAGTATCAACTGCAACTCGATCGATATACATAAAATTTTTTAAACGATTTCTAAATTCATTAAAATTTTTATGTTTTAGGTTGTACATGAATGATTTTGTTTTTGATGAATCCTGAAAACAAATAATAAATCCAATAACTTTGTTTTCATGAATGATACATCTATGAAAGTCAGAGTTTTCTACCAATGCTTTAAACTCTTCAAAAGTTGTTGTACCTACATTAGGAACATTATCTTCGTTTATAGCATGGCAGTTCTCAACATTTGAATTATCAATAGGTAAAAGCTTGATGTTATCCATGTATGAAAATATACATTTAATGTATAAAATTGTAAACTGTTTACATGCAAAATAGCACTGTATTAATGAGTTCCCCAGAGTATTTTAGAATAGAGTACTCAATTAACCCATGGATGGTTGAAGGTGTTGAGATCAATTTGGAGCTAGCAAAAGACCAGTGGAGTGGACTAAAGTCAACTATTGAAAAATGCGGAGCTGAAGTTAAAGTTATTCCTGGTAATACTGTTTATCCAGACTTAGTATTTACGGCAAACTCCGGCATTATAAAAGACAAATCAGTTCTTATATCAAACTTTAAATTTCAAGAAAGACAAGGAGAAGAAATCATTTATGAAAACTGGTTCAAAAAAAATGGTTATGATGTTGCTCGTATTCCCTCAGAACATAAATTTGAAGGGCGAGGGGATGCTTTTGTTTACGGTGAGTATTTAATTGGATCATACGGTGTAAGAAGTGATAAAGAGGCTTTAATTTACATAGCAGAACAATTTGAACTGAAACCAAAAATTGTAAAGCTAGTTGATGAAAAATTTTATCATCTTGATACTTGTTTTCAGAACCTTCCAACAAATAATAACGACGCAATTTTTTATCCGGAAGCATTTGAGGACTCTTCATTAAAAGAATTTTCTGATTTATTCAACTTAATTCCTGTGAGTGAAAACGATGCAAACAAACTTGCCTGCAACAGTGTTGTAATAAATGAATCTGTAATTTTTCCATCTGATGATATAGACATTATTGAAACGGTTGCCGATTTAGGATGCAATATTGAGATATCAGATGTTTCAGAATTTCTTAAATCTGGTGGTGCGTGTCAGTGTCTTGTAATTACATTACAATAAATTTGTGAGGATAATCAAAGCAATTCTTTGGCCAATTAGAAAAGTAATTTTTTTTCCAATTAAAATATTTTTCTACACTTTGATATTATTTATCGTCATAGTTTTGTTTTTTCAATACAGGACAGACTATGGTGTTGATGTTAGCCCACTTTCTGTCAACGAATATGAAAACTGCATCAATGTAATTGAAGACTATGAAGTAACAGTATCACTACTTTCTGAATACGTTGAAAAATTAGATAGTGAACAAAAATCTTTTTTAGAGAGAAATTTACCAAATCCATTGAATGTTTTGACAACTCCTCAAGAGATTTCAAATGATGATTTTAGAAATGTTAGAACTTTCTTAAAATATTATTTACAGGCTGGTAGATTTCCTGGTTTGAATGGTAAAGCTTTCTCCCCGCAAGCAGCAAGTTTATGTAGAGATGGATTGAGTTAGCTCTGCAACCTCTCCATTAGTTAAATCTTTCAAATCAGAAGGCTTTAGAAAAAATTTACTTATCCTATTACCACCACCGATAAAGACTTTATTTCTCAACATTACATTCTCATCAATATATACCTTTATTTCCTCTGGTAAGCCGAGAGGACTTATACCTCCGTAAATTTGATTAGTAATTATCTCAGCTTCTTCTCTTGAAGCAAAACTTACTTTTTTTGCACCTAATAGGCTTTTAGCTTTATGATTGACATCCAATCTGTCTGATCCTAAAACACAAAATAATGCAAAAAATTCCTCTGGTTTTTTTGATTTGAGTAATATTGCATTACAAGAATCTTCGATCTTAAATCCATAATGGTCACAAAAACTTTGTGTATCAGAAAATTCATCTTTACATTCGAAAGCATCTAGTTTGTCCTTATTGCTTTCAAATATTTTTTCAACTGTCTGATGTATTTCAACCATAAAGATAATGATATCGTTATTAAAGTCAGTTACAATCTCTGTATGAAGTTCAAGACAATAATTGAACCGTTTAAAATCAAATCTGTTGAATCTCTACCCATAACTACTCCCAAGGAAAGAAAAAGCTTTTTAGAAAGAGAATATTGGAATGTATTTGGCTTGAAGTCTCAAGAGGTAACTGTTGATTTATTAACAGACTCAGGAACAGGTTCAATGTCTTCCGAACAATGGGCAGCGATTATGCGTGGTGATGAGGCATATGCAGGCTCTCACTCTTGGCAAAGATTTCATGATGTTGTATCAGATCTTACAGGTTACAAACATATAATTCCTACGCATCAAGGTAGGGCCAGCGAGAAAATATTAGCAACAGTGACCGTAAAAGAGGGAGATATAATACCCAGTAATAGCCACTTCGATACAACAAGAGCTAACTTTGAATTTGTAAAAGCTGAACCAATAGATTTACTTTGTAAAGAAGGATTAGATTTATTGTCACCTGCACCTTTTAAAGGGAACATCGATCTTGAAAAGCTTGAAGATATTTTAAGTAGAAAAGGTGAAAAAATTCCATTTGTTCTAATGACAATTACAAACAATACAGGTGGTGGTCAACCAGTCTCAATGGAGAATCTAAAAAGTACTAAAAAGCTTTGCGAAAAATATAACAAAATGCTTTTACTCGATGCATGTAGGTTTGCTGAAAATGCTTGGTTTGTTTCACAGAGAGAAGAAGATTATAAGGGTGTAGAAATTAGAGATATAACAAAAGAAGCATTTAGGCTTGCTGATGGTTGCACAATTAGTTTGAAAAAGGATGGTTTTGGCAATATCGGAGGAATCTTGGCGTTTAATGATGATCAGCTTGCCGAAGCTTCAAGGAACCTTTTAATTTTGACTGAAGGCTTTCCAACTTATGGCGGCCTTGCCGGACGAGATCTAGATGCACTTGCTCAAGGTCTCAAAGAGATTACAGATAAAAATTATCTTGAATACAGAGCAAGGTCAATCTCATATTTGGGTGAAAAAGCTTTGAGTTACGGCATTCCAATTGTTCAGCCTGCAGGTGGCCATGCCCTCTACATAGATGCAAAAACTTTTGTTCCACACATACCTCCTCATCAATATCCTGGTCATTCAGTTGCGTGTGAGATATATTTGATTGGTGGAGTTAGAGCTGTTGAATTAGGTACTTTGGCATTTGGGGTTGCAGGTGCAAATGGTGAGCCTGACAAACCAGCAACTCATGAATTAGTAAGACTCGCTGCTCCAAGAAGAACTTATACACAAAGTCATTTTGATTATGTAGCGGAAGTTCTTGAAAAACTAGCTGAAAGTAAAGAAAAACTTAAAGGCTATGAAATTATTGAGCAACCAGAACAATTAAGACACTTTACCGCTAAGTTAAGACCATTGACATGATGCTTTTTAAAAAAATATCAATTTTATTTTTAATCTTTTTTATAGCTTGTGGAGCAGGTGAAGGAGATGTTGAAGTTACAGAAAATATAAGTAGTAACTCAGATGAACTAACAACAACTACTGAACAACAAAAAGAAAATGATGATTCTACAACAACAACAATTCAAGAAGTTAATAAAGAGAGTGAAGATTACAGTTCTGAAAATGTAATTTCAATTGGTGAAATAGTAACTGACACATCATTTAGGGATTATCAAAAATATGTTGATGTTGCGGGATTAAGAATTTTTGCTCTTCCTGAAGTTTCTGATGAATATATGTATAAAGTTGCAGAAACATATTTTCAAATGTTGCAACAAGGAGACAATATAGACAACGGCCTTAGGTCAAGATATTTAAATACTGTTGATAATGAAAAGGTTTTTCAGAGAATTGGTTTTGAAGGCCCAGAATATTATAATTTTGATTCGCCAAATCCATCTGTAGACTGCTGTCCAGGTAATGGTTATGAAGATAACCACACAGATTTTATTTGGGAATATAAAGATGCAAATACAATTGGTACAATTGGAGAAGTTGTTGAGCATTTACTACATACAATTACAGGTGCAGGATTGCTCCTAGAGTTTCCTGAATGGAGCTGGGAAGATACAAATTCTAAGATTCATAAGGCAATGAATGAAGCCGTTGAAAAGAATATCTATGATATTTCTAGTTATGAGGAAATAAAAAACAATGGAGACATAGAGGGATATAACAGAGTTACTGTTCAAGAATTTTCTTTTTGGGTAATAGTTACATCTTGGGGTTATGGTGATATATTTGATTTACCTCATGGTGAATTTGAAATCAGCACAATAAACGAAGTTAGATCAGAACTACCCTTAGCTTTTGAATTGTATGTTGACACTATTGAAAAAATCTTTACAATTCCTGACAAAGAATTGCTTAAATCTTTATTCTCTTAAATAATTATTTTATAATTGCCAAATGAAAAAGTATTCAATATTGTTGATACTCTTTTTTACTTTTTGTTCTCAAACTTCAAGTAATGAAACGGTAGAAGAAGTAATTACCCCGACAACAGAGTTAATCATTGAAGAAACAAAAGAAACTCCAGAGCTTTATGTGATGTTACTGTGGCATCAGCATCAGCCCTATTATCCTAAAGACACTGATGGAAACTTTTCAAAGCCATGGGTCCGACTTCACGCAACAAAAGATTATCTTGATATGGTTGAAATGGTACAAGATTTTGATGGACTTCGGGTTACGTTTAATTTGACACCAACATTAATGAATCAATTAAATGAGCTTTCAAATGGTTCTAGAGATATCTATTGGGTTCATACAGAGGTTGAAGCTGACAAGCTTACAAATGAACAAAAAGATTTTCTAAGAGACAGATTTTTTGATATTAACTCAAGAATCATTAATACATATCCTCGCTTTGTTGAACTTAGAAACCTTAGACAACATCCTCAAGACTGGACCACACAGGACTATATTGATCTTCAAGTTCTATTTAATCTTGGATGGACTGATCCAAAATATCTATCATTAGACCCATTGAATAAAATTGTAGAAAAAGGTAGTAATTTTTCTGAAGCAGATAAAAAAATAATTCTTGAAATTCACAATGAGCTCATTGATAAAGTTATACCTGAACATCTTTATGCATATAAAAATAATCACATAGAGCTGATTACGACACCATTTGCACATCCTATTTTACCCTTAATACATAACTCAGATTTGGGAAAAAGAGGAGATACAGTATCAGATTTTCCAAATAATACTTTTAACTTTGAAGATGATGCGAGAGCCCATGTTAAGAAGGGAAAAGAAATCTTCTTTGAAAATTTTGGATTTTATCCTAATGGCATGTGGCCAGCTGAAGGTGCAGTTGCGCAGGAAGTCCTTCAATATTTCAACGATGAAGATATTTCTTGGATAGCAACTGGACAAAACCCTTTAGAGAAATCACTAGATGTAAAAATTCAAAGATGGGTTGGGGGAGTAGCTTCTAAGCCAGAATTATTGTATAGACCCTGGAACACAGTGCTTTCTAATGGTGAAAAAATACCAATATTTTTTAGAGATAATTATCTATCTGACAAAATGTTTGATTACTCAGAAAAAAGGTCAGACCTCTCTGTTAAAGAATTTGAAAATACGATTTTAAAATTACGTGAAAAAACTTCTGAGTTAGATTTTGTTCCAGTTGTTTCAATAATTGCTGATGGTGAAAATTTTTGGGAGAACTATCCAAATGATGGCATCGACTTTTTAAATGGAATGTATACAGTCCTTACAAAATATGATTGGTTAGAGACTATAACTCCTAGTGATTATTTGAAAACGTATGGTGATAGTCTTGATACGATCGATGAACTTTATCCTTCATCTTGGTTTCAACCAAATTTTGCAACCTGGATTGGTGAGACTGATGAAAATCAGGCTTGGGATCTTCTTTATCAAACCAGAATAGATTTTGAAGAATCAAAAAAATCAGGAGATTACTCTGATGAACAAATAAACCAAGCGTACGAATACATGTTGTTAGCCGAAGGCTCAGACTGGTTTTGGTGGTATGGATTAGACCAAGACTCTACAGTTGATTATTATTTTGACCAAGCATTTAAAGATTTGTTAAGGATGGTCTACCTAAGTCTTGGTTTGGATGAACCAGGTTTCTAATCCTGTAATTTCTGTTTTTTTAAAGGACTTGTTCCAGTCTCAACTTTTTCTTTATATGCTTTATCAAATGCTTTACGTTGCCACCCATCCATTCTGTTACGACTTATTTCAATAACTTGTAATTGTTCTTCATCGTTGTATTTTGACCATTCTTTAATTTCTTTTGATGTTCTTGAACACCCGTAGCACAAATCAGTATCTGGATCAGTCACACAAACATTTATACAGGGAGAGGTAATAGCCATCCTATTTACCTATCTTTTTAGCCAATATATATGCCGAATCTCTCAATACTTTTTTTGAATTTTTCATACCTTTATTACCTAATTCAAATATATCTGTAAAGATATTCTCATCATTGTAGTCAAACTTGCCACCTAAAAAATAAGTCTTCCCCGTATGAAGTTTTAAAATCTCTCCAAGTACTTTTCCATTCATAGATGAAAAATCAAATTTTCCTTCACATAAGATCGCAATTTCAAAATCATTTATTTTGTTTAATAGTTTTGTCTCATTTAAAAAGAATTGAGGACCTGAGATTATTTCACATCCAAGAACCTCACCCAATGCAAAACTTAAACCACCAGAGGCACCAGTTCCTTCTTTAAATGGATCCAATGAACTATCCATTTCATTAGAAAGTAAATTCAAAATTCTCTCAACATTTTTTTCCAAAAATTTAATTTCACTATTTGCCAACCCTTTTTGAGGTCCAAATACTTTAAAAGCATTGTTGTCACCAAGTAGTGGAATATTTGTATCGATTAAAACTTTTTTATTAACTTTTTTAAAACTCTCATTAATTTTTATATTGTTTATCAATTTGAAATCTTTTGGTTTTGGATCCTCTATTACCTCTTTATTATTTAAAAAATCAATTCCCATTTTGCTAAGTAAACCTATTCCAGCGTCATTTGTTCTAGAGCCTCCCATTGACAAAATATCTACATCCTCAATAATTTTTGATAGGCATGATGTATTTAGATCTAAAGATAAATCATTAGTGTTTTTTATACCTATGAGCTGAGAGGTTTCAATGTATATATTTTTATTTACTTTTAAAGTCTCGACAGGCAACCATTTGCCAGAAAAATCTTGTTTCATAGACATCTGTTGTGTTTCAAAACCATATTCTTTAAATATCTCTGTTGAGTTCTCACCACCATCTGTAACTGGAAAGAATGATGATTTAATATTGTTATATTTAAATATCTTTTTTATCTCACCAATAACTTCATCGGATGTAAGTGTTCCAGAAAATTTATCAGCAAAAACAGCAATTCTCATCTTTTAAGTTTATTTATATATAACTCTTAATAGGAATAAAATAAAATAATGAATATTGGGTTTTTAACAGATGTTGATGGATATAGGGCTCCAATACATCCTGAATCTTTTGAGAAATATTCTATGGACCTGCATTTAGAAAAAAATATATTTGATTACCTTAATTATCCAGATTCTAAACAAGAAAATGTAAAGACTATTTCTAAATTAAGTGATTTGGATGTTATCGCCTGTGTAGAAAATATTGAAAATAAAACAATTAAGGGTTTAAAGGAAGGAGCAGTCCTTATTGGCATATTTGATTTCGAAAAGATCGAAGAAATTAAAAAATTAAGACCTGATATCAAGATATTAAGTTTCTTCAAACTACCTAGAATTTCAAGAGCTCAAAATTTAGATGCTCTTTCTTCTCAAGCTAACTTGCTTGGATACGCATCAGTTTTAAGAGCTGCAAAAGAGACATCTGATGTAGTACCAATGATGACAACTGCTGCAGGAAATATTCAACCTTCCAAGGTCCTGATTTTAGGAGTTGGAGTTGCAGGCCTTCAAGCAATTGCAACTGCAAAAAGACTTGGTGCTAGAGTTTGGGCTTTCGATATTAGAAAAGAAGCCAAGGATCAAGTGGAATCTCTGGGTGCTAAATTTGTAGAAGCCAGCACTGAAGCACAAGACAGTGTTTATGCGCAAGAGGTCTCTGAAGAAGAAAATCAGAAAATTCAAGAAGCATTAAAGAAACAAGTAATTGATAGTGATATTGTTTTAACATTTGCTCAAATACCAGGAAAAAAAGCACCTGTCTTAATCGAAAAGTCAACCATTGAAAAGATGAAAAAGAATTCTGTGATTATCGATTTAGCAGCCGGTACAGGTGGAAACTGTGAAGGTACAGTGGTGAATAAAGTTGTTGAATTAAATGGTGTAAAAATAGTTGGTGAAACAGACATTCTAAATTCCGTAAAACATGCAGCTACAAAGCTTTATTCGGAGAATGTTAGAAATTTAATCGAACTATACATAGAGAACAGTGATGATGAGATTTTTACAGAGATGAGTTCATAATGGAAGCAACTTTCTTACTTACATTGTTAATAACTTTTTTAGCAAGCTTTATTGGATACGAACTCATATCTAAAATTCCTCAGACACTACACACACCACTTATGTCTGGTTCAAATGCTATTTCTGGAATTACATTAATTGCAGCAATTCTGATATACCCAGAAGTAAGAGAATCTCAAATACTTCAAATTATCGTTTTAATTGCAATATCATTTGCAACCCTCAATATTGTTGGAGGGTTTTCAGTAACTGGCCGAATACTAGAAATGTTTAAGAAAAATGATTGAAATAATATTATTGATCTCTGCTGTATTATTTATATTCGCCTTAAAGCTTTTTGGAAGACCATCAACGGCACATAGAGCAAATTTATTTGCAATGCTTGCTATGGCATTAGCTGTATTTAGTGCCTTTAACTTTGATTTTTCAAAATATGATTCTGCTTTTTACATCACAATTGTTATTTCAGGACTTCTTGGAGTTTTAATATCAAAACGAGTTCAAATGACACAAATGCCTGAACTTGTTGGTTTGTTTAATGGTTTTGGCGGAGGCGCTTCTGGTGCAATCGCATATGTTGAGTTATCTAATAGCTCTTTACCTTTTAATGATTATTTTGTAGCAATATTTTCAATGGTTATTGGAATGTTTACTTTTTCAGGAAGTCTTGTTGCAGTTATGAAACTCCGTGGAAAATTAAATAACTTTAGTTCAAAATTTGCCAATATATTTTCAGTATTTCTACCTGTCATTATCTTTATTCCAGCAGTTTTGGAAATGGACAATTTTGTAATTGAATTTATTATCCTAGTTGCACTAATTACTGGAATTATTCGAGTTGCTGTAATTGGTGGTGCAGACATGCCTGTAGTAATTGCTTTTCTCAACTCACTTTCTGGAATAGCAGCCATGTCAGCTGGATTTATAGTAAATAGTATTATCTTGATCGTAGCTGGTGCTTTGGTAGGTGCATCTGGAATAATTCTTACACTCCTCATGTGTGCTGCAATGAATCGTACACTTTTAGATGTTCTTAAAGGTGGTTTTGGTAATACAACGATAAATAATGAATATGAAAAAGATCCAATTAGAACCTCTCCAGAAGATGTTGCAATTCAATTAAGCTATGCAGAATCTGTAGTTATTGTTCCTGGATACGGAATGGCAGTTGCACAAGCTCAAGCAGCTGTTAAAGAATTAACAAATACTTTGAAAGATAAAAATATTGAAGTTAAGTTCGCTATACATCCAGTAGCCGGAAGAATGCCTGGGCATATGAATGTTCTTTTAGCCGAGGTAGACATTGATTATGAAGATATGTTTAATTTAGAAGATATAAATTCTGATTTTTCATCAACGGATGTTGTGCTAGTTTTGGGAGCAAACGATGTTGTTAATCCATTGGCTAGAACTGATGAAGATTCTCCAATCTATGGAATGCCAATACTGGATGTAGACCTTGCAAGACAAGTAATTGTTATAAAAAGATCTATGTCACCTGGTTACGCAGGTATTGCAAATCCACTATTTATTAACGATAATGCAAAGATGCTCTTTACCGATGCAAAAGAAGGTTTAGAAAATATAATCAAATCTTTTGAGCTAGTGTAATAAATTATAATAAATGAGATTGTGAAAACCCATACCAAAACATCTAAGTTTATACACTGGACATTTTCTTTGTTATATGCCTATGGAATATTTAAACAAGTAGAAGAATTAGATCAATTGAATAATCCGTCAATACTCATGGTTGAAATTGTCTTTGCTGGAATATTTTTGGGGATTGTTTTTATTAGATATTTCTATATGAAAGATGTTGATACTTTGTTAGGTGCCAAAGTTGAAATACCAAAAGGACATTTATTCATTGCTAAAACAATCCATAGGCTTGTTTATTTAACTTTAATTTTATTGCCAACTACAGGTTTGATTATTGCTGCTTTATTTGCATACAGTCTTCCTGGCGTTAACTTTGCGGTTGCAATTCATGAATTTTCAGCATTCCTTAGTTATGCATTGATCGGCATACATATAGTTGCTTCCATTTATTCACGATTGAAAGGCGAGGGGGTATGGGACGCTATGGTTCCAATATGGAAAGAGAAAGAAAAAATAGATTCTGAAATTTTATCTAATTTAGAAACGATTGAAAATAAAGTTTATAAAAAAACAGAAGAAATCTTCAAGATAAAATAATTTACTTTAAAGATTTAGCAAGATTTAGTACTTCATGCATAGTATTTACAATTTCTTCTGGTTTGTAATATTTTATAAATAATATTTTCCTGGAATTTACAACAGTATCAGAAACTCTTAATCTTCTTAGAGTTTTTTGTGCCTCTTCAATTTTTGAATCATTTCTTTCTATAAATAATTGTGTGAGATGCTCGTCATCACCGTCAATTTCACCTTTCCAATTTATTTTGATACCCATATCTAAGCTTTGAGGAAAAAATGCATAGAAAGAAACATACGTTGTTGAGGAGCGACCATGACTTCTTGTAAAAACTTCTATTTCACATCTATATCCTTCTATCTCTCCAAATATTTTTTTCTTTCTAAAGATATTTCCTGGAATATCAATCTGGAAATTCAAAACTTCTGATGCTTTTTCCAATGCTTTATTTATTTTTTTATTTAACGTAACAATCAACCATATAATTGGCGCTAATACAACTGTGATAACAGTTATTAGTGTGAGGGTTTCTTCCATGAAAATTAAATGTTTTTGAATATGTATTTATCGAATGCATTCATTTTATCTATCCAGCTATCCTTATAAAAATAATTTACTGATGCTGCAACAGAGGATAATAATGCGTTTCCATCTTGGGGAGTAAAACAATACCCTGTTAAATTGTTATTTTTTACATGTAGAGATTCCTTTGCAATAATTCCATGTGATAAAAGTCTTCCATGATAACCATGATCTCTACCAAATGAAAAAACTTTATTTGAGGAAAGTTTTTCAGTGGACATTAAAAATTCACTATTTTTTAAGTCATCTGAAATATTTTCTAGATCAATATTTTCTTCAAATGATAAATTAAACCATAAAGTGTGCATGTATTGAGTTGGTAACTTGATTGCTGAAGAAAATAGATTTAAATCTTTTCCTTCTTGTTGAAATAATTCAAAAACATCTCTTGCATGATGAGTTCCAAATTCCTGATTGTCATGTTTTGTAATTGTTGGAGAAGGTGAAAATGAATCATTTTGGGAAACATCATTAGCTCTTCTTAAACAGACAAAACGTCCTTCGCTAAGATTTCTCTCCTTATCTAAGGAAAATGTTTTTACTATTGATGCAATATTATGAGTATTACAAGATGCTATTAGATATTTATTCTGTTCTTGACTCAAAGAATCATTATTTATGCCCCATGCAAAGAAAGGACCAAATCCATGTTCCGATCCCTGTGCCAAATATCGTTTATCTTTGTCTAAATTTGAATAAATTTCATCCCAGTTTTTATTGCCAGATGGAGTACAGTCAATAATTACTTGGTTTTCTTCATAACTCTTCTCTAATTGTTCAACACTGAAGCCCATTGATACAAAATCATTTTTTGCTTCCGAAGTGGCAACAAGTTTTGCACCTTTTCTAATTAAAGCTTCTACTTTCCCTTTTTCATCTGATAGTGGAGTTCTTTTGAAAAATGAGACATTATCGATTCCTAGTTCTTTCTTATGTTGCGCAAGAAGACCAATTAGCGGCTCACCAATTGTTCCTGTACCGACGATTAATATATTTTTCATCACTATATTAAGATAAGAATATCAAACCTCATGAATAAAAAACTCATTTACCAATTTTCTTCCACCAAAACTGAAGGTGACAAATCCATGCTGGATTTACTTGGAGGTAAAGGAGCAAATTTAGCAGAGATGTCAACCCTAGGAATTAATGTCCCGCCTGGGTTTACAGTAACAACAGAGGTTTGTAATTATTTTATAGAGAACAAGTCTTTTCCAGATAAATTTGATAGTGAATTAGAAAAAGCATTAGCTAACTTAGAAAAAATAA
>CACJXH010000017.1:0-15110 GCA_902597375.1 uncultured Candidatus Actinomarina sp. | reverse complement strand
GGAAATTTTGAAATTGAAATGGGTCAAAGCTTTGGTGAATTTATAGATACATTTGGAAAAGGAATCAAAAATAACAAAAATGTCAAAGCTTATATTCCCGGAGGTGCTTCAGCGCCATGGTTCACCGGTGATCAGTTAGATATAAAAATGACAATTGATGATGTTGCAAATGCAGGATCAATGTTGGGTTCTGGTGCGGTAGTTGTGATGGATGAAGATACTAATTTAGTTTATGCTGCTAAGAGTATCGTAAGTTTTTTTGCTCATGAATCATGTGGTCAATGTACTCCCTGCAGAGAAGGGACAACATGGCTAGAGATGATTTTAGAAAGAATTGCGAGCGGCAGAGGTAGACTTTCTGATATTAGTTTGTTGATTGATATTTGCGACAATATTTCACCTGGATTAGATTGGCCACCAAAAATGACAACAATATGTCCACTTGGTCCTTCAGCTGTATCTCCAATAACATCATTGCTAAATAACTTTTCTGAGGAGATAACAAATATGCTTCCAACAAAAATTCCAATTACACAATGACGGATCAAATAAAGATAAATGTTAATGGTTCTGAAATAAGTTCAAAACCCGACCAGCTAATAATTGAAGCTTGTGAAGATTCTGGTATTCATATACCAAGGTTCTGCTGGCATAAACGTATGGATCCTGTTGGGATGTGTCGTATGTGCTTGGTTGAGGTTGAAACTCCAAGAGGTAAAGCTCTTGTTCCATCATGTACAACCAAAGTTTCAGAAGATTTAGTCGTAGACACTGAATCTGATGTTGTAAAAAAAGCTCAAGAAGGAGTTTTAGAGTTTTTATTGATTAATCATCCTTTAGACTGCCCGGTTTGTGATAAAGCTGGAGAATGTCCTTTACAAGATCAAACAATGGCATATGGCCCAGGAGAATCTAGATTTGTAGAAGACAAAAGACATTTTGAAAAACCTATTCCAATTTCAGAAATAATTTTACTTGATAGGGAGAGGTGTATTTTATGTGCTCGTTGTACTCGATTTTCTGATGAAATATCTGGAGATCCACTTATTGAATTTATACAAAGAGGAAATAAGACACAAGTAAATACATTTCCTGACGAGCCGTTTAGATCATACTTCTCAGGTAATACAGTACAAATTTGTCCAGTTGGCGCTTTAACATCATCTTCCTACAGATTCAAAGCTCGTCCTTGGGATTTAAAGAAAGTTTCATCAACCTCTAATTGTTCTTCAGTAGGTGACTCGGTTGAATTAAATGTCTCACAGAACAAGATGCTTAGGATTTTAGGTGAGGACAATGAATTTACAAATCAAGGATGGCTTTCTGACAAAGGGCGATACAACTTTGAATATTTACATTCGGATAAGAGAATCGAAACACCAATACTTGTTAAAAATTCAAACAAGGAATTAACCATTAACGAAACTATGGAGTTAATTAGTAATGAAATACTTACTAGCGATAATCCGAACATAAGTTTTATTGTTGGACACAACTCTACTAATGAAGAGTATTATGCATTAAATAAATTTGCAGAAAACCTTAATAAAGTTGAAAATGAAAATACAGTTAGCAATATAAATTTTTATCTGAGTGATGATTATTTATACAACGGTTTTTTCAATGATGATTACTCACTTGGAGAAATTAAAGATTTAGATTCGGCTGACACTATAATTTTGTGGGCACAGGATATTAAAGATAATCTTCCAACCCTTTATCTAAGAATAAAACAGGCCGTCAGAAACGGAAAAAAATTATTAATATTTGGCCACACAAATACAGCAATCAAACAACTTTCGGAAGAATATTACGGTGAAAATATTGTCACAAATAATTTTGAATTCAATGTCGAAATATCAGATATACCAAATTTATCAAAGTATATTGATGGAAAAGATGTTTTAGCTATTGTAGGAAAAGCCTCTCCACTTCAAAATGTAAATCCAATTTTCCAATTGGTTAAACATTTAGATCAAAATTCCAATTTAAAAATACTAAATTGTTTTTCAAAAGGCAACACACTTGGAGCATTACAAAATTTAGATATTGTAAAAGGTCTAAATGAGTTTGTAACAGAATTTGAAAGTAGTAAAAAAAATATTATCTTTACAGTAGGCTCCAACCCTGTAAATAATTCAATCTATAGCCACAAAATAAAGGAAGCTTTAATTGATTCGGATTTTGTAGTTTCTCTTGATTTATTTAAAAATGAAACAACCGAACTATCAGATATTATTCTTCCTACAACAACATTTGGTGAAAAGGAAGGTACATTCACAAATCTTGAAATGAGAACGCTAATGCAAAATAAAATATTACCTACCCCCGGATCTGCATTAAATGAATGGGAATATTGGTTGATTCTATCGAATAAATTGAATTTATTAGAATCTTATGGAACTGAAGCAGAGTTAAACTCCATGTTGTGTAAAGACTACATTGATAATGGCAACATTCCATCTTTTGATAATTTGAATAAACCATCTAATCTTGATGGAATTTTAAACTCAAAAACAATCAATATAGAAGTAGAAAACATTGATTCGACAAATCTTGAAATATTATTTGTTCATAGACTTTATGGAGATTCTTCATCACAAATTAATTCTCCCTCAATTTCTATGCTAGGTTCTGAAAGATTCATTGAAATGAATTCAGCAACTTACTTTGGATCCTATATGCTTAATAGCGACGTAGTAACTTTAATACAGGAAAATAACTCGATTCAAGTTAACGTCAATATTAATGAAAATCTTCCTGATAATCTTTTAGTAGTTCCAATAAACAGAAGGGGATTCCAAGATCTTAATCCTGAGAAAAAAGTGGAATTAGAGGCAGCAAAAAATAGGGAGCAATTAAGTGTCACCTGAAATTATTCTTGCATTAATTAAACCACTTTTAGTTTTAGGACTTTTACTAACCAATACAATTATTCTTATTTGGTTAGAAAGAAAAGTTGTTGCCGGGATGCAATCAAGAGTTGGTCCTGATAGAGCTGGTCCATTTGGAATATTACAAACTTTAGCAGATGCCATAAAACTTTTGTTAAAAGAGCAAATCTTACCAATGAAAGCTGATAAAGCTATGTATCTATTAGCTCCTATTATTGCGTTGGTTCCATCTTTTTTAATATTTATGATAATTCCATTGGGCCCTGGTTTTGATTTAACAATTGGTGAGGAATCTCAATTTATTAATATGGTAGGAGCAGATATTAATGTTGGCGTTTTATTTTTTCTTGCAGTGAGTTCGTTAGCAGTTTACAGCGTAGTTTTAGCAGGATGGTCTTCTGGATCAAAATATCCGTTGCTGGGCGGTGTAAGAGCTTCTGCCCAAATGATTTCATATGAAGCTGCAATGGGTCTTTCACTAGTACCAATTATTTTGTATTCAGGATCTATGTCAATGTCGAAAATTGTAGAGAGTCAATCAGGATATTTATCTAGCCCCATTCCAATAGTTGATTCAATAATTGGATTCATTCCGAACTGGAACATTTTTCCACAATTTTTAGCTTTTGGAATATTTTTCATTGCCTCAATTGCTGAAGTAAACCGAGCTCCTTTTGATCTTGTAGAAGCAGAGCAAGAATTAGTTGGTGGGTTTCATACAGAATATTCAGGTTTCAGATTTGCAATGTTTTTTTTAGCTGAATATATAAATATGTTTAATATGTGCGCAATAACAGCAACTTTCTTCTTGGGTGGATGGTTAGGCCCAACTTTCGCTGGAGTTTTACCACCGTTTCTATCAGCAATAATGCCAACAATATGGTTGGGTGTTAAAACTTTCGGTCTATTATTTGTTTACTTCTGGATTAGAGCAACACTCCCAAGACTAAGATATGACCAACTTATGGAGTTAGGGTGGAAGAGACTTATACCCCTATCACTGATATGGCTAATGATTTCATCAATTGTACTTGGTATTAGAGAGTTTGGGCTACCTTGGAGTTAGGAAAATTATGAGTGCAGGTTATGACTTAGTTAAAGGATTGAAGGTAACTTTTAAAGAGCTATTCAAAAAATCTGTAACAGACAAATACCCTAAAGAGTTTAGAAACAAACCACAAAGATTTCATGGAAGGCATGTTTTAAATAAATATGAAGATGGAATGGAAAAATGTATAGGGTGTGAACTATGTGCTGGAGTATGTCCTGCCCAGTGTATTTACGTTAGGGGTGAGGATAATCCTGAAGAACAACCAGTAAGCCCAGGTGAGAGATACGGTTTTATATATGAAATAAATATGCTTAGATGTATTTATTGTGGTTTGTGCGTTGAAGCATGTCCTACTGAAGCTATAACAATGACATCTTTATTTGAGATGAGTGTTGGTTCTCGAGATGAAGCAGTATTTGATAAAGAGGTTTTATTGGTAGGAGATGATGGAAATCCAAATGTTCATGAGAAGCAAACAAAATTAACAAATTTTAATGAATTAAAAACAGCTGATGGATGGATGAGAGCAACATCATCGAATGGTAATCCAGACTATCAAAATATTATAAGCTGGACAGGGTCCCTTGGCGTTGGAAAAAGAGATCCTGAAAAGGGTCAATTTTTAGAAGAAGAATAGTGTGACAGATTTACTGCTATTTGCGATTCCTGGACTGTTTATAATTCTAGGGGCGCTTATAGTAATTTTTGCCAGAAATCCAGTTCACAATGCAATGGGACTAGTGCTGACACTTACATCGCTAGCTATTTTATATATCTCTCTTAATGCAACTTTCGTTGCTATGGTTCAAATGTTAGTTTATGCAGGTGCTGTAATGACATTATTTTTGTTTGTCATAATGATGATTGGTGTTGACAAACCAGAACAAACCAAAGAGGAAATAAAAGGTCAAAAATTACTAATATCTGGAACTTTAATTTTATTAGTTTCAGTTGTTGTCTTTATTGGTTTAGAAAATGGATTAAATTGGAATTTGTTATTTCCTCAATCTCAAAATACATTCGAAGGCACACCATCACTTTTAGCATCTGCAATGTTTACGTCATGGGTCTTTCCCTTTGAAGTTATATCAATACTTCTGATCGTTGCTACAACTGCAGCATTAGCTTTAGCTTATGAGTTTAGAAAAAGAGAGACCAATGATTGAAGTAACCTCTGATTGGTATCTTACTCTGTCAGCCATACTTTTTTCAATTGGCTTCCTCGGTATGATGATTCGTAAAAATGCATTGATTATGTTTATGTGTATTGAGCTTATGCTTAACGCTGTTAATTTAACATTTATTACAGCTTCAAATCATTTGGGATTAGTTGATGGTCAAATTGCAGTCTTTTTTGTACTAGTTGTTGCTGCCGCAGAAGTTGTAGTTGGTCTAGCAATAATTGTCTCTATATTTAAAAAACAAGAATCAGCATCTGTTGATATGTTGAGTTCTTCGAAGGGATAACTTTGGAAATTTTAATTTTAGGAGTACTACTGATTCCGTTTCTTACATCGTTGCTTTTAAAAGTTGCAGGAAAATATATGAATGAGTTACTTACAAATTTTGTAACTTTGAATGCCTCACTTTTGTCTGTTGCAATATCTTTTTTCTTATTTGGATATATTTTTTTGGATAAATTCAAACCACTTAAGTTCGAGCTATTTGAGTGGTTCCCTGATCCACAAATAGTATTTGAATTTTATTTAGATGGACTATCTGGAGTGATGATGGTTTTAATTTGTACTTTAAGTCTTGTAATTCAACTTTTTTCGACCTCATATATGAGCAAAGATGAAAAATACACAAAATACTTTGAATATTTCAATTTTTTTGTTTTTTCAATGTTACTGCTCGTGTTGTCTGGAAATTTTTTAGTAATGTTTTTTGGATGGGAACTTGTTGGATTAAGCTCATATCTCTTAATATCTTTTTGGTCAGAAAAGAAATCAGCTTCAAAAGCAGGAAACAAAGCTTTTATTTTAAATAGGATAGGAGACTTTGGATTTCTTATTGGTCTCATGATGATTTTAAATTATTTTGAAACCTTTAACTTTTTGAGTATATTTGAAAACACTCTAAAAACACGACCTGAAAATTTAGATCTCATGATTTTGTTTTTACTTTTAGGTGCTTTTGGAAAATCTGCTCAGTTTCCTTTGTTTAGCTGGTTACCAGATGCAATGGAAGGACCAACACCTGCAAGCGCATTGATTCATGCTGCAACAATGGTTACTGCTGGTGTATTTATGCTGGTTAGAATTTCACCACTTTTGCAATTTTCAGAAATAGGAAGTATCACAATTATTAGTCTTGGCCTTTTGACAGCTCTAATTTCTGCTTTCGCTGCGATAAATCAAGACGACATAAAAAAAGTTTTAGCTTACTCAACTATTTCACAACTTGGATTTATGTTCATAGCTATTGGAGCAGGAGCCTATGTTGCAGCAATATTTCATCTCGTAACACATGCATTTTTTAAAGCATTGCTATTTCTCGGAGCAGGGGCTGTAATTCATGAAATGCATCACGAACAAAATATTTATAAAATGGGCGGTCTTAGAAAAAAAATGCCAGTAACTGCTGCAATGATGGGCATTGGAACTTTAGCAATATCTGGTATTCCACCGTTGGCAGGATTTTGGTCAAAGGATGAAATACTAGCCTCGGTATTTTCTAAAGGAGGAATTTATTATGGCTTCTGGGCTTTATCTCTTTTAGCTGCATTAATGACTGCTTTTTACATGGGGAGACACTGGTTATTAATTTTTGTTAAAGAGCCATCCAATGAATTAGACAGTGTAAATGAAGCACCAAAAAATATGACAAGGCCTTTGATTCTACTTGGCCTTTTTTCTATTTTTATTGGATTTATAAACACACCTTTTTTTCATGGTTTAGAAAAAGTATTACACGAAACTCTTTATAACGTAGAAGTTACGCACCTTCCAAAAGGTATAACTCTCGCTGTCTTGGCATTTCTATCAATTGGTGCAGGTTTTACAGGCCTTGCACTTGCATATTTGATTTATATCTTTGATATTTTTGGCTATTTTAAAATAAAAATACCTTTTTTAAAACAAATCAAAAAGCTTTCAAAAGACGTTCTTAATTTAAATAAAATAGGAAATCTAATTTTTGTAAAAGGTATGAAATCATTATCAAGAAAAGTCGCTGTAAGTGTTGATGGTATGACTATTGATGGATTTATAAATGGAGTAGCAAGGTCATTTTTAAAATCATCCCAACAAATTTCCTATTCACAAACTGGTCTTGTTAGAAACTATGTTGTATATTTTGGACTTTTCATGTTGGCACTAATTCTTGTATTTTTATTTTCACCTGGAGTCTTATTATGACAGGTTTGATTTATAGCTTTATATTGCTTCCAGTAATTAACTCAATATTAGTTTTTCTTATTCCAAACAGAAGGAAAGAACTCTTCAGACCTTTAACAGTTTATTTAAGCTTGATCCCATTAGGTCTTTGTTTGTATATGTTTGTAAACCAAAATTTAAAAACAAGCTTTTTAGAAGTTGATTCAATACCTTGGATTACAGCATATGGAATAGATTTGATTATTGGATTTTCTGGAATGTCATTTTTATTAATTACATTAAATTGTTTGCTTGTATTATTGTCAATTCTTTCAGTAAATCAAGAGTATGGAGAAAGTAAAGGATTTCTTGGGTCAATCATGCTCTTACAAGCTGCTGTAAATGGAGTATTCTTGGCAGGTGACTTAGTTTCACTATTCATATTTTTTGAAGCCTTGCTAATTCCAATGTATTTCTTAATGGGAATCTGGGGTGGAAGTAATAGAAGATATGCAACAATTAAATTTATTTTATATACAGTCTTTGGTTCAATTTTTATACTCGCTGGAACAATATATACAGGAGTTCTAAGCTACATTTCATCTGGAAAATTTGCGTTAGATTTTGAATCAATAGCATCTATGTCAATTACAACCAGCCAGTCAGAAATATTATTTTTACTATTCACATTTGGTTTCCTTATAAAAGTGCCTTTATTTCCACTTCACACCTGGTTACCAGATGCTCACGTGGAAGCACCAACCGCGGGAAGTATTTTGTTGGCTGGAGTTCTTTTAAAAGTTGGAGCCTATGGAATCTTAAGAGTATCAATTCCTTTTTTTACAGAAGGATTTCTTAGGTACCAGTACATAATTGCATTTCTATCTGTTGTAGGGATAATTTATGGTGCAATCGTAGCAATTGTTCAGATAGACATTAAAAAACTTATTGCATATTCCTCGATAAGCCACATGGGATTTGTAATGCTTGGTATTTCAGCAGGAAGATACTTAAGTCTTGAAGGTGCTGTAATTCAAATGATAAATCACGGCATAACTTCTGGTGCATTATTTATGCTTGTTGGATTTTTGTATGATCGAAGACACACTAGGAGGATATCAGATTTCGGAGGTTTGAAAAAATCAATGCCTATATATGCATCAATATTTTTATTTACCTCATTTGCTTCAATAGGACTGCCAGGACTTAATGGGTTTGTTGGTGAGTTTATGATTCTAATGGGAAGTTATCCAACATTTAAAGTTCTTACCTCTGTTGCAGCATTTGGTGTTGTCCTTGCAGCAATTTATATGCTTTGGGCTTATCAAAGGATGTTTAATGGACAATTAGACAATGATGAAAATGCTGTGTTATCAGATTTAAATTCAAAAGAACTGGTAGCAGTAGGTCCATTACTTGCTTTAATGTTGTTCATTGGCATATATCCAAGTTTTATAGAAAGCTATGTTGTTCAAGATGTATCAGTAATTTATGAATCAATTAGCAATTTCATAGGAGTTTCACAATGAATGAAATTAGTGCAGCAATTGGTTTTAATTTAATAGTAATTTCTCCAACCATAGCTTTAGTTGGTACAGCTTTGGTTCTTCTATTTTTTACAATCACTATTGAATCTAATGAGATTGTAAAAAAATCAATTACGTTTTTAGGAATGCTTATTACTTCTTTTTGTGTATTTTTAAAGTTTGGATTGTTTTTCGAAAATGGAGTAAGTTCATACTTCACTCAAAAAATATTATTAGACGAATTTTCTCTTTTTGGAAATGTTTTAATTTCGCTTATTTTATTATTTAATTTTTTACCAATTTGGGACTCATCAAAACAACTAAAAGAGAAAACAACTGAGGCAATAATTCTAACTTTAATGAGTGCTTCTGGCTTTATGTTAATGGTGGACTCCGAAAATTTAATAATGTTATTTATTGGTTTGGAGATTGGTTCTATTAGTTTATATGCTCTGGCCGGTCTTAATAGAGGTGACAAGCTTAGTAATGAGGCTTCCCTAAAATATTTCCTATTAGGATCACTCGCATCTTGTATATTGATTTATGGTGTCTCTTTAGTCTATGTATCTTTTTCAGTTTTTAGTGTTTACAACTTTGCCTTAGGTATCGCTTATGTTGGACCTGATTCTGTACCACTTACAACATCAATAGGTGTTTTACTTATTTTTATTGGTTTATTATTTAAAATTGCTGCTGCACCTTTTCAATCCTGGGCTCCTGATGTTTATCAAGGTTCACCAACGGGCTATGTTGGATTTATGTCTTCAATAGCTAAAGTTTCATCATTTATTGTTATTGCAAGACTTTGTTTGGTGTCAATAAACTTTATTATTGAAGATTTCAATATCTTCTTTTTAATAGTTATTATTTCTTCTGCTCTCATTGGTTCTTTATTTGCATCTATACAAGAAGATCTAAAAAGGCTTTTAGCTTATAGTGGCGTCGTCCAGTCTGGATTTATTTTATCTGGAATTGTATCAGGTATAAATGGAACAAGTGCATCTATGTTTTATCTTTTTACTTATATACTCCAATTAATTGGAATATTTATAATTTTTTCCATTATAAATGGAACACTATCATCAGAATTTAACATTCAAAGTATTCAAGGATTATTTATAAATAATCGCTTTCTTGCAACTTCATTTTGCGTATTTATGTTTGGTTTAGCGGGAATTCCTTTAACGAGCGGATTCGTCTCAAAATTTATTTTGTTAACAAACTTATGGGCTTATGAAAAATATCTCCTTGTTTCCATTCTTTTATTGTCAACAGTTGCAGGATTCTATTTTTACTTAAGACCAATTTGGATTGCAACGATTGAAAAGACAGAAGCACCTATAGAAACCTTAAAATTAAAAAAATCTGAATATTTAGTAATTAGTACTTTAGTGACATTGACTATATTTTTTGGCCTTGTTCCTAGCTCTTTAATAAATATTTCAAGATGGATAGTACGGAGTTATTTATGAACTTAATTTTCACAAATAGTCCACCTGTTTTTCACCACCAAGGTGGATGGGATGAAATGCTAATGTTTTTAATTCCAGCTCTTTTACTTACATGGCTAAGAAAAAAACAAAATTCCGATGACGTCGAAAATGACTAACACCTATATAATCAAATTATGATTGAAATTAAAAACCTAACAATGAAATACAAAAATGGTAAAGGTGTTTCAAATATTAGTATTTCTGTTGATAATGGTGAAGTAAAAGGTTTACTTGGTCCTAACGGTGCAGGAAAATCAACAACGATGAGAAGTTTAATGGGTTTTTTGAAACCCTCAGAAGGCTCTCTTTCTGTAGAGGAAATTAACACAATCGAAAATCCTGTTGAAGCAAAAAAAATAATTGGATATTTACCTGGAGATCCACAACTTCCACAAAATCTTAGTCCTAAATCATTGTTTAAACTTGGTGCTGACATGAGAGGTCAAACTACTGAATATGCAATGGAATTAGCAGAGAAGTTCGAACTTGAAGTAGATCAATCTTTAAAAGAATTATCTAAAGGAAACAGACAAAAAGTTGCGATAATCTTAGCAGTACAGCATAAACCGAAGGCTTTAATTTTGGATGAGCCAACTTCTGGTTTAGACCCTTTCCACCAAAGGTCATTTTTTGAAATAATTGAAGAATTTTCTAATAATGGAGCATCTATACTTTTGTCATCCCATATAATCTCAGAAGTTGAAAAAGTTGCAAAGTCAATGGCGGTTTTGAGAGATGGAGCCAAAGTTTATGATGAAACTTATGAAACATTTTCAAATAAGGCAAAAGAAGATGGAAAAGATTTAGAAGATGCTTTCTTTTCGTTTTATGACAGAAAGGAATCAAATGCTTAATTATCTTAAATATATGATCACTGTACCAAGAAAATTCATTTTAAATTGGGCTATATCAGGTGGAGTGTATCTATTGATACTTCCATTAGCTTTTGCAAATTCAAGCGTAGAGAGTCTCCTTATAGATACACAAAGAGAAGCTTTTAGAGGAATGTCTGAGAATGATACAGTTATGAATTTGCTGGGAATACAAGACTGGGATAATGTTTTTACGCTAGAGGGAATGGTAACAACTTATTTTCTAGTTCCATTTGTACCACTTTTAATTGGTACAGCTACGATCATACTTTTGAATAAACTAGGTTCAAAAGCTGAAGAAGATGGAACGTTTGAATTTGTTGCAGCTTTACCAATGACAAGATCAACTGTTTATTTATCACAAGCAATTCTTACAGTCCTCTTTGGTTTATTTGTTACTTTTGCATGGACAAACATAATGTTTATTCCAATAGCAACCATGGAACTTAGCCAGACACTTGATTACGCACCTTTAATGAAAGCAACATTACAAGCTGCATTAGCTGGTGTTAGTTTTGGAGCATTAGGATTTGCTCTTGGAGCTTTCACAGGCAAGTCTTCAATGGCATGGGCTTTTGGAGGTGGCTTAATGGCATTTGAATATTTAACAAACTCATTAGCTGGGACAAATGATTTCTTTCAATGGTTTGATGATAATCTCTCATCGTTTGGAGCATACGGAAATCCTTATCAAGATGGTTTAATTGGTGAAGATATATTTCTTGTAGTTGGAAAAACTTTAATATTTTTGGCAATCGGATTTATTGGATTTAGAAACAGGTCGTTAAATCTTCGATAAATTTTTACATACTAATCTTTCAATAGCTTAAAATAAAATTATGCCGATTTATTCAAGAACAATTACTGTAAAAGGAGATATTGAGTCTGCTTTTAATTTTGTTGCTGATTTTAGAAATCTTGAACAATGGGACACAAATGGCACAGCTGAGCTCATTACAAATGAGCCAATTAGAGAAGGATCGGTATTCAAAGCAAAAACATCTTTTAATGATAGAGAAATGATTATCGATTACGAGGTAATTGAATGGGGTGCCCCTTTGAGAGCCTCATTAAAAGCAGATACTAAAAACTTTACATTAATCGATACAATATTTTTATCTGCAAACTCAAGAGGTACTGAACTTACATATTCTGTGAACGTTAAATATAAAGGAATTTTTATGATAGTTGGATTATTTTTTGGTCCTATATGGACAAAGATAATGAATACACAAATCAAAAACCTTGAGGCAGTTCTTGGTCCGGCCTAAATTACTTTTTTTATTAGTATTTCTTCTTACAATAAGCTGTCAACCAAGCAAGAATATGTATATGAGTGGAGAAACTAATGAATTTCCTTCAATTGAAGGAAACAACTTAAATAAAGAGAAAAAAGTTGTTCCAGATGATTTTGTGGATAAAGATCTAATCATTATTGTTGCCTTTCAACAATGGCATCAAGGCTTAGTTGATCAATCAATTAATCTTCTTGAAAATAATGAAATGGATTTAACTCACAATATTATTGAAGTTCCAACAATTAGAAAAACAAATAAGTTAAACGAAATATATTTAGATGGTGTAATGAGAGCTGGCATTAGAGACGATAGAATTAGAAATCGCACGATAACTGCTTATTTAAACAAAGAAGAATTTAAGGAAGATCTAGATATACCAAATGAAGAAACAATTTATTGGTTTTTAATAGAAGAGGGGACTAGCAAAATTTTGATCCAAGGTGAAGGGATTATCACTGAGAAAGAATTAGAACTAATTCAATCTTATTAAATATTAATTGTTGCCAAGTAAACAACTACTAAAGCACTTAATAACATTACCCCATTCAACATACCTCTTAATGCAGAACTTAACTTTGAAGCAAAACTGTGTAGCCCTATAACTATTCCTGCAAAAATAAGAACTAATAATTCAGTTCCCCACGTTGACACATCATTGTCAATGATTAGAAAAATTCCTACACCACTTAATAAAGATAATGAATAAGAGCTCCAAGAAAGAGTGCTAAATGTTTTTCTTAAGGTATTAGTTGTATTTTTTGTTGGATCAATTTTGTATAATTTTGGCGCAAACATTGCCCACATTACCATTGACCCCAACCATATTGAGAGTCCAAGCATGTGAGAAAATTTTAAAATATTTTCCATATTTATATCTTACAAAAGGATAAAGATAAAAATAAAAAGGTAATATAAAAATATGGCAAAACTTTATTTTTATTACGCAGCAATGAATGCTGGAAAAAGTACAAACCTTCTTCAATCAGCTCATAACTACGAAGAAAGAAATATGAAAACATTAATTTTTACACCTAAATTAGATGATCGATTCGGAGAAGGCAAAGTTACATCAAGAATTGGTCTAGAAAGAGATGTTGAGAGATTTGAGGGTGACGACGATTTATATGTTTGGACAGCACATGAACATCAGAGAGAAAAAGTTTCATGCATTTTAGTTGATGAAGCCCAGTTTTTAACACCTAAACAAGTATTACAGTTGTCTCTTGTAGTTGATAAATTGAAAATACCCGTTCTTTGCTATGGTTTAAGAACTGACTTTAGGGGAGAGCCATTTCCTGGTAGTATCTATCTTCTTGGGTGGGCCGATGAGTTAATTGAACTCAAAACTATTTGTAAATCAGGAAAGAAAGCAACTTTTAACGCTCGTCTTGATGAAAATGGAAATAGAGTAACTGAAGGTGATCAAATTTCTATTGGTTTGAACTATGAGGCACAGGCAAGAGATGTTTTTGAACTAGATAAAGTTTCACCAATAGATTATCAAATTCCAGAAGCTAATTAGTTTAATTTTGTTCTAGTGGGGGTTCAGGTCTCGTTGCCAACCATACACAAAGAGCAATTCCAAAAGATCCAAATATTAAGTCTCCAACAAGTGAAAACACCAAGAATATAGTTAGAACAAAAGTAGGAATTATCATCAAAATAGCAAGCTTTTTAGCTCTTCTAGATAGTCCTCTATAAGTTTTCCAATTTAATATCATAGGACCAAAAAGTCTGTGATTTTCAAGCCAAGCAGTAAATCTATCAGAACATTTTGAGAACGCCCATGCAGCAATAAGAATAAAAACAGTTGTTGGAAGGCCAGGTATTAAAATCCCTACATATCCTAAAGATAAAGACAAAATTCCTAAAGTGAAAAAGAAAGGTTTGTGAATTTTCAAGAATACTTTTGGAAAGAACTTATATGTCATAATTAATGCAAAGATACCGGCACCAATATAGAGAAATAAATTTCTTGGTAATTGCTGTAATAAATTTTCCATATTTAATTATTCAATATATTTGAGATAATCATAAATTATTTCAGCTGACAAAAACTCTTTTTGCAATAAATTGATCAATACCAAAGTAATCGCTTTTATTTGTACTGATTGTAATTGAATAATCTCCTGCATCTGCAACTATAATATCTGTTCCGGGCAACATTTCATGTGTTTGAAGGAAGTCAATCATTGAAGCATCTTTTTTTAATTCCTCAGTAATTTTTTCAATCGAATATTTTTTATTTGATTCAACGTTTAATAAATTATACATTTTTTTCTCTTGATAATTTGAATATGGAATAGGATTGCCAAATGGACCAGTATTTGGATATCCTAAAAGTTTAAGCATAGCTTTTTCAGTAACTGGACTAAGAACATTTTCCCAACGCGATGTCTCTTCATAAACTTGATCCCAGGGTAGGTTAAGAATTTCAGAAAGGAATCTTTCAGTAATCCTGTGTCTTCTAGATATACATTTTGCTAGACACAAACCAGTTTCTGTGAGTGTTAAGTCATCATTCATTTCTATAAGACCACTGTTTTGCATACGTCCAACTACCTGTGAAACATTTGCTCTGCTGACGCCAATCCATTCTGCAACACGTGTTTGCTTAACTTCAATACCAACTTCTTGTAAATGAAATATTGCCTCTGCA
>CACJXH010000016.1:0-17982 GCA_902597375.1 uncultured Candidatus Actinomarina sp. | reverse complement strand
CTCAAGCTGTGGAGAGTGGCTTGGATTGAAATTAGATGAGGTTGTTGATGAAGTTGCTGTAGAAAATACTTCAGAAGCAAAAAAACAAAGAATTGAAAAGCTTATGGAGCTACCTGTTAAGCCTTTAAGTAGTTACGGTGCAACTAGTCTTCCAAATAGAAAAGAAGTACCAGGGATAAGAGCAGTTTTCTTTTTAGCATTAATTGTTCCCTTAATTGCAGGTGCAAGTTTTTTTTACAACAGTAGAGTAGCGGATGAAGTTATTGAGGAGATAGCTGTCATAGAACAAACAACAATTACTTCGACAAGTACCACCGTTCAAAGTAATTTAAAACCTCAAGTACCTATATCCTGCAAAGCTTCAAGTAACTTTAATGAAGATTTTTCATGTGAAAATTTATACGATGAATCTAACTCCATGTGGCAAGATAATAGCCTTGGTTGTGAAGATACTGTTCTAGAGTTCACTTTTTCTGACACTATCTATTTTGAATTTATAGTGATTCAAAATGCTGAGAAAAGCTCATCATTCATCAGGAATTTTAAGGCTAGAGATATAAGAATTACGACGGATCAAAGTGATTATCAGGTCGAAAAAGAACTTGAAAATGATAACTTTCAACAGTGGATTGACTTAAACACTGATGCCAACACTATAAAAATAGAAGTTTTAAGTGCTTATCCTGGTGAGGAATTAAACGGACAAAATCCATTTACAGAATGTGCCATGCAAGAAATTAAATTTTTTGGAAAGAGTTAGGTTAATTCACCTTTTTTGTAAGGAACTCCTATTTTTTCTGGCAATTTAATTCGCTGATTAGCAAAAGACAATACAATCAGGGTAGTTATATGAGGTGTAAAGTAGACAAATTGATTTGGGATACTTGTTGAGTTTAAAAACCAAATTAAGAAACCTGCACTTAAAATTAAAGTAATTATCGAAACTCTATATTTTTTTTCATAAAAATTCTTTAAGGTAAGAACAAATAAAAATATTGATATAACAATAAGCAAACCATGTACTGCTTCTGGAGATCTAAGCTGTAATGCATCAGCGAATCCAAATAAGCCTGATCCCATTAATATTCCAAAAGGTTTGTAGTTTCCAAATAACATCGAAGCAAGACCTATAAATCCTCTACCTCCGGTTTGACCTTCAAGATAAGTACCTGTTCCTGCAACAACAAGATATGAACCAGCTAAACCTGATAATGCTCCTGAAGTAATAACTCCAAAATATTTCATTAAATAAACATTTACACCTAACGATTCACTGCCTGAGGGGTACTCACCTACGCTTCTCATCTGTAACCCAACTGGTGTGTACCAAAGAACAATTACTGAAAGAGGAATTAAAGCTAATGCAAAAATTGTTAAATGTGAAATGTTTGATAAAAATCCCAAAACAAGTCCAGCTGCATCTGAAACCAAGAAAAGATCAAGATCTTCTATCGATCCAAAAAGATTAAAAGTTTCATTTTCATTAATTTTTCCACCTGCGAGATAAGGAACAGTTAAACGTCCAATATCGCCCTGTATTCTAGGTGATGCAGTTGAACTAGCAAAAGCAACATCTTGATACGCAATAACATTTAGAAATCTTGCCACTCCTGCAGCTAAAATATTTATTGCTACTCCAGAAACAATATGGTCAACTTGAAAAGAAACAGTTGCTATAGCGTGTATCAAGCCGAATAAAGCACCTCCGAGCATTCCGATAAACACACCCTGCCATGCGCCAAACGTGAATCCTCCCCACGCCCCAAACCAAGTACCCATAATCATCATTCCTTCGAGACCAATGTTTACAACTCCAGTTTTTTCAGAATACAAACCACCTAAGCCTGCAAGCATAATTGGTATAGCAAGTCTTATTGCAGCACCAAAAGTTCCGCTTGTGGTAAGTTGAGAATATGACTCTATTTGAGCGACAACTAAAACCAATAGAATAGGTGTAATAACTACATACCTTTTTAATAAAAACTTATAGATATTCTGTGTCATGTTTCTACCTTTTTAGAGGCATCTTTAATCTGCTGTTTTACAATAAATCGTCTGATAACTTCATAAAACACAACAACGATTAATAGAATGAATGCCTGCATCATTTGTTCTATTTCTTTTGGAACATCGTTTAGATCTAGAATTTGTGAGGATCTTTCCAAAAATGCAAAAAGGAGGGCCCCTACTCCCATTCCAAATGGGTGGTTTCTGCCTAAAAGTGCAACCCCTATTCCTGCAAAACCAAGCCCTGTGGGAAAGTCAATTGTAAACCTATGAAAGTATCCTAAAAGTGGACCCAAGCCGACTAGGCCAGCAAAACCTCCAGAGGTTACCATTGCAACAACTATTAATCTGTTTGGATTTATCCCACTAAATTTTGCAGCTACTGGATTTGAACCAGTAATTCTTAAGTCAAAACCTAGTGTTGTTTTCCACACTAACCAATAATAAAAAATACCAACAATTATGGCTACAAAGAGAAAACCATGTAAATCCTGAAGGTCTTCTAGGTTAAATAAGTTATTTAATGGTGGCATTTTTCCACTTTCTGGCAACTCTGGGGTTCTAGGGAGTTCATAATCTGAACCTGGCTCATCAAAAATATTTGTAAGGCCATATGAGATTAACCCTGTCCCAATGTAATTCAACATAATTGTAGATATAACTTCATGTATACCTTTTTTGACTTTCAAATATCCTGCAATAGCAGCCCATAATGCCGATGAAAAAACAGCTATAAGAATTATAAAAAGTACATGTATTGGTGTAATAATACTAAATTGCGATCCAACAAAAGCTGCTATCAGAGAACCCATTAGGTACTGACCTTCAACTCCGATATTAAATAATCCCATCTTAAAGCCAACGGCAACTGCAATAGCTGAAATGTACAATGGAATAGATCGATTTATTATTGAAACGATTGATTTACCTTTAGTTCCATATTCAAACATAATTTGAAAGGTCTCAATGGGATCTTTACCAATAAAAAGCAGAATTAACGAACTTAATCCAAATGATATTGCTAAAGCAATTAGTGGTGCAGAAAAACTTGCAATACGTAGTCTAAGTTTCATTTTTTTAATCCAGTCATGTAGCCACCTAGATCCTCGGGAGATACGCTATCTGATTTAATTTCTTTGACTAATTTTCCTTGATAAAAAACAATAATTCTATCTGAGAGTCCGATTAGCTCCTCTAGATCGGCTGAAATCAATAAAACAGCCAACCCTTGATCTCTACTTTCTCTTAGCTTATCCCAAATTAAAGCTTGGGCACCTATGTCAATACCTCTAGTTGGTTGAGAAGCAATTAATAAACCTGGATCATCTTCAAGCTCACGACCTACAACAAATTTTTGCTGATTACCTCCAGAGAGAGCTGTTGCTAAAGTACTCGTGTTTGGTGTTTTTACATCAAATAATGAGATAATTTTTTCAGACTCTTTTACTGCATTTTTTGTTTTTACAGTAGCAAAATTTGATTTGTATTTTTCTATGTTTTGACGACCAATAATTACATTATTGGTCAAATTCATATCCATTATCATGGCTTGTAACTGTCTATCTTCTGGTATGAAACTAATTCCAGATTCGAGTCTCTCTCTTGTACTCTGGTTATTTATATTTTTACCTCCAAAATAAATTTCTCCAGATTCAATATCATCAATACCAATTATTGCTTCAACTACTTCTTTTTGACCGTTACCCTCAACACCAGCAATTCCTAAAATTTCAGATTCAAATACATTAAATGAAATATTGTTAAACACTTCTCTTCCATCAATTGTTTTCGAAGTAATATCTTTTACATCTAAAACAGTGTTTTGTTTAGTTTCTGTTGTTCTAGGGGGTGGCGAAGGCAGGCTTTTACCAATCATCATCTCTGCTAGTTGAGTTTTGCTGACATTATTATTTATAACTGTATCGATTAATTTGCCTGATCTCATTACACTAATTTCATCTGCTATTTCAAGAACTTCATCTAATTTATGGGAAATAAAGATAATTGTTACACCATTATTTTTTAGGTCTTCTAAATTTTTAAATAACTCTTTTACTTCTTGAGGTACTAATACAGCTGTTGGCTCATCAAGAATTAATATTTTTGCACCCCTAAACAATACTTTTATTATCTCTACTCTCTGTTTCTCGCCAACACTTAATTCATCAACAAACATATTTAAGTCAATATCAAGTGAATAAGTTTTCATAACTTCTTGAATTTGCTTTTTATATTTACTAAGTCCTAAATTTTTAAGTGATGCTCTATCGATGCCTAAAATAATATTTTCTAAAACTGTTAAATTCTTTGCAAGCATAAAGTGCTGATGCACCATACCAATTCCTAAATTTATTGCTTCTTTTGGTGATGAAATTGAAGCTGTATTGTTAAATATTTCGATATTTCCTGAATCAGGTTTAATCATTCCATAAAGAATTTTCATTAGTGTAGATTTGCCAGCTCCATTTTCACCAACAACGGCATGTATAGAGCTTGCATTAATTGTTATGGAAACATTTGAATTAGCTAAAACTCCTGGATAGGTTTTTGAAATATTGTCTGTTTTAACTGCTGTATTCATATGAAATTTAAAAATATTCGTTCCAGAGTTTCCTCTGGAACGAATATAAATTTTTTAGACGTTTTACGGTCTAGCTGATGGAGGATCTATCTCTCCAGCAATAATTTTTGCTTTGTAATCTTCAATAGTATCTTTGATATCATCAATATATCCACCTGAATATGACAGATAAATTCCGCCAGATTCTAGGTTATCAACAAGTATGCCACCTTCGAAACTTCCTTCGACTGTTTGCTTTGCTGCATTATAAATTGACACATCAACTGCTTTAACCATTGATGATAAGATGTATTCTTGTAATTCTGGAAGTGCATTACCAACTTGGTAATATTGGTCAAAGTCTACACCAATTCCCCACACTTTTGTTCCAGTGGATTCTGATACTTCTTTTGCTGCCTCGAACATTCCTGTTCCAGTTCCACCAGCAGCGTGGTAAATAACATCTGCACCAGCTTCATACTGTGCGAGTGCAATTTCTTTACCTTTAACTACGTCGTTAAATCCAGAAAAATCTGGAGCAACACTAGCGTATCCAATTTCAATTACAATATCAGGATTGATAGCCTGAACACCAGCAATAAAACCTTGTTCAAACTCATGAATAAGCGGGAAGTCTACTCCACCAAGAAAACCAACATGGTTGTTTGTTGATTTTAATGCTGCAGCTACACCTGCTAAGAATGATCCCTCAGCATGGTCAAATAACATTCCTCTTACATTTGCCGGTTCTGCAACACCATCAGTGATTGCAAAGTTTAGGTCTGGATAATTTGGAGCAACTTCATTCATTGACGCATCAAATAGGAAACCATTACCAATAATTAAATCATTTCCAGCTTCTGCACAAAGTTCTAGAAGTTCGCCTCTATTTTCTCCACCACCATCTGGCTCTAGGAAGGTTCCTTCCATACCAAAATCAGCAATTGCTTTTTCATAACCTGAGTATGCTAGATCGTTAAATGATAAGTCACCAAGACCTCCAATATCTAGCACTAAACATATGCTTGCAGGATCTGCTTCAGGTTCCGCTGCTGCTGCAGTTGTTGCAGGTGCATCCAGAGTTTCTGCTGGTTCTTCTGCTACAACTTCTTCTACTTCAGCTGCATCATCACTTCCGCCTCCACAAGCAGTTAGAATTAGGCCAAAAACTATAAATAGTATCAGCCATTTTGACTTCATTCGAGTCACGTTTACTCCTTGTCCAACTAGTTGTAGGTATATAAATACCTTTAAAACCCCGTTGGAATTTATAGTAGCAATTTTTCTTAGATTATCTTTTGATAGTGGTTAAATTTTTATAACGGTTTGACAGGTTTTATTTAGGAATCCGAATCTGCAAAGTCTACTTCAGGTTCATTAGGAGCTTCGACTGACTCAAATTCAAGTGTCTCATCTTCCTCATTTAAAGATACAATAATTGTTGAGCCAGCTTTATACTTACCTTGAAGTAATTCTTCAGACAATGGATCCTCTAAAAGTCTTTGTATAGATCTTCTTAATGGTCTAGCGCCAAATTCTTTATTGTATCCCTCAGTAGCTAAATATTGTTTTGCTTCATCGGATAGTACTATTTCTAAGTCAGAATTTTTAAGTTGTTTATGAACTCTGTCTAGCATTAAATCAACAATTTCTTTTACTTCATCAAGTGTTAACTCATGGAAAACAATAGTTTCATCTATACGGTTTAGAAACTCTGGCTTGAAATATCTTTTTAGTTCTTCGTTGACTTTTGATTTCATTTTTTCATATGAATCCAAGTCAGTTAAGTTGCTGAAGCCAATATTTTTTGACAAATCTTTTGTTCCAAGGTTGCTGGTCATTATTATCACAGTATTTTTAAAATCAACTGTTCTTCCTTGTGCGTCGGTCAATCTTCCGTCTTCTAATATTTGTAAAAGAGTGTTAAATACATCTGGATGTGCTTTTTCAACCTCATCTAAAAGAACAACACTAAAAGGTTTTCTTCTAACTGCTTCAGTTAACTGTCCACCCTCATCATAACCAACATAACCTGGAGGAGATCCTATTAACCTACTAACGGTATGCTTCTCCATATATTCGGACATGTCGATTTGAATTAAGGAATCTTCATCGCCAAATAAAAACTCAGCTAGAGCTTTTGCAGTTTCAGTCTTTCCAACACCAGATGGTCCAAGGAATATAAATGAACCCGAAGGTCGTTTTGGATCTTTTAAGCCTGATCTTGTTCTTCTAATGGCTTTTGAAACAGCTGTAATTGCTTCATTTTGTCCAACAATTCTCTTATGGAGTTCATTTTCCATTTCAAGTAATCTTGCTGTTTCTTCCTGTGTTAATCTATGTACGGGAATTCCTGTCCATTGTGCTAAAACTTCTGCAATTTCTTCCTCATCAATGACCATCTCGATGTCTGAAGAACTACTGCCTTCAATAGAGTCAACTTCATCTAATAAGACTTTTTCTTGGTCTCTTATTTGAGCAGCTTTTTCAAATAATTGTGATTGAACAGCATCAATTTTTTGTTCTCTAAGGTTTTTAAGTTTGTCAGAGAGTTCTTGTTTGTCAGCGTCTAATGGCTTTTTGTATACTCTCATACGGCTTCCTGCTTCATCAATTAAATCGATAGCTTTATCTGGTAAAAACCGGTCTGAAATGTATCTATCAGCCATATTTACTGCTGAAGCAATTGCCTGATCAGTGAATCTAACACCATGGTGAATTTCATATCTATCTTTTAGGCCATCAAGTATCTCAATTGCGTCTGAAAGATTTGGCTCATCAACTTTCACTGATTGAAATCTTCTTTCTAGTGCTGCATCTTTCTCAAAATGCTTTCTAAATTCTTCTAATGTTGTAGCTCCTACTGTTTGTAACTCACCTCTCGCAAGCATAGGTTTTAAAATTGATGCGGCATCGATGGCTCCTTCAGCAGCTCCAGCACCAACTAATGTATGAATTTCGTCGATGAATAATACGATGTCGCCTCTTGTTTTTATTTCTTTTAAAACTTTTTTAAGTCTTTCTTCAAAATCTCCACGATATCTTGAACCTGCAACCAAAGCTGATAAATCTAGTGTGTAAATTTGTTTACCTTGTAATGTAGATGGCACGTCTCCTGAAACAATTTTTTGTGCTAGTCCTTCAACGATTGCTGTTTTTCCAACGCCTGGTTCGCCGATTAAAACAGGATTATTTTTTGTTCTTCTTGAGAGAATTTGCATCACCCTTTCGATTTCAGTTGTTCTTCCAATAACAGGATCTAGCTTGCCCTCTTTACCCATTCTTGTAAGATTTCTTCCAAATTGATCAAGTATTGCTGAACCAGTCCCTGATCCCGGTCTTTCTCTTCCACCTGTTGAAGCTGCTTGAGCTTTTTTGCCTTCACCCGAATTTGAAATAAGTTTTATAACAGTCTGTCTAACTTGTGATAGTTCAGCTCCAAGTTTTTTCAGTACCTGAGCTGCTACTCCTTCACCCTCTCTAATTAAACCTAATAAAATGTGTTCTGTTCCGATGTAGTTGTGACCAAGCTGTAATGCTTCTCTGAGGGATAATTCTAAAACTTTCTTTGCTCTAGGTGTAAAAGGTATGTGACCACTTGGTGATTGTTGGCCTTCTCCTATAATTTCAACAACTTCAGATCTTACGCTATCTATACTTATGTTAAGTTCTTCAATTGCTTTAGCAGCATGACCTTCACCTTCTTGTATTAAACCAAGTAAGATGTGCTCTGTACCAATATAATTATGGTTTAGTCTTCTTGCTTCTTCTTGTGCAAGAACGACAACTCTTCTAGCTCTATCTGTAAACCTCTCAAACATACATTTATATTAACAAGGCTCTGTTTATACCTCTAAACGAAAATTACAACTATTTGTGAAATCCTCTTATTCTTTAACTTATGGAATCAAAAGAGCTAAAAAACATAATTCCTATACAAAGCATTTGGGAAGATCTTGATTTATTAGAGGAAAGACTTATAGAAATCAGTAGTTCTTCTGATCCATATCTCACAGAGATATCACAATACTTAATATCAGCTGGTGGAAAAAGATTCAGACCATTGATAGCTCTGCTGGCAGGAAAATTAGGTGAAGGAGATAATAAAAAAGTAATTGATGCTGGTGTTTCAGTCGAGCTAATACACCTTGGAAGCTTATATCACGATGATGTTATTGACGATGCAACAACGAGAAGAGGGGTAGTAAGTACAAATAAACAATGGAACTCAACTCTAGCAATTTTGGCAGGAGATTACCTTCTTGCAAGGTCCTCTGAGTTGGCAGCTGAGTCGTTAGGACTTGAATCTGTAAAGCTATTAGCTTCCACATATGCTCAGCTTGTTGAAGGCCAAACTAAAGAAGTTCAATTTTCATACGACACAAATCATGGAACTGAAGATTACATGAAAATAATTCAGGGCAAAACGGCAAGCTTAATAAAGACAAGTGCAAAGTTAGGAGCAATGGCTTCAGATAGTAATCAAGAGTCTGTAAATTTTATAAGTGAATGGGCTTGGCACAATGGAATTATTTTTCAGATTACAGATGATATATTGGATTTGAGTTCTGACGAACAAACTTTGGGTAAGCCTTCAGGCAACGACATTCTTGAGGGTACTTACACATTGCCAGTTTTAATTGCTTTAAAGAAACAGCCAGAAAAGATTAAAAAAATATTATCAGATGTCTCTGATGAAAAAGTAATTTTAAAAGAAGTTATTTCTGAATTCAACAATGACGAGATTATCTCAGAATCAAAATTGTTTCTCAAAACACATATTGAAAAAAGTGAAAATGCTGCAATGAAAATTAAGAACAAAGATATTCGAAATATACTTTTAGATTTAAACAGATACCTTATCGAGAGAAGTAATTAATTTTCTGGTTTTAAATGTGTAAATGAAATTACTTCACGTATTGAAGTTTTTCCAACAAGCATCATGACAAAGCGGTCAACTCCAAAACCTAAACCACCAGTTGGAGGTAAGCCATACTGTAAAGCTTCAACATAATCTTCATCTTCAACATGGGCTTCTTCATCACCATCATTCTTTTTAATCGCTTGTTCTTTTAATCTTTTGGCCTGGTCTTCTGAGTCGATAAGTTCTGAAAAACCATTTGCTAATTCACTACCAAATGCAAAAAGCTCAAACCTCTCTGTTATGCCTTTTTCATCTTTCTTTTCCCTTGCAAAAGGTGAAACTTCAACAGGATAATCAACTACAAATGTTGGATCGATGATTTCTTTTTCTACGAAATTCTCAAAAAGTTCGTAAACAAGTAATCCAATTGATTTGGCTTCAAAATCAACTCCTTGTTTTTTTAATTCCTTACTAATTTTCTTAAAATCTGAATTAAATTGTATGTCTATATTTAATTTTTCAGAAACCATATCAAACATGCTTACTCTTTTCCATGGACCTGAGAAATCAGCGGTATTTTCTCCAAAATGCAACTTTGTATCAGTTTCTAAATTTTTAAAAACATATGTACACATATCCTCAACCATGTCCATAACAGAATTTGCATCAACGTATGCCTGATAGCTCTCTAACATCGTAAATTCTGGTAAATGTGTTTGATCAATACCTTCATTTCTAAAAATTTTTCCTAATTCAAATACTTTTTCAAATCCACCAATAATTAGTCTTTTTAGATAAAGTTCTGGTGCAATTCTTAAATACATGTCTAAACCTAACGCATTATGGTGTGTTGTAAACGGCTTTGCTATCGCACCACCAGCTTTAGTTTGCAATATTGGAGTTTCCACCTCTACAAAACTATTTTCATGTAAATATTCTCTTATAAGCTTTATTACCTTTGATCTAGTTTCTAGAATTTTTTTTGACTCGGGGTTCACTATTAAATCCAAGTATCTTTGCCTAAATCTTGTTTCTTTATCTTTTAATCCATGCCATTTTTCCGGAAATGATCTTAAACTTTTAGATAGTATTGTTGACTGGTTTACTTTAATTGAAAGCTCCCCTTTTTTAGTTTTAATTACCTCTCCGTTTACTGCAATTATGTCGCCAATATCTAAATTTTCAAAAAGCCTCAGATAAACATCCTCAATTTCACCAGAATTTACAAGTAATTGAATTTTTCCAGATTGATCTAATATGTCATAGAATAATAATTTGCCAAACGATCTTGCATTTAATAATCTTCCTCTAACAGTTACAGATATGCCTGTATGAATACCTTCTTCAATATCTCTATGTTCATTGATAATATTTGAAATCTTGGTTGATTCATTAAATTTTGTGGGAAAAGAATCACTACTAATATCATTAAGAAAAGCAATTTTCTGCTTTCTAAGTTCATAGATTTCTTTTTCTGATTTTGAAAAATTACTCACTATTCATAGCCTAATTATTCAAAAAATATATTTCTTCAAGTCCATTTAATGTTAGATCTTTTGAATACTCTGTTTCGACATTTAATTGTGGTTGAATTACCTCACCTAAGCCACCAGTAATAACAATTTTTGGATTAGTGCCTGTCTCTAAAATTATTTTTTCCAACATTGAATCTATCATCGAAGCATGGCCTAAAATAAGACCACTTTGTATGGCTTCATAGGTATTTTTACCAATTACTGATTTGGGGCTTAATATTTCTACTGATTTTAATGAGGATGTTTTTGTGGTTAATGCCTCAAGTGATATTTTGATACCTGGAGCGATTGATCCACCTAAATATTCTTTTTTATCATTTACTACATCAAAAGTTGTTGCAGTACCCAAATCAACAATAATTACAGATTTTTGAGCCGTCTTGAAACCACCAACAGAATTTGCAATCCTATCAGGTCCCAATTCTTTTGGATTGTCAATATTTACTTTTAAACCTGTCTTTATTCCTGGACCAACTGTATAAACTTTTTTAGAGGTAAATCTCTCGGTAGCTTCTACAACGCTTTCAGTTATTTGAGGAACTACTGAGCATATAATTGAGCCATCAAGATTTTCGTCATTAATACTCTCAGGGTCAATTGTTGTTTTAAACATCATAAATAATTCATCAGAAGTAATTGTTTTTCTAGTTGTATATCTATAGCTCCTCCAAGATAAATTATTTCCGACACCAACAGTTGTTTCACTGTTTCCAACATCAATTGCGACTATATTTTTCATTTTGTAGCTCCAACTTCAAACTGAATATTATCAATTAATCTTATACCCTCAACATAAGCAGCAGTAATGATTATAAATTTTTTTGTAGTATTTTTTGGAGATGAAAATGTTTTATGATCAAGAATTTCAAAATAATCTAAATCAATATTGTTATCAAATAATATATCTGTCCCAACTTTGACTCCATCTATTGTGTTGTTAGTTTTTACAAATTCATCTTTTGCAGCATTCAATGATTTGTAAATAAAACTTGCCTGATGAATACCCTTGTTTGATAGGTGTTGATTACGGCTGCTTAACGCAAGACCTGAACTATTTCTTACTGTCTTATTTTCAATAAGTTTTATATTGTATTTCTTTTCTAAAATCAACTTGTTAATTAAAAACAATTGTTGAAAATCTTTTGCTCCAAACACTGCAGTTTTTGGAGCAATCAATTCAAATAATCTATTTACGACTGTTATAACTCCATCGAAATGACCAGGTCTAGAATTTCCTTCATATTTTTTTCCTAAATTACCTGCATCAAGTTTATCAAAACCTGATTCAGGAAACATATACTCCTCATCAGGAAAAAAAGCATATTCTATATTTAATCGATTAAGTATTGAAATATCTTTTTCAAAATCTCTTGGATAATTTTTAAAATCTAAATCATCATTGAACTGAAGTCTGTTTACAAATATAGACACTATTACTTCTTGTTCTGTTTTTTTTGCGGCATTAATTAATGCAATGTGGCCTTCATGCAGAGCTCCCATCGTTGGAACGAGACAAAGGTTTTTATTATTAAATATATGTTCATTATCTTTTAAAATTATCATATTTATCGTGCCCTTAAAGGTGCCCGTAACTAATTAGTATTTACCCTACCAACTTTATTTATTTTTTGAACATCTAATTTGTAATCTTGCATATTAAATTCTTTGAATAACTCACAAAGAGGTTTTACAACAAAAACTCTATTTGACCAATCGTAATGTGGAATAACTAAATCTTTTGAATTTACTATCTGATTATTAAAAAAAACAATATCAATATCAATAATTCTTGGACCATATTTTACTGTTTTTTTTCTACCCATCTTTCTTTCCACATCTTGAGTAGTTTCTAATAATTCAATTACTGTTTTTTTGTAGTCTATTTCTAAAACGAGATTAAAAAAATTATCTTGATCTTTTAATAATATTGGATCAGATTCATAAATTGATGAGATCTTTTTAATTGTTGAAAATTGATTTATTTGATTAATCGCAGTTTCCAAATTAGATTTTTTATCTCCAATATTTGAGCCTAAAGATAATATTATTTTATTAAAATTCTTCACTTGCAGTAACGCTTATATCTTCAACAAGTTCTTTCAATGGTGAGTTTGGCTTATGAATAGTAACCGTTGCTTTTGAAATATTGTTATATTTTCTTAAACTATTTAAAATCTCATATGCAAATGTCTCAATAAGATCAAAAGAATTACTATCTGATACATTTATAACCTCATTGACTAGATTTTCGTAATTAATTGTATTTTCAAAGCTTTCAGATTTATAGTTTTCAAAATTCAAAATATTTTCTTTTAGCTCTATTAGCAAGTCAATCCTAAAGTTTTGACCATTCATTTTTTCTTGGTCATAAACACCATGGGTTCCATAGACATTTATACCCTCTACTTGAATTGTAAGGGGCATATTATAAAGCTGGAATTAGGGCTATAGCCTTTGGTGAAAGTGGTTTTCCAAGTATTCTTTCAAGAATTGTTCTTGCAAAAATAGGGTCATCTAAAAGTTTTGAATAAATCAGATATCCTGCAAGGATTCCTGGAACTTCTTCATCCAGATATTCTCTGTGAATTAAAAGTTTTCTTTCTTTGTCTGATAACGCTTCTTTAATTGCTTCAAAAATAACATCAACTGACTCGACGGACACATTTTCTCCAAGAGGAAAGTGATATGTTCTAAAACCAACTTCTTGATAGTTTTTTAAATTGAAGTCTGAATCAAGTAGTGAAAAAATTGAATTAATGCCTTGGCTTTTTAGCCACTGAATCTCTTCTTCTCTTCTAATTTTTCTAGCAGTAAGTCCACCGCCACCAATACATTCGGAAACTGCAAGTTTTCCTTCAATTATCCAAAAAAAATCGTTTGGTTTAAGTCCAGCCATAAACTCCTCTTAAAGTAGCCTAACATAATACATTAAACAAATTATCTAATTATCTAGGTGCAATCTGACTAAATCAACTCCTGAATGCAAACAATGATCTTTCATTTCACTGCTTGTCATATTTATTTGATCAGTAAATTTTTTTCTTGAATAACCAACAACCACTGGATAACTTTTTATTAAATTATTTAGATTCAAAAATAATTCTATAGAATCATCCATTTTTTTTCCGAATCCTAATCCTGGATCAACGGCTATTTGAGATTTATTTATTCCTTTTTTTATCAAGTTTTCAGTTTGATTAATCAGGTGAGTGTTGACTTCATCTACAACATCGACATAATCCATTTTTTCTTGAATATTTTTTGAAGCAGGGTTTCTATGCATGACAATAATTCCACATTCTCTTTGGATTGCAAGCTCAATCATTTTACTTTCCGAAAAACCCGAGACATCATTAATAATTAAAAATCCTGAGTCCAATGCTCTTTCGGCAACCAATGAATTTAATGTGTCTATCGAATAGTAAAATTTATCAGACATATTATCTAGAAAAAAATTGAGTCTATCTAGCTCTTCATTCGTATTTAACATTTGATAATCTGGCTTGGTAGACATACACCCAATATCTAAAAAGTTAATATTATTTTCTATAGCAAAGTTAAATCTTTCTTTAAGGAGTTTTTTAGAATGAAGTATTCCATCTCCACTAAATGAGTCATCTGTGACATTAATTATTCCAAAAGTTTTTTTTTCAAGTAGTTTTAAAAAGTTTTTCCAATCGAACAATTTAACCCATATTTAATGAAGCTTCAGCTCTCAAAGAAGAATCTAACTCATAAATTCCTGTTGAAAAGGTTGTTGTTATATCCCCTATTGCATTTTCAGGACTTAATAGATCTGAACATAAATGCTTAGCTTTAACTTTTACATGCACTCCATCACAATCTAAATTGGAGTAAATTAATTGGGATATTTCCTCAGTAAATTTTTCCTGAAGAGTTAAATTGCTTGATAAATTATTTACTAAATCACTGAATTTAGAGAACCCTATTATGTCTTTCTTTGGCAAAACAGCAATACTAACATGTCCAAAAAAAGGAAACATGTGATGTTCACAAAATGAAATAAACGGTATCTCGTTTATATAAATTGGTTGGTTATGTTCGACACCCTTAATTTCAGAAAAAATTGACTCTATAGTCTTCTTTTCAAAATTTAATTTATTTTCAATCTGATTTAAAAATTTTGTTGCAATAGTTTTTGCTGAATCCTCCGTTTTTCCAGAAATCTGAGAAATGAATTCTGAAAGAGCACTTTCAAGCTGAGCATTTAATTTATCAACCTTCTTGCTCATGCTAATTTTAAATTTTTGCCAGAACCTGTGATGTTTACTTTTTTTATTTTATTAAATATTCTTGCAACTTCTTCTCTATCGATTGTTTCTTTTTCCATCAAAACTTTTACCATGTCTTCCATTTGCTTTTTAAACTTTCCAAGTATCTTTCCTGCGATAATGTGTGCGTCACTCAAAAGGCTCTTAACCTCTTCATCAATTGATGAGGCAACTTCGTCAGAATAATCCTGCTGCCTTCCGTAGTCGCGACCAAGAAATACTTCATTTGTTCCTTTTCCATAAAGCATAGGTCCAAGCTTTTCACTCATTCCAAATTCCATAACCATTCTTCTTGCAATCTCAGTTGCTTTCTCAATATCGTTTGAAGCTCCGGTAGTTGGGTCAGCAAAAATAATCTCTTCAGCAACTCTTCCACCCATCAACATTGCCAATCTGTCTTTAAGTTCTGCTTTTGAAGTTAAATACTTTTCACTGTCAGGAAGGGCCTGGGTGTATCCAAGAGCACGTCCTCTTGGAATAATTGTAACCTTATGGATCGGATCAGCATTTGGCAGGGCCCATCCTACAAGAGCATGTCCCGTTTCATGATAAGCAATGATTAATTTTTCTTCTTCAGTCAAAATCTGACTTTTCTTTTCTGGTCCAGCTAGGACTCTGTCGATTGAGTTTTCTATGTCTAAATTAGAAATTGTTTTTTTGCTTTTTCGAGCTGCAAGTAAAGCAGCTTCGTTTAATAAGTTTGCTAAATCTGCACCTGTAAATCCAGGGGTTTGCTTAGCAATTGTCTCTAAACTTACATTTTTGGCAATAGGTTTATCTGCCGCATGAACTTTGAGAATCTGTGTTCTTCCTTTGAGATCGGGCCTATCTACAATTACTTGTCGATCAAATCTACCTGGTCTAAGCAATGCGGGATCCAGTACATCTGGTCTATTTGTTGCTGCCATCAAAATTACACCCTGGTTTGCTTCAAAACCATCCATCTCTACAAGAAGTTGATTTAATGTTTGTTCTCTTTCATCATGACCACCACCTAAACCAGCGCCTCTCATTCTGCCTACTGCATCTATCTCGTCTATAAAAATTATTGCTGGGGAAGACTCTTTGGCTTTTTTGAATAGATCTCTTACTCTGCTTGCTCCAACACCAACAAACATTTCTACAAAATCAGATCCGGAAATACTGAAAAAAGGTACATTGGACTCTCCTGCTACAGCTTTTGCCAATAAAGTTTTTCCAGTTCCTGGTGGCCCAACAAGTAGAACACCTTTTGGAATTTTTGCTCCAAGTTTATTAAATTTTTCCGGGGATTTTAAAAATTCTTTTATTTCCTCAAGCTCTTCTTTTGCTTCCTCTGCTCCTGCAACATCCTTAAATGTTACTTTTGGAGATTCCTCATCTAATTCTTTTGCTTTTGACTTACCAAATTGCATAATTTGATTTCCATTTGAGCGAACCTGAGAAAACATAAAAAACATAAATCCAGCTAAAAATATCCAAGGAAGGAATGCTATGAAATAGTCCTGCATACCTGCAGGTTCAGTGTCTGTGTTTAAAACGATGTTTTGATCAATCAATAATTTAAATATTTCTCCTTCGAAACCTTCTGGGTAGTCTGTTTGAAAAAGTGAATCATTATTTGCAAGTTTGTATTCAACTGTGTTTGATTGTTCTTTAATAGTTGCTTCTGTAACTAAACCTTGATTTATTTGAGTTTGAAACTCTGAAAAAGTTGAATTTTCAGGAGCATTTATTGTTTGATTGTATCTTTGAACACCAAAGAATATCAATAATCCTAATGAAACATATATAAATAGAGATCTATTTCTTTTTTTATTTTGTTCTTGTTTACTTTCTTCCACATTTTAAATTTAATAGAAGTGAGATTAAATAAATAGTCAAAGTTAGGATAAAACGGCAAGATAAGGGAGTTCTCTATATTTTCCTTCATAATCTAAACCGTAACCAACTACAAATTCTGGTCCAATCTTAAACCCATGATATTTTATATCTAGTGAAGTTGTTTTGTCAGTATCTTTAATAAACATACACATAAACTCTAAACTTTTTGGATTCCTTGAATCTAATATTTTTTTCAAATATGAAAGGGTAAGACCCGTATCAAAAATATCCTCAACAATTAAAATATTTTTACCACTTATATCTATATCTAAATCTTTTTCGATTTTAACCTGACCAGATGTTTCTGTACCTTCGTATGAAGACACACTCATAAAATCAAATGATACATCTACTTTGAGCCTTTTTGCTAAATCACTTATTGTGATAAATGCTCCTTTTAAAATACCAATAATCAGTAAATCTTGTCCTTCATAATCCTCATTAATCTGATCACCAATCTCATTGATTTTGCTTTGTATTTCTGACTCAGATATTAATTCTTTACTAATCTTCAAATGAACTCTTTTCTACAGAAGCAACAAGTATATTTGATTTATATTTTTTTTCATTTTTAATTGCTTCATCTGATTTCCTTAATCCTACGATCCAATACAAAGTGTCATTAACATATATAAGTGGCCAAAAATTTCTCAATTCGCTATTTACTCCATAATTTCTAAATATTTCTGTTACTTTAAGCGAATTATTTCCAGATATGATTTTTTCCCCGTCTTGTAAGGTTTTAATTGTAACATTGGATCCTTCGGGTAAAGATACGCTCCATTTATTAAAAATGTCAATCGATGAAATTTTTTTAAAATTAAAAAATCCATAATTTTCAAAATTAGACTTATCATTTAT
>CACJXH010000015.1:0-19142 GCA_902597375.1 uncultured Candidatus Actinomarina sp. | reverse complement strand
GAAAAGTCATATGACAGAATTGCTAACTCAAATTCATACACTTTTTTTGTGCACACAAGTGCGACTAAGCCTGAAATTAAGAAAGCAGTGGAAGAAATTTTTGATGTTGAAGTTCTATCTGTCAACACAATGTATAAAAAAGGAAAAAAGAAAAGATTTGGTTATGTTATTGGTCAACAAAGTACAAGAAAAGTAGCAATTGTTACCTTACAAGATGGACAAACTATTGAGGCATTTGGAGTATAGGTATGGGATCAAAAAAAATTAGACCAATTACTCCAGGAATGAGAGGACATGTAACAGGTGATTTTAGTGAAATTACTAAATCAAAACCTGAAAAAAAACTTTTACAATCAAAAAAGTCAACCGGTGGTAGAAACAATAAAGGAAGAATTACATCTCGACACAGAGGTGGTGGACATAAACAAAAATATAGAGTAGTCGATTTTAAGAGAGTCAAAGACGGTATACCGGCAAAGGTTGCTGGAATAGAATATGACCCAAACAGAAATTCCAGAATTGCTTTACTTCATTATGTTGATGGCGAAAAAAGTTACATTATTGCACCTGAAGGGGTTTATGAAGGCAGTATGGTAGAGTCTGGACCTAAAGCTGAGATAAAAGATGGAAATTGTTTACCATTAAGGAACATTCCTGCAGGTACATTTGTACATGCAGTTGAGCTAAGACCTGGTGGTGGAGCTAAGATGGCAAGGTCTGCTGGATCATCAGTTCAGCTTATGAGTAAAGAATCGGGTCTGGCACTGTTAAGACTCCCATCTGGAGAGATGAGAACAGTCTCAATGGATTGTAGAGCAACAGTTGGAAGCGTTGGAAACGCAGAAGCTGAATTAACAAAACTTGGAAAAGCTGGAAGAAAAAGATGGAAAGGTGTTAGGCCTCAAACAAGGGGTGTTGCTATGAATCCAGTTGATCACCCACTCGGAGGTGGAGAAGGAAAGTCATCTGGTGGTAGAACTCCTGTAAGCCCATGGGGAAAACCGGAAGCAAAAACAAGAAAAAAGAAAAAATATAGCAATAAATCAATTGTTAGAGGAAGATCTCAAAAAGGTAGAAATTAATTATGTCAAGAAGCTTAAGAAAAGGACCATTTGTAGACAATCATCTCTTAGTGAAGGTTGAAGAAGCACAAAACAGTGGAAACAAAAGTGTAATCAAAACATGGAGTAGAAGATCTACAATAGTCCCTGAGATGGTAGGTTTAACAATTGCAGTTCATAATGGTCGACAACACATTCCAGTTTTTGTAACGGAAGCAATGGTTGGTCATAAACTAGGAGAATTTGCTCCGACAAGAACATTTAAAGGACACCCAGGACAAAGCTAATGGAAAATCAAACAGTTACTGCAAAGAGTAAATATGTAAGGCAATCACCTTACAAATTGAGGTTAGTATTAAATTTAATTAGAGGACTACCTGTTTCTGAAGCCTTGGATATCCTTAAATTTACAAAACGAAGAGCAGCTGATGAGATATCACAAGTTGTTGAAAGCGCAATCGCAAATGCTGAGAATAATTTTGGTTTAAGCTCAAGTGATCTTTTTATTTCAAAAGCTACTGCAGATGAAGGACCTACTTTAAAAAGATTTAGACCAAGGGCTAGAGGCAGAGCCGGAAGGATAAACAAAAGAACATCTCACTTAGTAATCGAACTAACCACAGCAGATGGAGAATTGTAATGGGACAAAAGACACATCCTTACGCATTTAGAATTGGAATTGTTAATGACTGGAAGTCACGTTGGTTTAGTGATAAAGAATACACAAAACTGGTTAATCAGGATTATAGAATTAGAGAGTTCTTGTCTTCACAGTTAATTAAAGGTGCAGTTTCTCGAATAGATATAGAAAGAACAAGGGACAAGGTCCAAGTTGACATTCATACAGCTAGACCCGGTGTTGTAATTGGTAGAAAAGGTGCAGAAGCAGATAGGTTGAGAAAAGGACTCGAAGAATTGTCCAGCCAACCTGTAAAACTAAATATTATTGAAGTTAGAGAGCCTGAACTTGACGCCCAATTATTAGCAAGAGCTGTTGCAGACCAATTAGAAAACAGAGTTGCATTTAGAAGAGCTATGAAAAGAGCTGTAACGGGCGCTCTTAAAGCTGGAGCAGAAGGTGTAAGAGTTGAATGTTCTGGTCGACTTGGTGGAGCAGAGATGGGTAGAAGAGAATGGTACCGCGAAGGCAGAGTCCCATTACATACTTTACGTGCTGATATTGATTTTGGAAGAGCAGCAGCGCAAACAACCGTCGGTTCAATTGGAGTAAAAGTTTGGGTTTACAAAGGTGATGTTGTAGGATCAAACAAATTAAGACAAGATAAAATTGCAGCTGAAGCTAATTTAGCAAGTGGAGGACCTGCTACTGGAAGAGTTAAATCTGTTAAATCTCGTGTTGAAGCTGCCGTAGGTGAGACTAAAAAATCACGAATTCTTGAAGCTGGTGGTGGTAAAAAAACAAATGAATCATCTTCAAAGATTGTTGAAGCAGGTGGGGGTAATCGGATTAGACCTAATGAGGCAACAGAACAATTCGAACAAGAAAAATCAATAATGGAAGAAGAATAAATATGTTAATGCCAAAAAAGACAAAACATAGAAAATCACATAGAGGTAGAAGAAGAGGTCTTTCAAAAGGTGGTAATGAAGTGACATTTGGTGATTATGGACTTCAAGCTGTTGAGACTTCATATATAACAGCACGTCAAATTGAGGCTGCAAGAATTACGATTACAAGAACAATGAAAAGAGGGGGAAAGGTTTGGATAAACATTTTTCCTCACAAACCAATTACAAAAAAACCCGCTGAAGTTCGTATGGGATCAGGAAAAGGTAACGTTGAGTACTATGTCGCAGTTGTAAAACCAGGAAAAATAATTTTTGAAATATCTGGTGTTTCTGAAGAAATTGCAAAAGAAGCAATGAGAAAAGCAGGACATAAATTGCCAATTAAAACAAAATTTGTAAAGAGGAATATATGAGCATAAATGATTTGAGAGAATTATCCATTATGGAACTTGAAAATAAAATTTTAGATCTTAAAAAAGAATTAATGGACTCAAGATTTGCGTTAGCAACGAGTCAAATCGAAGACACTTCAGTATTTAAAAAAATAAAGAAAGAAATTGCACAGGCAAACACAATATTAAATCAAAAAATCAATGACATGAATGCGGAAGAGAATAATGAGTAGTGAACCAAGAGCATCTCGAAAAGTAAGAACAGGAGTCGTTGTCTCTGATAAAAGAGACAAAACAGTTACCGTGTCTATTGAATTACAATTTCAACATCCAAAGTATGGAAAAATTGTTAAAAAAACAAGAAAGCTTCATGCCCATGATGAGAGTTTTGATGCGAAAGTTGGGGACACTGTAAAAATAACTGAAACTAAGCCAATATCTAAAACAAAAATGTGGAGAGTTACTGAGATTGTTGAGAGAGCAAGATGATACAAAAAGAATCAAGATTAAAAGTTGCTGACAACTCTGGCGCAAAAGAGGTGTTATGCATAAAGGTAAAAGGCAGTTCAAAAATTAGATATGCAGGTTTGGGAGATGTTTTCACAGCAACCGTAAAAGATGCTGTTCCTGGTGGCCAGATAAAAAAAGGTGATATTGTACAAGCTGTTGTTGTCAGAACTAGTAAAGAAACAAGACGTAAAGATGGTACCTATATTAGGTTTGATGAAAATGCATGCGTGATTTTAAACGATCAAGATCAACCAAGAGGAACAAGAATCTTTGGACCAGTTGGTAGAGAATTAAGAGAGAAGAAATTTATGAGAATAGTATCACTTGCACCGGAGGTTTTGTAATGAAAATACAAAAAGGTGATACAGTAAAAATTATTTCTGGAAAAGACAATGGTAAAGAAGGTAAAGTTTTGCAAGTATTTCCAAAAAAGAATCAAGTTTTAGTTGAAGGGATAAATGTAAATAAAAAACATCAAAAACCTCAAGGCCAAACGATGCAAGGAGGAGTTATTGATAAAAGTATGCCAATAGATGCCTCAAATGTTGCACTGGTTGTCAAAAAAAAGAGTGGAAGAGTAAGATATAAGTTTGATAAAAATGGAAATAAATTTAGGGTTTTAGCACAAACTGGAGATGAAGCATGATTCCGAGGCTTAAAGATCAATATAGAACTCAATTAATTGACGAACTTAAGAAACAATTAAATATTGAAAACACTAATGCTGTTCCAAAACTAGAAAAAATTGTTATAAATATCGGTGATGGAAAAGCTGCTACAGATGGTAGAGCACTTGAATCAATGGTTGATGAACTAACTGCAATATCAGGTCAGAAACCAGTTATAAAAAGAGCTAAAAAATCAATCGCGGGTTTTAAAATTCGTGAAGGAATGCCAATAGGGGTTTCTGTGACACTTAGAGGGAATAGAATGTGGGAATTTTATGATCGGTTTGTACAGGTAGTAGTCCCAAGAATTCGAGATTTCAGAGGATTTAGTAAAAAATCATTTGATGGTAATGGTAATTTTTCTCTTGGGCTGAACGAGCAACTGGTATTTCCAGAAGTTGAATATGATAAAGTCAGAGACATCAGAGGAATGAATATAACAATTTGTACTACTGCAAAAGATAATTCAAGCGGATATGAGTTACTTAACTCACTTGGCTTTCCGTTTAGGGAGAATTAATTATGGCTAAAAAAAGTAAAATAGTTAAAAATAATAAAAGAGAAGAAACAGCAAATTTTTATTCATCAAAGAGAAAAGAATTATTAGCTGTAATTCGTGACCCTGAATCTACGTATGATGAGAAAAGGGAAGCACAAAAAAAGATTGCAAAGATGCCTAGAGATGCATCCGCAACACGTCATCGTAATAGGTGCCAAGTAACAGGACGACCTAGGGGTAATTTAAGAAAATTTGGAATGTCACGAAATACTTTTCGCGACTTGGCACTCAAAGGAGAGCTTCCAGGCATAAAGAAAGCTTCGTGGTAAAGATGGTAAATGATCCTATTTCAGATTTTTTAACAAGGGTTAGAAATGCAACACTTGTGTCAAAATCAAATGTTGAGATTCCACACTCAAATTTCAAATTTGAGCTCGCAAAACTTTTTAAAGATGAAGGTTATATTAGTGACGTAGAAGTAGAAGGCGATGGAGCAAAAAAAGTTTTAAATTTGACTATCAAATTTTCAGATGAAGGAAAATCTGTAATTGCTGGTTTAAATAGATTATCTAAACCAGGAAGAAGGGTTTATTCTTCTTTTGACAAACTCCCAAGAAACAACGGAGGCTTAGGTACTGTTGTAGTTTCTACTTCAAGAGGTTTATTATCTGATTCAGAAGCAAGAAAAAGAAAGCTTGGGGGAGAACTTATTTGTGAGGTTTGGTCATGAGCAGGATTGGTAATAAACCAATTGAGATACCCGAGAAAGTTGAAATCAATATTGATGGAAACAAAATCAACGTCAAAGGTCCAAAAGGTGAACTGGTTACTGAGGTGCTTGAAGAAAAAATAAAGTTTGAAATATCTGATAATGTACTTCAATTCACAAGAGAGTCAGATGAGAAGCAAGTAAAAAGTTTACATGGTTTATATAGATCATTAGTAGCAAATAATATTGTCGGGGTTAGCGAAGGATATTCAAAGACTCTTACACTACAAGGTGTTGGACACAGGGTTACATTAAAAGGTAATGATCTAGAGATACTTTGTGGCTTTTCACATCCAGTTATATTTAAAAAAGTAGAAAATATTACATTTGATGTACCAGATCAAAATACAATCAATATCTCGGGCATTGATAAAGCTTTGGTTGGGCAAGTCGCAGCGGATATTAGATCAATTAAACCACCTGAACCTTATAAAGGTAAAGGCATCAGATATCAAGACGAATATGTAAGAAGAAAAGCTGGTAAAGCAGCAGTAGCAACTACAGGAGCGTAGAGTGAAAAGTTTAGATTCAAGATCAAAAAGAAAAATTAGAATCAGAAAGAAAGTTTATGGTGATGCAAGTAAGCCCCGTTTAGCTGTATATAAGAGCAATAAAAATATATATGTACAAGCAATTGATGATTTAAATCAAACAACTATTGGATCAGCAAGTACATTATCAAAAGAGCTTAAGAGTGATAATTTAAGTATTGATACTGCAAAAAAAGTTGGAGAATTAATGGGCGACATTCTTAACAAGAACAACATCAAAGAAGCAGTTTTTGATCGTGGAGGATATATTTACCATGGTAGAGTCAAAGCTTTAGCTGATGGTATAAGAGAAAAAGGTATAAAGTTCTAATGGCTGAAATAGAATTACAAGAAAACGTTATTCACATAAATAGAGTAGCAAAAGTAGTTAAAGGTGGTCGAAACTTTGCATTTACTGCTTTAGTTGCTGTTGGTGATGGAAATGGTAATGCTGGAATAGGTTACGGAAAAGGTTCGGAAGTTCCGCTCGCAATACAGAAAGCTATTGAAAACGCAAAAAAGAACATTCATCCTATACCTATGGCTGGATCAACGATAGTACATACTACTACTGGAGAACATGGCTCTTCTAAGGTTTTATTAAAACCAGCTGCTCCCGGTACAGGTGTAATTGCTGGTGGTGCAGTTCGACAAGTGCTTGAGGCAGCAGGAATTAAAGATATTCTTGCTAAGTCTCTAGGATCTCCTACTCATTTGAATGTTGCGAAAGCAACTCTTAATGGATTATTAGGTCAAAGAACACCAGATGAAGTAGCTAAATTAAGAGGTAAAAATGTTATGGAAATTGCTCCAAAAGGTTTAGTTGATGCATATGAAAATACAAAAGCCGAAAGAAAGTTAAAGGAAGATGCCAAAGGTTAAAATTACACTTAGAAGGTCACTTATTGGACAAGGTTTTAAAGCAAAAGAAACTATAAAGTCTCTTGGATTAAAAAAAATCAATTCTTCAGTTGAAAGAGAGGTTGACGAAAGTCTTACAGGGATGCTAAATAAAGTTGCACACCTTGTAGAAACAGAGGAAATTAAATGAGTAAAATTAAATTTCATCATTTAAAGCCAACCCCAGGTTCAACTAAATCAAAAATTCGCAAAGGAAGAGGAGAAGCTGGAAAAAGAGGAAAAACTGCTGGAAGAGGGACAAAAGGAACAGGAGCAAGAAAAACAGTACCTGCATACTTTGAAGGCGGACAAATTCCACTCTATAGAAGAATCCCAAAACTTAAGGGACTAAAAAATACTCCTAAAATGTCGTATGTGGTTGTAAATGTTTCTGATTTACAAGATAAAAACCTTAAAGGTGATATTGATCCAGAAATACTTCAGAAAAATGGATTAACAAGAAAAAAGGGATTTGTAAAAATTCTTGGTAACGGTGAAATTACAAATAGTGTCAACGTAAAAGCACACGCTGTAAGTGAATCTGCGAAGAAGAAAATTGAAGATGCTGGTGGTACTGTAGAAGTTATAGAGATTTAATATGAAGCTTTCGATTTTCAAATACATGTTTAAAATTCCTGATCTAAGAAAAAGAATTATTTTCACTTTGTTAATGTTCGGAGTTTATCGATTAGGAGCAGCAGTTCCTGTACCAGGGGTTGATTTAGAAGCTGTTCAAAGACTGACCGACTCAGGTTCTCAAGCAGGTATTTATGGACTACTAAATTTGTTTTCTGGGGGAGCATTAGAGACATTTTCAGTTTTTGCATTAGGTATTATGCCTTACATCACTTCAAGTATTATTTTGCAATTATTAACAGTTGTAATTCCAAGGTTGCAAAAGCTTCAGGAAGAGGGAGAATCAGGAAGAAAAGTAATCACACAATGGACAAGATATATTACAGTTGTTCTTGCATTGTTACAATCTACAGGTTTAACTTATATATTTTCTCGTGGAAGTTTAACTGGAGGTATATCTTTAATACCAAACTACACGCCGTCTAGGGTCGGATTAATTGTTCTAACAATGACTGCTGGAACAGCATTCATCATGTGGTTGGGAGAATTAATCTCTCAAAGAGGCATAGGAAATGGAATGTCTTTAATTATTTTTGCAAGTATCATAAGCCAATTACCTGCTAGCTTTGGTGGTGCATATCAAGTGACTGCTGGACAAGGTAGGATAGGTCAATTTAGCTTTTTAGTACTTATGTTTTTCCTCATGATTGTTGGAATAATTTATGTAGAGCAGGGTCAAAGAAGAATTCCAATTCAATTTGCTAAAAGAGTAAGAGGTAGAAAAGTTATGGGAGGTCAAAGTACATACATACCTTTAAAGGTCAACAGTGCTGGTGTCATTCCTGTTATTTTTGCAACCAGTGTACTTTTCTTTCCAGCACTTATTGCAACTTCCCTTCCCCAAGATAACTCAATTACTGCAGGAATTAGAAACTGGATTGATGTCAACCTAGCTAATTCACAAGGTACTAGCTGGTTTTATATTTTCTTTTTAGGAATGTTGATAATATTCTTTACATATTTTTATACCACTATTCAATTTGATCCAGTCAGACAATCAGACATGATAAGAAGACAGGGAGGTTTTGTTCCTGGTGTTCGTCCAGGTATATCAACAACAAATTATTTATCACACATAATTAGCAGAATTACTCTTCCTGGATCAGTTTTCCTTGCATCTGTAGCTGTTTTACCATCAATTGCGTCAGCGATTTGGGATATTCCTTTGGGCTTCAGTGGTATATCAATACTCATTACCGTAGGTGTAGCACTAGAAACAATGAAACAAATAGAGAGTCAATTAAGTATGAGAAATTACGAAGGATTTATTGATTGACAAATATCACTATTTTTCTTGGACCACCAGGTGCAGGAAAAGGAACTCAGGCTGAAAAATTATCTGAAACTTTTAAGCTTCCCCATATATCTACTGGGGTAATGTTAAGAGATCATGTTGAAAATGAAACGGAACTAGGTCTCATAGCTAAAGACATTTTAAACGAAGGTAATCTTGTATCTGATGATTTAGTCACGGCAATGTTGATTGAAAGGATAGGAAAACCTGATTGTGATAACGGAGCTATATTAGATGGATTTCCCAGGACAATCGCGCAGGCAGAAAGTCTTGAGATTGATGACTTGAAAATTAAAAACGTAATTTTATTTGAGGTTAATGAAGAAGAATTAGTTAAGCGTATGTTGGATCGTGGAAGAGAAGATGATACCGAAGAATCCATAAAAGTACGATTTGAAGTTTATAAAAAAGAGACTGCTCCATTGGTTGACTATTACAGCAACAAGGGAGTTCTAAATTCTGTAAATGCATTTGGTGAGATTGATGACATATTCAATGAAATTTCAAAGTTTATGAAATTATGATTACTTACAAATCAAATGAAGATTTTATGAATATGAAAAAAGCGGGAAAAATAGTTGCCACCATTCATGCAGAATTACAAAATATTTCTTTACCCGGAACAAAAATAGAAACATTAGACAAAAAGGCAGAAGAGATAATTAAAAAATCAAATGCAGTCTCAAATTTCCTTAATTACAGAGGATTTCCTTCATACATTTGTGCATCACCCAATGATGTAATTGTTCATGGAATTCCAAAAAATTTTGTTATAGAAGAGGGGGATATATTATCAATTGATGTTGGTTGTACTGTAAATGGGTTTCATGCAGACGCAGCTCTCACTTATGGAATAGGACAAATTTCTAGTGAAGATCAGAAGTTAATCGATGTTACAAAAAAAGCTCTTTACGAGGCAATAAAACTTGTAAAGGATGGTCAAAAGCTAGGGACTATTGGTAATAAAATTGAAAAAATTGGTAAGAAAAATTCTTACGGAGTTGTCAGAGAATATGTTGGTCATGGGATTGGACTAGAAATGCATGAAGATCCACAAGTACCAAATTACGGTATCAAAAATAAAGGATTTAAGTTAAAAAAAGGTATGGCAATCTGCATTGAACCAATGTTCAATTTAGGTACCGCAGATACAAAAGTTGATGCAGATGGATGGACTGTAAGGACTGCTGATGGAAAAAAATCCGCTCACTGGGAACACGTAATAGGAATAATGGAGGATGAAGTATGTATTTTTTCAGAATTGTAATTTTTCAAAATTTGTTGGTAATAGTTCATAATCAGACTAATCTAGTTAATCGGTCTTAAAATCAGGTAATTTTGGTAGAAAAAGAAAAGAACATAATTAAAGTACAGGGGACTGTAACTGAAACTCTTCCAAACGCCTCATTTAAGGTCAAGCTTGAAAGTGGAGCAGAAATCTTAGCACATGTATCAGGAAAAATGAGAATGAAGTATATTCGAATTCTACCTGGTGATGTAGTAGAGATGGAAGTATCACCATATGATCCTACAAGAGGTAGGATTACTTGGAGACATAAATGAAAGTAAAAGCGAGTATAAAAAAAAGAGGTCCTAACGATCAAATAGTTCGTCGTAAAGGCAAGCTATATGTTATCAATAAAAGGAACCCAAGACATAAGCAAAGGCAAGGTTAAGTTTGGCTAGAATTTCAGGTATTGATATACCAAGAGAAAAAAGAGTTATAGCTTCACTCAGATACATACACGGTATTGGCGCAAAACGAGCAGAAGACATTTGTAATGATCTCGAAATAAATCCTGACACAAGAGTGAACAATCTTACAAATGATGAGATTGCAAAAATAAGAAAATATATAGAATCAAATTTTAGAGTTGAAGGTGATTTGAGAAGAGATGTTTCACAAAACATAAGAAGAAAAACTGAAATTGGAACTTATCAAGGTATTAGACATAGAACGGGATTACCTGTAAGAGGTCAAAGAACTCACACTAATGCAAGAACAAGAAAAGGTCCAAGATTTGCTATTGCAGGTAAGAAGAAAGTTATGAAATAGTGGCTGAACAAAAATCAAAGAAAAAAAATAAAAAAAATATTCCTTCAGGCGTAGCGCATATAAAAGCAAGTTTTAACAACACTATAATAAATATTTCTGATACAAACGGTGAAACAGTTGTATGGACATCTGGTGGTTCTGTTGGATTTAAGGGTTCTAGAAAATCAACTCCATATGCTGCCCAAGTTGCGGCAGAAGAGGCTGTTAGACGAGCAACAGAATTTGGTATACACAAATTGGATATAATCATTAGTGGTACAGGTGCAGGTAGAGAAACAGCAGTAAGAACTCTTCAAAATATGGGAATGGACGTAGGAACTATCAAAGACATAACACCAACCCCACACAATGGATGTCGTCCTAAAAAGAGGAGAAGAAACTAATGGCTAGATATACAGGTCCTAGAGTAAGAGTTTCTAGAAGAATTGGATTCAACGTTTTTGAGAATAGAAAAGGTGACAAAGCACTTCAAGATAGACCATACCCACCAGGTGAAAATGGTAAAAAACGTATGCGTGAAACAGATTACGGAACTCAGTTAAAGGAAAAACAAAAAGTCAGATATATGTACGGCGTAATGGAAAAACAGTTCAGAAATTATTATAAAGAAGCTACTCGAATGCCAGGAATTACCGGTGAAAACTTGTTGGTACTTTTAGAATCTAGAATCGATAATGTTATCTATAGAGCTGGATTTGCATCTACTAGACCACAAGCTAGACAGCTAGTTTCTCATAGGCATTTTAAATTAAATGGGAACCTTGTAGATATTCCATCTATACAGGTCAAGCCAGGAGATAAAATTGAGCTAAAAGATCAAAGCAATGATTTAATAATTGTTCAACATACCATTGATACTGGACAAGATAGAGAACCTGCATCATGGCTAAAAGTTGATGAAAAGAAAAAAAATATTGAAGTTTTAAACCAACCTACAAGAAATGACGCAAGTCAACAAATTGAAGAACAATTAATAGTAGAACTTTATTCGAAATAGAATATAGGAGAGGAGCAAAAAGTGTTAATTTTACAAAGACCTGAAATATCACAAGAGGATCTTGGAAAGTCAAGAGCAAATTTTGTTATTGAACCACTCGAACCAGGTTTTGGTTTAACCCTAGGTAATACAATGAGAAGGGCTTTATTATCAAGAGTCCCAGGTGTTGCTGTAACTGGAGTAAAAATTGATGGAGTGAACCATGAATTTACTTCTGTTCCAGGTGTTGTTGAAGATGTCCTTGATATCTTACTAAACCTAAAAAGATTAGTCTTGAAGGTAGACGATCAAGAAAGCCATACATTGACAGTAAAAGCTAAAGGCCCAGGAGAGGTTAAAGCTGCGCAAATTCAATGTCCAGCTGGTGTTGAAGTTGTGAACACAGATCTAAAAATTTGTACCCTTTCAAACGATTCAACCTTAGATATGGAAGTTTCTATTGCTCATGGAGTTGGTTATCGCTTAGCTGATAAAAATAAAACAAGTGACTCCAGTTTTATTCCAATAGATTCTATATTTTCACCAATTGTAAAAGTAAGCTACGCTGTATCACCAACCCAAGTTGGTCAAGTTACCAACTATGATAAATTGAGCTTAGATGTTGAAACTGATGGCTCAATTGAACCTAGTGAAGCAATTTCTTCTGTCGGTAAAACTTTAGGAGAATTGTGGAAACTTTTTGCAGATATTGATGAAGGAGTTGGGCTTGAACTAGGTGAACTTACCATTTCAGAGGGTAGCTCACCAGACTTGTCATTATCAGTAGATGCATTAGATTTGTCTGAGAGACCTAGAAATTGTTTGGGTAGGGAAAATATAACAACTGTTGGTCAAATTTTAGAATACACAGAAGATGACTTGTTAAACCTTACAAACTTTGGACAAAAAAGTTTAGATGAACTTGTAGCAAAATTAGATGAACTTGGTCTCAGCTTGCCTACAAGCTCTGACTTGAATTCGGACGATAATTCAGATGCCTAAACCTAGAAGAGGCAAATTGCTTGGGGGATCATCCTCTCATGAAGATCAAATTATTGGCAATTTGATTGCATCATTAATTGAATTTGAGAAAATAGAGACGACTTTTACAAAAGCCAAAGTTACAAAGCCTTATGCTGATAAGGTAATTACAAAAGCTAAAAAGGGCTCACTTCATGATAGAAGACAAGTTCTAAAATTTATCCAAAATAAAGCAGTTGTAGCAAAGCTCTTTGATGAGATAGGTCCAAAATATCAAGATAGAGATGGTGGGTATACCAGAATAACTAGAACAAGTTATAGAAAAGGTGATGGGGCTGAACTCGCAGTACTTGAGTTAGTCTAACTTGAATACCTTCAAAGACGTTTGGAAACAATTCAAACTATTTATCAGATTTGATTCTGAAACAATTTTAAAAATAAGCCAAGACAGATATGAGACCGGGAATGCATTTCTAGTTGTCACAATTAGCCTTCTTGCTCTTTATGCTCCAATTTTCTTAAATTCAAATTTAAGTAATATTTTTGATTTAATATTTTTTGGAGTTCTTGACGGAACATTTTCTTGGGTATTCTCAAGTCTTGTAATGTGGTTTGCCCTTGGAAGAATATTTAAAGAAAACATAGATTTGAACGCAGTCGTAACAATTACAGGATACTCTCACGGCCTAATTGGTTTTGTCGCACTTTGGTATGTTATTCAAAGTTCATTAATGAATTTTGGAGAAAGAATTAACCAAGTATTTATTCTTTTGATAATATTTTGGATTTATATGACTGTTTCAAAATCACTTGAATCAGGATTTTTTATTGAAAAAAGAAATACACGACTTGCATCAGCAATATTTATTTTTATACTTTTTTGGACATCAGATCCATTAAAAATCATTATTTAAATTGCCTACCTATAAAATAGACATTTCCTACAATGGAACCAATTTTCATGGTTTTCAACAACAGCCAAAAAATAGAACTATACAGGGTGAAATATTAGAAGTTCTTGACAGACTTCTTGATAATTATGAGCTTAATTATTCTGGAAGAACAGACTCTGGTGTTCATGCAAAGTCACAAATAATATCTGTTCGTTCGCAAAATGAACTAAATACTAAATTTGTACACTCGTTTAATTCCTTAATAACAGATGAGATAAGAATGAACAAATTGAGTAAAGTAAAAGACGAATTTAATCCAAGATTTGATGCAAAGTCAAGGGTTTACAGATACTTTATTCTTAACAATTCAAAGGAATTACCTTTTTCAAAAGATTATGTCTACTACATTGAAAAATACTTTGAACTTGAACAACTAAATAATATTTCAAAAATTTTCTTAGGTGAAAAAAACTTTCAAAATTTCTCTAAATTGAGAACTAATCAGACACCATTGAGAAAAATTTTATTAAGCAAGTGGTCAGTTCAGAATTCAAAATTTATATACACAATCGAGGGAAACTCGTTCCTTCATAATATGGTTAGATCTATTGTTGGGTGCCAGCTTGCAGTTATCGATGGAAAAATTTCAATCAAAGACCTCAAAAAGTCATTATTGAATCCAAATGATACCAGACACAGATTTATGGTTCCAAGTAGTGGATTGCACTTATGGAAAATCAAATACTAGTTTCCATAAATATGAATACAATTTATACTTAAGTTTCGTTACGATTCTTTAAGGTTTTATGAGTACAAAAACGACATTTGATGGTGTTGAGTCATCTGAAAGAAATTGGCATTTAGTTGATGCAAGTGGACTGCCTGTAGGTAGATTAGCTAGTGAGATAGCTCAAATATTAAGAGGAAAGCATAAACCACAATTTGCTCCTCACTTAGATGTAGGAGACTATGTTGTAGTAATCAATGCATCAAAAATTCAGGCTACTTCAAAAAAACCTGAGCAAAAAATGTACTACGATCATTCAGGTTATCCAGGTGGTTTAAAAGAAGAATCATTTAATTCCCTAAAAAAAAGAAAACCGGAAAAAATTATAGAACGCGCAGTGTGGGGAATGCTTCCAAAAAATAGACTAGGAAGATCAATTTTAAAGAAGTTATATGTTTATAGAGATGAAACTCATCCACATGGTGCTCAAAATCCATCTGAACTAAGTTTTGATATAAAGAAAGTAGTTGAATAATGAGTAAAACAATTTTAGGAACTGGAAGAAGAAAAACATCTGTAGCAAGAGTTATGTTGAGTGAAGGTGAGGGAAATTTTGAATTCAATGGTAAAACAATCGAAGACTATTTTCCAAGCCCCTCAATGAGGATGACAATCAACAAACCATTTAACGTAGTTGGGATGGAAAAAAAGTTTAATTTAAAAGTTAATGTGAATGGAAGTGGTTTATCTGCCCAAGCTGATGCTGTAGCTTTAGGTATTTCCAGAGCATTAATTCAATTTGATCCAGAACTTAGACCAAAATTAAAAAAAGCAGGTCTTCTCACTAGAGATGCTCGTAAAGTTGAAAGAAAAAAATACGGACTAAAGAAAGCCCGTAGAGCAGAGCAGTTTACTAAAAGATAATAATTCATTGAAGAAGTATTTTGGTACTGATGGTATTAGGGGTATACCTAACGATACTTTAAGTCAAGATCTTATATCCAAAATATCTGTATCTGTTGAGCAACATATAAATCCTAAAAATATTGGTGTCATTTCAGATACACGTTCATCCTCAGATGAAATTCTAAATTGGATTTCCAAAGGATTTTCAAGCAAAGTAAATATTTATAATCATGGAGTTTTACCTTCTGGTTCAATGCCTATAATTTTGAAAAAATTTAATTACGATCTTGGAATTATAATTTCTGCTTCACATAATCCTGCTGAATATAACGGCATAAAGTTAATTCAAGAAAACGGATCAAAATTAGATGATGATGTAGAAATATCAATTGAAAAAAATATTGATAGCTTAGAACTACCAAATCAACATGCTGAAATTATTAATTTAAGTGATGGACATTTTGAATATCTTAATTTTCTTGATGACGTTACAGATATTGATTTTAGTCATTTTCAAATACTGATTGATGCAGCAAACGGATCAGCGTCAACTGTCATAAAAGAGTTATTTGATAAAAAAAATGCAAATTACAGAATTATTAACAATCAACCGGATGGCCTAAATATTAATAAAGACTGTGGAGCAACAGTCCCTGAAAATCTACAAAAAAATATTGAAAAGGGTGAAATTGGTGCATCTTTTGATGGTGATGCCGATAGATTGATAATGGTCGATGAAAATGGAGATATCGTAAATGGAGATCTGATATTAACAATTCTTTCAAAATATTTATCAGAAGCAAATCAGCTTACTAACAACATTGTTGTTAGTACGGTAATGTCAAATTATGGCTTTAAACAAGCCATAGAAAAATTTAATTTTAATCTTATTGAAACTCCAGTTGGTGATAAATATGTTGCAGAGGCAATGAAAAAATATGACGCTGCTTTAGGGGGTGAACAGTCTGGTCACATCATTATTTCTGACCTATTACCAGTTGGTGACGGTCTAGTTACATTAATCTATGTTTTGAAAGCTATGCAACATTTTGGTGTAGCTTTGAGCGATTTTAAGAGAGAGCATCTTTATGAATATCCACAAAAACTGACAAACCTAGAATTAGAAAATAAATTAAATGACGAAGAATTGGAATACATCAACCAGATAGCTTTGGACATGTCAATAAAAAAAGACTTAGATGGAAGATATTTAATACGTAATTCAGGGACAGAGCCATTATTGCGTGTACTTGTAGAGGCTAAAAGTAATGAAGCTATGGAAGAGTTTTCAAATGAGCTTATTACAAAAATTAATAAATACCTAAATTAACCATACTTATCGATATACTCTTTATAACGAGCAATATAGCGCCTGGCCTTTAACGAGGTGACGAGGAAGTATGTTATCGAAAAATTCGGCGGATGCATACTCGGCTCTGCAGTCGATATAAATTGTTTAAAAACAGAGAGAAATTTCTGAACAGAGACAATTTAAAGCAGTCTTTATTTTAACCTGCTCGTTGGAATGGAGATATAATGTGTGGAATTGTAGGGTATTCAGGCCCTAAAGAACCTTTACCAATCTTAATCAATGGTCTCTCTCGTTTGGAATATCGAGGATATGATTCAGCAGGAATAGCAATTTCTGATGGAAGCAAAATAATGATTGAAAAAAAAGAGGGTAAACTCGATGTCTTAAAAGATCATTTAGAAAATAAGCAAATTTTAGGAAATATAGGGATTGGTCATACAAGATGGGCAACTCATGGAGTACCGAATGATGTGAATGCACACCCACATTCAGACAACAATGATGAATTTGCAATCATTCACAATGGCATTATTGAGAATTATGCAGAAATCAAGAAAGATCTTACAAACGATGGATTTAAATTTAATTCAGACACTGACACGGAAGTCGTAGCTGTAGAGTTAAGCAGAAAATGGAATGGAAATCTTTTAAAAACAGTGGTGAATGTAGCAAAAACACTTGAGGGAACATATGCCCTTGTTGTAACTACAACAAAAGAAGAGGGTACTATTGTTGCAGGAAGATTAATGAGTCCTCTAGTCCTTGGAGTTGGTGATAATGAGGTTTTTCTAGCATCTGATTCAGCAGCAATCTTAGAACATACAAAGAAAATGATATTTCTTGAAAATGGTGATTTTGTAGAAATTAAAAATGGTAAATATAAGTTGTTCGATTCTGAATTAAATGAAATCCAGAGAGAAATTCAAGAAATCGATTGGGAGGTATCAGAAGCAGAGAAGTCAGGGTATGACCATTTTATGTATAAAGAAATACTTGAACAATCTGAAGTGATCGAAAGAACTTTATCTGGAAGGCTTGAAGCATCCTCAGATGAAATACCAATTAAGTTAAATGAGGCTTCAAAATTTGAAAAAATTTGGATTGTTGCGTGCGGAACAGCCTATCATGCTGGTTTGTTTGGGAAAGACCTATTTGAAAAAGTTCTTGGAGTTCCGGTAAGTGTTGAGCTTGCTTCAGAGTTCAGATATAGAGAACCAATCGTTGGAAAAAATGATTTAGGTATTGTAATTTCCCAGTCCGGAGAAACCATGGACACTATTGCTGCTACAGAATTATTAAAGGAAAATGGTTCACATGTTCTTGCTTTAGTAAATGTGGTTGGTAGTTCATTAGCAAGAATGGCTGATAGTGTATTTTATTTACATGTGGGTCCAGAAATAGGCGTAGCTTCTACCAAAGCATATTTAGGTATGCTTGTTTCTCAGCTTGTTATAGCAAAACACTGGGACGCTGAAAATAAGTTAGATGTTTCATTTGATGAAATTGCAGAACTTCCTAAGCTAATAGACAAGACCATGGCTTGTGAAGGACAAATAAAAGAAATATCTGAAAAAATCTATAAAAAGAATGATATCTATTTTATTGGTCGAGGATTGGATTATGCTTTGGCAGCTGAAGGTGCTTTAAAATTAAAAGAAATTTCCTATCTGCATGCTGAGGCATTAGCAGCAGGAGAGCTTAAACACGGTACGCTAGCTTTAATAGAAAAAGGAACCCCTGTAATAGTTACTGCCAGTCAAAATCATCTACTTGATAAGACAACCAGTAATGTACAAGAGGTTATTGCTAGGGGAGCATATGTAATTGCTATTGGAGATAGTGAGTCAGAAAAACTTGAAAATATATCAGATGATTATGTTACTCTACCAGATAGTAATGAAATACTAACTACTGTGATCTCGATTATACCTCTACAATTTATTGCTTATCACGTAGCTAATAAGAATGGCCAATCGATTGATCAACCAAGAAACCTTGCAAAGTCAGTTACTGTAGAATAAATAATATGGATAGAGGTTACGTATATGTAAATAAGACAAATTATTTACACAATATAGAAGTATTAAAACAACTATCAGACAAAGAACTTTGCTTGGTTGTCAAAGCCAATGGTTATGGTCACGGTATTGAATGGACTGTCAAAACAGCTATGGAAGCTGGAATCAAATGGTTCGCAGTAGCAGCTATTAGTGAAGCAAAAAAAGTTCGAGCTCAATCTGATGAACTAAGGGTATTGTTACTTACCGAGCCATCACTTGGTGAGATAGACAATATAGAGAAATATAATATCGACTTAACAGTTTATAATGATTTTTTTATTGATGGTCTAGCAAAATCCGGTAAAGCATTCAATACCCATATAAAAATCGATACTGGTATGCACAGAGTTGGTTGTGAACCAGAAGATTTTAAAAACCTTTATGAAAAAATAACAAGCTCTAAAACAATAAATCTTGCTGGTATATGCACCCATTTTCCATT
>CACJXH010000014.1:0-23347 GCA_902597375.1 uncultured Candidatus Actinomarina sp. | reverse complement strand
ACAACAGGTTTTGTGATATTTTGTTTAATAAAATCTGCTGCTTCCTCTTCAGCTGTACCACCAATCTCACCAATCATAACGATACCTTCTGTTTCACTATCTGCTTGGAATTTCTCAATTACATCTATGAATGACATTCCAGGTACTGGATCTCCACCAATACCTATACACGTTGATTGTCCAATATTAAGATTTGTTAGCTCATGAACAGCTTGATAAGTCAAAGTTCCTGACCTTGAAACTACTCCTATATTTCCCGGCAATGTAATTTCGTGAGGCATAATTCCAACATTTGCCTTACCCGGTGATATTAAACCTGGACAATTTGGACCTAAAAGAGATGCTTTTGTTTCTTTTTTCAGAATGTCATACATTTCAGCTTCATCTTTTGCCGGTATTCCTTCAGTTATACATACTATTAATTCACATCCACCAAATGCAGCTTCTAACACTGCATCTTTTGCAAATGCAGGCGGGACAAAGGTGAGAGCAACATTAGCATCTGTTTCATTGACAGCTTTTTCAACATCATCAAATATAGGAATACCCTCAACATTTTCCCCACCTTTTCCTGGTCTTGTTCCAGCTACAATTTTGGTTCCATAATCTCTGTTTCTCAGAGCATGAAATTGGCCTTCTCTACCAGTCAGACCTTGTACTACAACTTTTGTATTTTCATCTATGAGAATTGACATTTATAGACCTTTCTGAACTGCCAATTTTGCAGCCGAATCCATTGACTCTTCTATGAATATTTTTTCATTGGGGTTTGCTTTTAATATCTCTAGTCCTTCTAAAGAATTTGTTCCGTCTAGCCTTATGATAATTGGCCATACAAGTTCTTTTCCTTTAGTTGCCTCGATTATTCCTTCAGCAACTAAATCACACCTTGTTATTCCACCAAAGATATTTATCAATACTGACTTTACATTTTGATCAGCCTCTAAAACTTCAAGAGCAGAACTTACAGTCTCAGCTTTTGCTCCGCCACCAATATCAAGAAAGTTTGCTGCTTTACCACCATTTTCAGCAACAACATCAAGTGTAGACATGACTAAACCTGCACCATTTCCAATAATTCCAACAGATCCATCAAGTTTTATAAAATTTAAACCTTTTTCTTTCGCATTTTTCTCGGATTCAGGAATTGGTATTTCTTGTTCAAAATCATCAAAATATGGATGTTTATATTTTGCATTCATATCCAATGATACTTTTGAATCAAGTGCCATAACTCCATCGTCTGTAATTGCAAGAGGATTGACCTCTACAAGATCACAATCTCCTTCTGTGAACATCAAATACAAGTTTTGTATTATTTCAGAAAGACTTTCTTCATGATCTTTATTCAAATTAGCTTTGTTAATTAATTCGGAAATAGTTGGTGACGTTAATTTTTCTGATGGACTTACATGAAACTTAACTAAGTCATCTGGATTTTCCTCTGCAACTTGTTCAATGTCCATACCTCCTTTAGCACTCAACATAATTAGATATTTTTTTTCTGACCTGTCTAAAGTAAACGAGATATAGTATTCCTCTAAAATATTTGATGCTTCCTCTAAGAGAAGAATTTCTACCTTGTGGCCTTTTATATCCATACCTAATATTTCTTCAGAATATTGTGTTAACTCGTTAATGTCTTTAGCTACCTTGATACCCCCCGCTTTTCCTCTTCCCCCAACTTGAACCTGGGCTTTAACAACAACGGGAAAATTAAGATTGATTGTGTCATTTAAATCATTTAGGTTTTTAATTAGTTTTGAATTGGGATGATTTATATTAAATTTTTGATATAAAGATTTTCCTTGATATTCAAATAAGTCCATTACTCCCCCAAAAGATTATATATTACCAAGTTCAAATATTAAAGATATCATTCAAATATTATTGGGGCCCATTCAATATCTAAATGTTTAATTCCATGCTCTCCACCAAAGTTAACTGTGATCTCATTACCATTCACTTCTTCAACAATTCCGGAACCATATTTTTCATGAATCACTTTCTTTCCGAGAGAACCTACAGAATTACTTTTGTTATTGGTTGATTCTTGATGAATTTTAATTTCTTTCAAATAGGGTTTAGCTTCATCGATGAATCTGCTTGGAAGATAATAATTTGTTCCTCCCCACATAGTTCTGGTATTTGAATATGTTAAATAAAGCTTTTTTTCAGCCCTCGTCATACCAACATAACAAAGTCTTCTTTCTTCTTGTATTTCAAAATCAGTTTCAGATCTTTGACTAGGAAATATGTTTTCCTCCATCCCGGTCATGAATACTACCGGGAACTCCAATCCTTTAGCATTATGTAGGGTCATAAGCAGAATTCTATCTTCTTTGTCTACATCATCTGAATCTGTGAAAAGTGCAATTGATTCTAAATAGTCTCTTAGAACTGTAAATGGATCTTCTATATCTTCTTCATATAAATTTTCAAATTCAAATGCTGAAGTAAGTAATTCATCAAGATTTTCTAATCTCATTTGAGAGTCTAAAGTTCCTTCTTTAACTAATTCATCTTTGTAGCCTGTCAATTCTAAAGTTTTTGAAATTGTTTCTGAAGGGCCCCGCAATGCAAAGGATTTCAATTCATTAATTATCTCTTTGAAATTATTTATTTGTTTTTTTACCCTGTCAGATAAATTATTGATTTCATCTAGATTTTCTATAGATTTTGATAAAGAAATCTCATTTTTGTTTGCGTAATCTCTTAACTTCTGAAGTGTTGACTCCCCAATTCCTCTTTTGGGGACATTTAATATTCTCTCAAATGAGACTGTATCCTCAGGATTTATTAAGTAATTTAAATATGCAAGAATATCTTTAATCTCTTTCCTGTCGTAAAATCTCACATTACCAACAACCTTATAATTTAAACTTAATTTTCTTAACTCTTCTTCAAAGAGTCTTGATTGATTATTTGTTCTATAAAAAATAGCAATTTCAGTAAACGCTTTATCTTCTAAAAGTTTATTTATTTGTTCAGCTATCCATCTTGATTCATCTCTTTCAGAGTTGAATTCAACTAAATTTACATCTAATCCTTCGTCATTATCAGTCCATAATTTTTTATCTTTTTTTCTTGGATTGTTTGAAATTACTGCATTTGCAATATCTAAAATTTTTTGGGAAGACCTATAATTTTTTTCTAAAGATATAACTTTTGCATTCTTAAAGTCACTTTCAAACTCTTCAATATTTCTAATATCCGCACCCCTAAATGCATATATGCTTTGATCAGAATCCCCAACAACACAGATATTCTTATGTTTTGATGCAAGTAGTTCAACAAGACGATATTGCACCATATTAGTATCTTGATATTCGTCGATCATTATGTATTTAAATTTTGAAGACCAGTAATTTAGTGACTTGTCACTAGTCTCAAGAAGTTCTACTGCTTTAATTAGTAAGTCATCAAAATCCATTGAGTTAGCTAGCATAAGTTTTTTCTGATACGATGAATAAATCTCTGCGACTTTTACATCAAAAAACGATTGTGCAAATTCAACAGCTTCTCCAGGTAAGATCCTTTGATTTTTTAAAGATGAGATGTGTGCTTGTATTCTTTTTGGAGAATATTGTTTTGTGTCAATATCTGAATCTCGCATACAATTACGAACTAATTTTGTAGAGTCGCTTTGGTCGTAAATAGTAAAATTATTATTAAAACCAATCAGATGGCCATGTATTCTTAACATTTTGACACAAAGACTATGAAACGTAGATATCCATTTCGGAGACAACTCAAGATTTAGCAAATCACTTATTCTATCTTTCATTTCATTTGCAGCTTTATTTGTAAATGTAATAGCCAACACATTTTCAAAATTTATCCCATATGTTTTTATTAAATGTGCATATCTGTAAGTTAAGACTCTTGTTTTACCTGAACCTGCCCCAGCAATAATGAGTAAAGGACCATTAATATTTTCAATCGCTTCTTTTTGTTCATTATTTAGCAATCCTGACCATTCTTCAGGAAGTGGTTTTAATTTATTCATACCCTAGGAACTAAACTCCAACAACTGCGCTTACTTCATCCATTGTTTTTTTTGCAGAATTTTTAACATCATCAAGATTATCTTTAATCAAAGAGGCAACATCTCCTTCACTTAATGAGTCATATCTTTCTTTAATTGGCTCTAAATAACTTACTACGCTTTCTCCAACCTCAATCTTAAATTCACCATATGACGAATTTTTAAATTTATTTTCAACATCTGCATGAGTAAGTTCATGTAGCGTTGAATAAATATCAATTAAGTTGCTAATACCTTTTTTGGTTTCGTTATCAAATTTTATTTCATTTTCAGAGTCAGTAACTGAAGACTTGAACTTCTTAATAATCTCATCTTTTGAATCATCAAAATATATTGTTCCATTTATATCATCTTTGCTTTTTGACATTTTGTTATCTGGGTGGCGTAAAGACATCAATCGAGCTCCTACTTTGCCAGTTGTTCTTTCAGGTAAAGGAAAAATTTCACCATAAGAATTATTAAATCTTTCAACAATGTTTCTAGTTAGTTCTAAATGCTGAGTTTGATCGTCTCCAACAGGTACTTCATTAGCTTTGTGGATTAATATATCAGCAGCCATCAACACAGGATATGTAAGTATTCCAGCGTGGCTACCCAATTGATCTGCTTTTTCTTTAAATTGCGTCATTCGTTGCAGCTCTCCAATTTGGCAAAAGTTTGATAGGATCCAAGAAAGTTGTACATGCTCAGGAACATTACTTTGGATGTAAATGTTAGAATTTTTTTGATTAATTCCTGAAGAAATAAGGACTTTTATAGTTTCATTAATATTTTCTTGCATTAATGAAGGGTCTGGATGTGTAGTTAAAGAATGAAGATCGACAACACAAAAATAGTTTTTATTTTCCTTATTTGATAAATGTACCCAATTATTTATAGCGCCTAATAAGTTTCCTAAATGCACTTTACCAGTGGGTTGAATTCCTGAAAAAACAGTTTTCATATCTGCTATTCTAATAAACTAAATCGAAATGGAGTAATTTTATAAAATCCAAGTACACAATGTCACCTTATGCAGGTTTAAGAAATATAGTTCTAATTGGTTTCTTATTTGGGTTTCATGGGTTACTAAATAGAAGTTTACTCATTGATAATGTAAGTGAAATTTTTATTGTCACTGCAAGAATTACAATCGTAACTGTTCTACTAGGAATATATTGTGGAAAAGAATTTTTAAGAGAAATTAATTTAAATTTTTTTTTGAAAGGTAGTTTAACCGGAACACTTGCTATTTTTATTCCTGGTTGGACCTTTATTTATGCATTAAAGAATATATCTTCTGGCTTACAAAGTATATTCATTTCTACAATTCCATTGTTTACAGTGTTTTGGGTTCTATTACTTTTTAAAGAAGAAAAAATAACAAGATTAAAAATTATTTCAGTTCTGATAGGACTTATTGGATTAATAGTCTTATTCATGTCTGGTGCTACTGGTTTGTCAGGTGAGGGTGATTTACTTACAGGAGGAATCTTAGCTTTAGTAGGGGTTCAAGGATTAGCACTCAGTAACATAACAAATAAAAAAGACTCACAATATATTCCAGCTAAAACATACCTTTTTACTCAATGGCTATGTGGAAGCCTGATTTCAATGGTTTTATTTTTTGCTCTTGGTGGAGAAATTGAACCACTTAATTCGTCGGCAAACCTCAGACTTATGGGTCTCGTATTCATAGATATATTCAATTATTCACTCTTTTTCTACACAATAAAAAGACTCTCAGCAACTTTTACAACAATGGTAGATTATGTCGTACCAATCACTGGAATTACCCTTGGTTATATCTTTTTAGATGAGATCGTAAATAATGTTTTTTACCCTACACTGTTGTTAATTTTTGTGTCTTTATACTTGGCTGTAAAAGATGAGGCAAATAATTTATCCTAAATTAACTCCAAGTAGCGCTCTTGTCATGTAAGCTGTTGCACCCCATAGGATTTGGTCTTGAAAATTAAAAATCCAATCATTTTCATAATTTCCTCGATAGATCCAATTATCCGAATTCTCTAAGTCTTCAATTTTAAGAAAATAAATGTCTTGAACTTCGTTCTCATTAAATCTATCTGGTTTGTCAGAGGTTTCACAAATTATTGGAAAGACTTTAAAAGCATACTCTACAGTATCAACATGATTTAAACTTCCAAGTGGTTTAATTGATGACTGTTTAATAAAAAGTTCTTCTTCTGCCTCTCTCAGTGCTGTTTCAACAATATTTTTATCTGAATTCTCTTTTTTACCACCAGGAAAAGCAATATGACCTTTATGAGTCGGCAAATTTTCCGATCTTTTTATAAATAGGATCTCCTTATCGTCAACTATCAGAATTGCAACAGATGCATAATCCTCCGAAAAAGAAGGGTATGGTTGAATTAATTTATCAAATTTCAATCTTAACCAGAAGATTTTTCAGCAACAAAGTCTATCTCTATTCCGATTGGGTTTAATACCTCCCATGCATTGAATTTAGTTGGGGCGTCGAAACCAAACCAGGTCGTATCAACTTCAGTTATTCCTGAAATAAAAATATTATCGTCTTGCATATATGCTGTAATCGAAAACGGTATATTAACTTCAATGTTTCTTATTGTTAAAACACCAACAACTGTTTCATCTATTTTTGAATCGAAATTATTGTTAGGCAAAACTAGTTCATCAATTTTATATATTGCACTAGGAAATAATTTTGACTCTAACCATTGATTTTTAATTGCACCATCTCTTATAGAGTTACCACTTTTTAAAGTGGATAAATCAACTGAAATTAGTAAATTTGAGATAAACAAACATGAATCAGCTTGATCACAATCATCTAAAGTCAATTCGAACCCGCCAACAATTTCATTGGTTGTGCCCCTGACGATCTCTAAATTTGAGTTTAAAAAGTCTTTTGGTGCAAGATAACTAGCTGTACTTTTTTCTTGGTTTATTGTATATAAATTATCACTAAATTTTTCAATTTGCTCAACTTCTACTGTACTGGAGGTATCATTGCTCTCTTCATTTTCTACTTGTGTAGTAGTTACTTCTTCAGACGTTTGATTTTCTTGATTTACTGGCTCTGCTTGTTGTGAACAGAATGTAACAAAAATCGCTAAGACTAAATATTTTGTTTTTCGAATCATATACTTTTATTTTAACTTCTACAAAATGTTAGATTAAATTATGTCGTTGGTTGCAAGAAAATATTTACAAGCAATCCTAGGAATTACTCTAATTGGTGTAGGTGTTGCTTGTAACTATACAGCTAATTTAGGCCTTGGTCCTTGGGGTGTTTTCCATGATGGTATCTCGAAAACTATCGGTGTAACTTATGGCCAAGCTGGAATCCTAACTTCTTTGATAACACTTTTTTTGTGGATTCCATTAAAACAGAAACCAGGAATTGCTACAGTCTTCGATGCTTTTTGGATAGGCTTAACTGCAGATTTTGTAATAAATATAATAAGTTTCCCAAATCAAGTATTTATCCAATATTTAACACTTTTTTTTGGTATTACGCTCATTGGATTAGGAACAGCTATATATGTAGGTGGGGACCTTGGCGCTGGGCCAAGAGATGGTGTAATGGTTGGGTTAGAACAAAAAGGTCTAAAAATAGGTACTGCAAGAACAATAATTGAAGCTGTTGCTTTTTCATGTGGCTTTTTACTGGGCGGAAAAATAGGAATTGCGTCAATAATTATTGTATTTTCAGTTGGAAGAGTCGTTCAGTATTTTATTCCATTTTTTGATTTGAGAAAAAAGTAATATAAATTCATTTCTAAATTTCAATATTATAAACTGAGCTTATGAATCCCGTAAGTTTTGGAACAAAATTAAAAACACTTTTTATGTTTCCATTATTCCTAATTATATTTAGCTTTTTAATAATTCTTATAATACTTACGGTCTTTATTCCAAATGGAAAGTTATTAGCTACAAAATATTACAAATTTTTTGGATGGCTAGGATTAAGAATGGTTGGGATTAATTTAACCGTTTCTGGTTTAGAAAATATTGATACCGACAAAAGTTACGTTGTAGTATCTAATCACCCATCAACTCTTGATATATTTACCCACATTTATGGGTTACCAATATCTGTAAGATTCCTAACTAAAACTGAACTTTTTCGTATTCCTTTCTTTAGTAGAGTATTAAAGATTCTGGGTCTTCCAAGAATTGATAGAGGTAGTTCATCATTAGATCTTGATAAAATTAATAATTCGATACAAAGTGTTATAGATGATGGTAATTCAATAATGATATTTCCAGAAGGTAAAAGAAGTAATCAAAAAAATCTTTTGGAATTTAAAAAAGGAGCTGCACATATTGCTAAAAAATTCAATTTATCTGTTCTGCCAGTTGTTACACACAATGCCCATAAATTAATGATAAAAGGTAAAGTTTGGTTTTTATCTGGTGATATACATTTGGATGTTTTGAAACCTATTGACGATATACATAAGTATGAAGTTGATGAATTAACAAATCTATTTTTTGAAAAAATAAATGAGGTTTTAACTACGAAGAAATGATTCTATATAGCTGAAGAAGTCTTTACTTTTGGAATCATCAGTTAGTAAATCATCAACTTTATCTTCTTCATTAAATAAATAAAAATTTTCGTATACGTTTAATCCATAATTGCTAAGTTGAGCGCCAAGTAAATCAAATGCATTCTTTGCATTGTTGCCCTTACCGTCAACTGAACTAATAATTGCAACATCCTTATCTTTAAACAATTCATTGTAAGAATAGTTATCGAAACTTATTGAAAGCCAATCGAGTAAATTTTTCAAATGGGAGACATAACCTCCATTGAAAACAGGACTAAATATTATTATTTTAGAAGTTTCAATTAAATCATCTCTTACTTTTATGACATATTCAGGTTGTTCATCATTGTAATCTCGGAGAAAAGGAACATTTTCATAAAAATCATCATATAGATTACAAGATATCTCTAAATCACTTAGGTAGCTATTTACGATACCTGCGGCTTTATTATTTTTTGATTCTGGTCTTGTTCCAGCCGATAAAAGCAAAATTTTTGACATAGGTTAATTATGTTATAAGATACTTTTTATATGGATAGTAATGTTGAAAATTTTGCAAACCTAGACATAAGAGTTGGTCAAATTTTATCAGCTGAAGTTTTTGAAGAGGCAAAAAAACCTGCATACATTTTAAAAATAGATTTTGGAAATGATATAGGTGAAAAAAAAACAAGTGCTCAAATTACAAATTATCAGCTAGATGAACTGATTGGAGTTAGATGTATTGGAGTAATCAATCTTGGTGACAAACAAATTGGTCCGATAATTAGTCAATGTTTAATTCTTGGATCGATCAACGATAATGGGGATGTTTTACTGCTTCAACCCAGTCCAGAAGCTGATTTAGGTGACAAAGTTTCTTAACTAACCAAAGAGTCAAACTTCTCAACATTAAAAGTACCGACCCTTTTATAAATTTTATCTCCATGTTTGTCTACAAGAACATATGTTGGTGTATATTTAAGATTATATTTTTCAATAGTCTCAAGATAATCTTTTTTTGAAGCATTTACGGATACAATTGGTATTTCTTCATGCTTTTTTTTGAATTCATTAACTATGAATTTTGAAGCAGTACAACCTAGTCAGTAGTCAGAGTAAAATTCAATTATTGTATATTCAAAGTTTGAAAAATTATGATTATCAACAACTAAACCTCGCTTTGAATTAAATAAATACAATCCAAAAAAAGAACCTATTACAAAAAAACTTAATATATATAGAACGATTGAAGGCTCAAATGCGATAAAAAATATCACTAAGCCAAATATCCAGCCCAAAGGTAAGTAAATAAGGCTGTATCTATTGATAAACTTTAAAAGAATTTTTTTCATATATTTACATTCTTTTCACAAATTATACTTTAATTATGGATCTGATTAATAAACTCAGAGATAATGGTAATCGTATTACTGAGTCTAGAAGTACAATTTGTAAAATTCTTGAGGAAGCAGGTCATGAGCATTTTACAGCAGATGAACTATACAAACTAGCCTTAAACAGGGTTCAAGACATTGATTTAGCAACCGTATATAGAACACTAGAAATTCTTGAGTCATTAGATCTCGTAGAACATTCACACCAGCAACATGGCTCAGGAATTTATTATCTTAAAAACCAAGAAAGAACTGCTCATATAGTTTGTAACAGTTGTAAAAAGATTAAAGACATTTCAAAAAACGTCATCAACTCTGTCGAAAAAATTATTGCAAAAGAATCAAATTTTAATTTAATTGACAATCATTTCGTGTATGCGGGAGTTTGTAATAAATGTAAATAACTATTTTTATTGCAAATTGATTGCATTAAAATATTGTCATGTATCCTACAAGCCACCAACATCATTTATCAATTCATGAAAATTCTGAATTAAAGAATATTAAACCCCAGCAAAAAGTATTAGGTTGCTTTTTAATTGTTTTGTCTATTGCATTTTCTGATGTAAGAGATCTATTTCAAATATTCTTGCATATATTTTTAGTTTTTTATATTTTATCACTGACAAAAATTCCAACTAAAACTTATTTAAAGAGATTAACTTTAGATATACCTTTTATTTTATTTGCATTATTCCTTCCATTCCTTAGCAGTGAGAATAATGACAAAATATTTGAAATTTTTTCATTTAATGTTTATCAAACAGGTGTAAATGATATGTTTACAATTTTATTCAAAGCAACTTTAGGTTTGACCGTTGGAATAATTCTTACGGGAGTAACTTCAAGCATGGAAATAATTTATGGTCTCCAAAAATTAAAAATTCCAAATATCATTATTGCGATCATGTCCTTCACGATACGATATATTGATGTATTCATTGATGAGTTCAAACGAGTTAAAATTTCAATGGCATCAAGAGGTTATGTTGAAAAAGGTTTAAAAACCTTAATACCTATTGCATTTGCATCTGGAGCCCTATTAATTCGAGGATATGAAAGAGGTGAAAGAGTTTATTTATCCATGATATCAAGAGGGTTCAATGGAAATATAGATTTCAAATCGCGAAATTACGAAATTTCTAACAAATTTAACTTTTGTGTTATTTTATCAATCATAACTTTATTGTTGGACAAGATACTATGACTAAATATTTAGAAGTTAATAATTTAAGTTATTCCTATCCAGACGGTCATGAAGCATTAAAAGATATAAGCTTTGATCTTGACAACAAAGAGTCATTGGCAATATTAGGGCCTAATGGTGCAGGAAAAACTACTTTGATTCTTCACTTAAATGGGATTTTAGGAAATCTAGACAAAGAAATAAAAGTAAGTAATTTTGAATACACAGATGAAAATATCGCAGATATTAGAAAGACTGTAGGTGTGGTTTTTCAAGATCCTGATGATCAATTATTTATGCCAACAGTAATAGAAGATGTTATGTTTGGACCAAAAAATTTTGGATACAATGATACAGAATCTGAAGAACTTGCAATCGATGCACTAAAACAAGTTAATATGATTGATTTCTTAGATAGACCACCACACCACTTAAGTTATGGACAAAAACGTAAAGTTGCTATTGCAAGCGTTTTAGCATCAAAACCAAAATTATTAGTTCTTGATGAGCCAGGATCAAATCTCGATCCATCATCTCGTAGGGATTTAATTGAAATACTCAATGATCTAGAAGTTTCAAAAATTCTTGTGACCCATGACTTGCCTATGGCATTAGAAATCTGTGAAAGAAGTATTGTTTTAAATGATGGAAAAATAACTCGTGATGACAATACATTAAATATTTTAAAAGATGAAACTTTTATGAAAAATAATAGACTAGAGCTTCCATATGGATTTGCATTTCATCATTTAGGTGAAGAATAAGAATTATCCTTTACAAATGAAACAATCTTCTCTCTAGCCTCTTGGGATTCTTGAATTGGAAAAAATTGCCATCCATGCCATAAATTTTCCCATGTTTGCAGCTCATAAGGAATATTATTTTTTTCTAACTTTTTACAAAACTCAATTGCGTCATTGTATAGAAGTTCATCAGAACAAACTTGGATAAGAGTATTTGGAAATGTTTCAATCTCTGCAAAAACTGGAGACAAAATCGGATTTGTAACTCCATATTCTCCAGCATAATATTCGCCAATATTTTTAACACCATCTATTGCCAATAAGATATCTTTGTTTTTCAGATATTTTCTATCTTTATTCTCATCTGATAAATCTAACCAGGGTGACATTAGAATTAATTTATCAGGGCTTATATCAAATGTTTTATCAACCAATATACCGGTAGCTAGTCCACCTCCTGCTGAGTCTCCCATCCAAATTGTTTGTTTACTAGTTTCAAGTTTACTTATGATTTCAACAGCTTTTTTTGCATCTTCGTGTGCTGCAGGAAATAAAAATTCTGGAGTTAATGAGTATTCAAAGTAATACATTGGAATCTGAAGCTCATAAGTAAATTGAGAAACAATATTTTTGTATGCTGTAATGCTTCCGTTGTAATATCCACCTCCATGAAAATAAATCCCGAAAGTATCCTCCTGAGAATTGTTAGGAGTAAATTTATAAATATCCATCTCACTGGTAGCAATTTTCTCAAGATGAACATTGTCATTAAATTTATTTAATCTTGAACCTGTATAGTCATAACCTATTCTGGCAGTCCTGGCGAAATCAATTCTATCCTGAAACGTCTGTTGACTTTTTGGTTTATTTAGTAAAACTTTATCTTTTAACTTTCTGATTGGAAGAATATTTTTATAAAGTTGTGTTCTTAATCCAATAGGAAGACTTGGAATATAATCAAGCGTAAATTTTTCCAAAATTTTTAATAATATATTTATCACATATCAATTATACAATTTTTCAAGAATGAATAAATACCTATAATAGTTTCTATGCAAGAAGTAAACGGTTCAATTGCAATACTTGGTTCTGGAGAAACAAGTCCTAATTTAGTTTCTGTGCATAGAAATTTGATTAATAAAATTGATGATGAAGTAGTTGCTTCCTTAATAGATACGCCTTTTGGATTTCAAGAAAATGCTGATCAGTTAGTTGATAAATTGATTGAATTTTATGATGTAAGTCTAAATTTAGAAATAAACTTGGCTAGCTTTAGAAATAAAAAGTATTTTAAATCGGTTGAATACTTTGAGTTTATAAAAAAAATTCAAAGTTCAAATTTTATATTTTCAGGACCAGGTAGTCCAAGCTACGCAACAAAAAATTGGATAGATACAGATGTACCAGAAATTTTTAAGGAGAGACTTTGCTCTGGAAGTAGCTTAATATTTGCCAGTGCAGCAGCATCAACTTTAGGTATTAGAACAATTCCAGTCTATGAAATATACAAGGTTGGGATTGACCCCTACTGGGAGAAAGGTATAAATCTTCTTGAAGTTTTTGATATTGATTGTGTAGTTGTTCCACACTTTAATAATAAAGAAGGTGGAAACCATGACACAAGCATAAGTTATCTTGGTGCTAAAAGAATGGAAATTCTACAAGAGATTCAACCAACTAATATATTAGGTATTGATGAGCATACAGCTCTTGTAATTGATGCAAAAGAAAACCTTTTTGAAGTTGAAGGGTTAGGTCAAGTCACAGTCATTAATCAAAATGAAACTCAAAACTTTAAGAATGGTGAAAAATATAATTTAGATGATCTCAGAAAGTTATTAGAAAATACTGAAACAAAATCAATTAAAGAAAGTGCTGACAATGATCAAAATTCTCAAGATGAACAAATTGAAGATGTTTTAAGAAAAGAAATAGCTGAATTAAGACTGGAAATTGAAAAGAATAGTAAAAATTCAGAAAATATAAATAATTTAATTAATAAATTAATTTCTTATCGGATAGAACTTAGATCATCTCAAAAATATGAAGAATCAGATATCGTCAGAGATTTTCTCACAGAATCAAATATAGAAATTGAGGATGATAAGAATTCTTCTAGCTGGAAGTTTAAAGATTAATTGATCGGTATTCACCCAAAATTTTAAATTCTTTGGCTACTTGGCTAAGGTTATCCATTAAAAGTTGGTCAATTTTTTTGTCAGTATTTTGATAATCTACGTAAAACTTGTATTCCCAAGGAGACCCCAGAATTGGTCTTGATTCTAATTTTATAAGATTTAATTTTAGAACATCGAAGACAGTTAAAGCCTTTAGTAAGGAACCAGGCTCATCCGCTGCTATAAGAATTGCAGAGCGAATATTTTTTTCTTCAGAAATTTCAAGTGGTTTTTTTCCTGTCAAAAAAAATCTTGTGTAATTTTCTTCGTGATTAGATATATTTTTCTCAATTATTGTAAACCTTTCATCATTAGCAAAATGATCACCTGCTATAGCCCCAATTTCAATTGATTTAGTCTCTAGTAAGCTAATTACACTTCCTGCAGTATCAAACACTGGTTGTAGTTCAACATCTAAATCATTTAAATATTTACTACATTGTTGAAGTGCTTGTGGATGAGATATAACTTTTTTTATATCTTCTTTTTTTGTTCCTTTAATACCAATTAGGGCATGGTTTATCTTCTTTTTTATCTCTAAATATATTTCTAAATTGTGCTCAATTAAACTTTCATAAGCTTCTATTACTGTTCCAACAAGAGAATTTTCAACTGGCAAAAGCCCAAATCCTTCTTGAGTCGTATTTTTAGAGACCTCTTGAAAGGTTTTGCAAGAGACTAATTCGTAATCTGGAAATAATTCTAATAATACAGATTCAGAGTATGAGCCTTTTGATCCCTGGTAAAAAATTTTTTCATTTTTCATTTATATAATCAATTCCTTTTTTGTAACCCTCAATACCCAAACCTACAAATGACTCTTCACATACATCATAAATTAAATTTGTTTTTCTAAAGTTTTCCCTTTTTCTAATATCTGTCATATGTACTTCCACGATAGGTAAATTTAGAAGTAGTAATGAATCTCTTATTGCCACACTTGTGTGTGTATATCCACCAGGATTAATTATCAAACCGTCAATCGTTTCATTATTAAAAATGTTTTGGATAAATTCACAAATTTCTCCCTCATGATTGGATTGATAAAAAATTAATTCATCCTTATTGTTCGTGTAGTCTTCAAGTTCAGAAATTAATTCCTTATAAGTAGTTGTTCCATATTTATCAATTTCTCTTTTCCCAAGAAAATTTAAATTTGGACCATTGATGATTACAATTTTACCCATTAATTAAAACCTCCAATAGATCGTTTATGTGTAAATCAATCAGAATAGGTTTTTCAATATCTTCTATTAATACGAATTTAATTATGTCATTTGATACTTTTTTATCATTTGAAATTATCTCTTTGAGATAATTGTTGTCATTTGAAAATTTATAATCTGTTTTTAGTGCTTTTTTATTCAAAAAATCTTCAAACTGATGTTTCACACTACTATCAAGATGGTACTTTTTCTCGGCTATTTCAAGGCCTTTAAGAATTCCAATAGCTACAGCCTGTCCGTGGGAAACACTGTAATCCGAATCATTTTCAATTAGGTGTCCTATTGTATGTCCTAAATTTAGAAACATTCTTTCACTACTTTCTTCAATATCATCGTGTAATATGCTATTTTTCACTTTTATACTTTTTTTTATTATTTCATCAATATTTTTCATAAAATCATCAACATATATCAAATCAAGTATTGTTCTATCCCCTAAAAAGCCAGCCTTAATGGATTCAATTATTCCATTATTAAGTTCATTTTCAGAAAGGGAATCTAAAAATTCTGAGCAAATCAATATTTTTTCTGGAATAAAGAAGGATCCAATCTGATTTTTACCATAGTCGTTGTTAAAACCATTCTTACCACCATGAGCTGCGTCTACCATCCCGAGCAATGTCGTCGGTATTAAACATAGTTTTGCCCCACGTTTGAACGTACTGGTTGCAAAACCCACTAAATCACTTAGTACACCTCCACCAATCCCAATAACTTTAGAATTTCTATCTAAAGATTGATCAAACATAATTGCCCAGAGCTTTTGTATAGTCTCTAAGTCCTTGGTTGATTCATTTATATTGATTTCGAAAATATTTAAATTCTCATCTAGGTTGAGAATTGATGAAAGATTAGAGTCAAGAAATACCACATGATTATCAGTATTTATATAATTTTTTAGATCTATATATAGATCATTAAAGTTATTTAAGTAATCTATTTCAGATAACTTCATTTTTTAACCACGTATTTTGAATAATTGTTTCCGCTATTATTTTCTCTTTTTTATTTTTGATATCGATAATATGTTTTGACTGATTATATAAATTTTCACGCAATCTATAAAGTTCTGATATCTCCTCTTTACCTTTTTTTACAAGTGGGCGCTCTGAATTTGAAATTCTTTTCCATAAATTTTCAAATGTATCTTTTAGATAAAAACTAAGTTCTGAATTTTTGACCTCATCCAGAATATCTGAGACTTCAAGAGAGCCTCCTCCAAGAGCAATTACAGTATCGTTATCTGGCAATGCTTGAAAAGTTTCAAGTTCAATATTACGAAAATATTTTTCACCTTTTGTTTGAAAGATTTTATTTATACTTCCATATTTTTTTTCAATATTTTCATCTAGGTCAATTGTATTTGCATTTACTATCTGTTTTATTTTTTTGAGAATCGATGTTTTACCAGAACCCATGAATCCAACTAAATAGATATTATTCTGTTTCATAGTTCATTTTCCAGGTCTGATTGTCCATGTCAAAATCATCAACATTCAATTTTGAAATACTATTAAAGTTTCTTACAATTTCTTTCTTGCTGTCCCCTCCAGTTTTAAGTAATAAATTTCTTAAAATTTCAAATGCCATTGCACTTTCAAAAATTGGGACAGCCCTTGGTACCGCACATGTATCGGAACGTTCGTAAACTGTCTTTGTTTCTTCTTTTGATGATAAATTTACGCTCTTTATCGGAGTTAATGTCGTACTAATTGGTTTTAAATATGCTTTAACTATAATTTCTTCTCCATTAGTCATACCACCTTCAAAACCTCCAAGATTATTGGATTCTTTTTTGATAGATCCATCTTGTAAAACATATTGATCTTGAACATCTGTTCCAAAGTTTTTTGAAGCTTCTACTCCATTACCTATTTCAACAGCTTTTACACTTTGTATTGACATAAATATTCTGGCAAGATTAGCATCTAACTTTCTATCCCAATGTACAAAACTTCCTAATGTAGGAGGTACTCCTGATGCTATTGTTGTGATTGACCCACCAAGTGTATCTTTCTTTTTTCTTGCTTCAAGTATCTCATTCTCCATATCTTTCCCAGCTTTTTCATCGGGACAAGATACAGGTGAATCGGTGACTTTTGATTGTAGATCTTGTAAATCAATTATTTTTTCTTGCACATAATCAACTTTTCCAATTCCAGAAACATATCCACAAATATTGATTTCAAAACTTTCTAAAATTTGAGCCGCTATTGCTCCTAGAGCACATCTCATAGCTGTTTCCCTCGCACTTGATCTTTCAAGTACTAATCTGATGTCCGAACTGTTATATTTTGCAGTTCCTATCAAGTCAGCATGTCCAGGTCTTGGTACTACATAAGGTTCAATATCTTTATCTTTCCAATTTTTCCAATCATTATTTTTAATTTTTAATGTGATTGGTCCGCCAGTAGTTAAATTGTTTATTAATCCTGAGGTTATCTCAACTTCATCACTTTCAATATTCATTCTTCCACCTGAACCTAGGCTTTTTTGTCTTCTTTTGAGAAAACTATCAATATAGTCTTTTGTTACGTGAAATCCAGCAGGCAGGCCTTCGATGATGCCTGTTAACTCAGGCCCATGGCTTTCACCGGCAGTTAAGAATCTAATCATTTTGACTTTCTAGTAATTTGTATAACTCATCATATATATCTAAAACTTGTAAGTTAAGATTTGTCCAAATGTTAAAAGACAGTACTGCTTGGCAGATAAGCATCCCAATACCATCGTAGGACTCAAATTTTGAAATAAATTTTTCAAAAAAAGAATTTTTATAACCATATCCAATATTTAAAAATAATTCTAGACTTGTAAATTGATTTGTATCTAAATCAAGTGATGCCGAAGATAAATGAGACATCCCGACTGGTGTAGTATTAATCACTAAATCAATTTCAGGAGCAAGTTCTTTTGCATTTACATATGAAATTGTCTCATCAGTTTCATTTCTACTTACAACATAAGTTTTTGTTTTATGAGTTGATAGAGCATATTTAATTGCTTTGGAACTTCCACCACTTCCCAAGATTAATATATTTTTTTTATTCAAATCATATCCAATTTTTTTCAAAAATAGTGTAAAACCTTCAAAGTCAGTATTAAAAAGTTCAATTTTTTCGTCTGTTCTTCTTACAGTGTTTGTAGATCCTATTTTTTGGACATGTTCATCAATAGTAAAATTCATATCTAAATTTAGTATTTTTTCTTTGTGTGGAATTGTTATATTAAACCCATCAAGATCAGTTATTAATGTATCTACTGATTCTGCTGTTAAATTCTCAATCTTAAATGGCTGGTATTTACTATCCAGATTGTTCATATTAAACAAATAGTTCTGAATAACCGGAGAATAAGTTTTTTCGAGTGGCCATCCAATAATTCCATAATTACTCATTTATTTCACCTCCTAATAGCTTTATATCTTCAAAAAAAGAAGGATAAGAGTCATTTATACACTCAAAATTATCTGGAATTATTTTTTTATTGAGTCCTATGTTTGCGACAATTGCTGTCATAGCGATTCTATGATCATCAAGTGTTTCAATATTTCCTTTTTTTAATTTTTGGATACCTTGAATCTCAAACCCATCATCAAGCAACTTAATTTGACCACCTAAATTAAGAATGAAATTTTTCATTGCATCTAATCTATTTGATTCTTTAACTTTTAGCTCTTCCGCGCCAACTACTTTTGTCAATCCTTTGGCTTGTGAGGCAAGTAAAGTAAAGATTGGAATTTCGTCTATTAAATCGGGAATTTCGTCTTTGCTAACTGTTGTTCCATTAAGTATTGACTTATTTATTTTTATATCACCTGTTACTTCATTGTTTTCTTCTCTAATATTTAAGATCTCAATTTTTGCTTCCATTCTTTTTAAGACTTTTATAAATCCCAGTCTTCTTTCATTAATTAGCATGTTGGAAAGAATTATTTCTTTACCTCTTAATAAACCGAGAGCAATTAAAAAAGCACCTGATGATATATCGCCAGGAACAGTTATATTCAATGGTTCTAACTTAGTTGTTGGTGGGACAGTTAATGTATTTCCAAGCCTCAATATATCCACACCCATGGCTACAAGCATTCTCTCAGTATGGTCTCTGGTGGGAACGGTTTCTTCAATAAGCGTAGGTTCATTATGGTATAAAGAAGCAAGGATTAATGCGCTTTTGACTTGGGCACTTGGTACTTTGGTGTTTTGAAAACTGAATGAGTATTCTTTTGGATTAAAATTTATTGGTAAAAAATTATTTTTTATTTTCATATCAGCTCCATGTCCAACCAATAAATTAGTAATTCTATTCATTGGTCTTTTATTTAATTGAGTACTGCCAATTAGTGTTGAAGAAAATTTTTGTTTAGATAATAAACCGATAAGTAATCTAGCAGTTGTTCCAGAATTCTTTGCATTAAGCTCATTTTTTGGTTTGTTTAATCCATTTATTCCCTTTCCAGTTATAGAAACTTTATCCTCGATTTTTACATCAACCCCCATTTGTTCAACAATTTTTAAAGAGGCTTTTGTATCTTCACTTATTAATAAATTCTTAATTACAGATGTGCCTTCTGCTAGAGCAGAAAACAAAATTGCTCTGTGCGATATAGACTTATCTCCTATCACTTGAACTGTTCCGGATAACCCACGATTAATTATTTTCAACTTAATGGTCTCTCTCCAAACTTTTCTGATAAAGCTCTTCTCCACTCAACTGAAGAGGTAAGGTATTCTAATAATTGATTTTTCTCCTGAAGTGACATTAATGATGATATTTCATCAATTAGTGAAATAAGAAATTTATTTATATTTTCAGAGTTTGTGTTGTACATGTCTATTATCATTTCTGGATTTGTTCTTGTTAGCCTTGTTGCTCCATCGAACCCACCTGCTGCTAAACCCATAATTTCATCTATTTCATAATCTTTTTTAGCTATCCCAACCAATGCTGAACTTATTAAATGTGGCAAATGACTTGTAATAGATAATATTTCATCATGTTTTTTTCGATCTATCCACACTTCTTTGCAGTTCAATATGTTTACTAAATCTCTGGCAATTTTTTTTGAATTGTCGTTCATAGATTCTGTTTCACAAAGTAAAAATGTTGCATCATCGTACATTTCTGGTGTAGGTTCCCAACTTCTATTATCAGCTAAACCGCACAAAGGATGGCCACCTACAGAAGGTATTTTGGAGCTATCCATAAGATTACAAATTGATTCTTTAGTACCGCCAATATCAATTAATAATTTTGAGTCATCAATTTCATTACCCTCTGACAAAAATGACACAATATTATTTATCGGCATAGATAGAACCGTCACATCATAACTTTCCTCTTTAGCTTGTGTATCAATACCATATTTTTCAGCCCTATTTTCAGCTTCCTTATCAACGTCCTGACCAAAAACATCTATACCTTTACTTTTTAAATTGATTCCAAGATTTGCACCCATCAATCCAAGGCCAATTATTTTTACTTTGTTAATCATGTTTTTAATGACCTACCAACTACTTCAGCCATGGAACTTACTTTTTTCCCTAAGTCAGTAAGTTCTGGTGGAGTTAAAGCTTGTGGCCCATCACATAATGCTTCATCTGGCCTTGGATGTATCTCGATAAGAAGACCGTCTGCTCCTGCAGCAATAGCTGCTAAAGCAATTGGAGCAACTAAATTATTTGCCCCAGTCCCATGGCTTGGATCAGCAATAACTGGTAAATGTGTATTCATTTTCAAATAAGGAATAGCATTTATATCAAAAGTATTTCTTGTGGCTGTCTCAAAGGTTCTGATACCTCTCTCACATAAAATAACATTTTCATTACCTCTCGTAAGGATATATTCGGAAGCTAAAAGTAGCTCTTCAAGGGTTGCGCTCATTCCTCTTTTTAATAAAACTGGAAGTTTTGATTCTCCAACAGCTTCCAAGAGTTTAAAGTTTTGCATATTTCTTGCTCCGATTTGAAGTACATCAACATATTTCTCCATCATCTCAAGATGCTGAACATCCATAATTTCACTGAATAATGGTAAATTATGTAAATCTGCAGCTTCTTTAAGCAATACTAGACCTTCCTCACCAAGACCTTGAAAACTGTATGGTGAGGTTCTTGGTTTAAACGCACCACCTCTTAATCCATTTCCTCCAGCTTGAACAACAGCTTCTGCTGTTTCTAACGTTTGTTCTTGATATTCTGCGCTATCTGGCCCTGCTATAAATGCAAGTTCTTTACCACCTACAACTAAATCTTTCATTTTTACTTCAGTGTTTGATTCTTTATAGGTTTTACTTGCAAGCTTGTAAGATCTTCCGATTGGAATAACCTGATGAACGTTATCTAACAATCGCATAACTCCACGATTATCTTCAATTACCTTCCCATGGACAGCAACTACAGTCCTTTCAACTCCATAAAGAACTTTTGGCTCATGACCTTGTTCAATTGCCTTTGCCTTTACCTTTTCAATGTCTTCCTCAGAAGCAGCTTGCTTCATTACTACGATCAATTTGTTCCTCCTAAAAAAAAATCGGGCTTTTGCCCGATTTGACACAACGTTACTTTAGGGCAGCTTATATGTGCGCTCTAAAGTAAAAGTATGTGTTAATTTTCATTGTGGTAATAATAGCATGTATTACAGATTTGCAAATAGTTTTTATCTATCTGGTCTTAAATTCTTAGCTTCACCTAAATAGGTATGAGTTACTTCAATTTCATCCTTGTAAGTAACTAAAACTCTTATACAACCTTCAAGGTCATTAACTACGTTTGGTGCCTTTGTGTCAATTGCAGATAATTGATGGTGATTAAGTTCTCTGAGAGCCTTTGCTGGGAAAGCGGCATCAAGATCATTGGTAACAGTAAAAATTACAGAAACAATTTTTGAAATATCAAGGTTGTTATTTTCTACAATCGTATTAAATAATTCTTTTGTAGATTCTAATATATCGTTTTCTGTGTTTTCTACTTTAGCAATTGCTCCTCTTATTCCATTCATGACAACTAATGATAAAAAAAAAGAGTGGACATTGTCCACTCTTTTTTTTAAAAAATGTATGTTTTACATCATACCTTCCATGCCACCCATTCCTCCAGGAGGCATTGGAGCTTCTGGCTCTGGTTCTTCAGCTATCAAGGCTTCAGTTGTTAAAACGAGAGAAGCAATAGATGAAGCATTTTCAACAGTTGACCTCGTAACTTTTGCTGGATCAATAACTCCATCTTTAACAAGATCTACCATCTCACCATTAGAGGCATTTAATCCTACATTTCCTTTTTCTGCTTTTACTTTTTCAACCATTACTCCACCTTCAAAACCTGCATTTTCTGCAATTTGTCTTAATGGTGCTTCTAATGCTTTTTTGACGATGTTTCTACCAATTACTTCACCCTCGGATCCTCCAGAAATTTTATCTACAGTATCTTGGGCTCTGATTAGAGTAACACCACCACCAGCAACGATTCCCTCTTCAACAGCTGCTCTTGTTGCTGCTAGGGCATCTTCAATTCTCATTTTCTTTTCTTTCAATTCGACTTCTGTAGCTGCGCCAACTTTTACTTGGGCAACTCCACCTGAGAGTTTTGCTAATCTTTCTTGAAGTTTTTCTTTATCCCAGTCAGAATCTGACTCGTCAATCTCGGATTGAATTTGTTTTACTCTTCCTTCAACATCAGCTTTTTTGCCTTTGCCATTAACAATTGTGGTATTGTCTTTTTTGACAATTACTTTTTCAGCTTGGCCTAACATATCAACAGTTGTGTTTTCAGTTTTCAACCCTAACTCTTCAGAAATTACTTCTCCTCCTGTAAGGATTGCTATATCTTGGAGCATAGCTTTTCTTCTTTCGCCAAATCCTGGAGCTTTTACAGCTACGGATGTAAAAGTACCTCGTATTTTATTAACAACAAGTGTCGCTAATGCTTCCCCTTCAACATCTTCTGCAAGAATGATCAATGGTTTTCCTGAATTCATTACTTTTTCAAGCACAGGTAATAAATCATTAACAGCAGTGATTTTTGAATTAACAATAAGAATATATGGATCTTCT
>CACJXH010000013.1:0-24495 GCA_902597375.1 uncultured Candidatus Actinomarina sp. | reverse complement strand
TCACTGCAGTAATATTTTTATTCTCAGGAATATTAAAGATTATGCAAGGACTTGGTCTTTTACTAGGCGTTAACCCTACTGGATTTGCAATGGGTGCACTCGGCTTAGTATTTATGATTTTGTCATTGAATAGTTACAGAAAGAAAAAAAATGGATGATTTAGCAATAATTGGTTCTGGTCCTGCTGGGTATACAGCTGGAATTTATGCTGCAAGGGCCAATCTAGAACCAGTCTTATTTGAAGGGTTAGAGTCTGGTGGACAGTTAATGCTCACTACAGATGTTGAAAATTATCCAGGTTTTGATCAAGGAATTATGGGTCCTGAAATGATGCAGGTCTTTAAAAATCAAGCTGAAAGGTTTGGAACAAAAATTTTAACTGAGACTGTAGATTCAATAGAAAAGATTGAAAATGGATTTAAGCTAACAACTTCGAAAAATACTTATGAGTTCAAAACTGTAATTATTTCATCTGGAGCATCGGCGAACTGGCTTGATGTAAAGGGAGAAAAAGAGCTACAAGGACATGGTGTTTCGGCTTGTGCGACTTGTGACGGTTTCTTTTTCAAAGATAAAAATGTAATAGTTGTCGGTGGAGGAGATTCAGCTATGGAGGAAGCTTTATTTCTAACTAAATTCGCAAAAAATGTAACTATTGTCCACAGAAGAGATTCATTTAGAGCAAGTAAAATTATGCAAGACAGGGTACTAAGTCACGACCAAATTGATGTCTCGTGGAACAAAGAAGTTGTGGAAATTAAAGGTGAGAGTCAAGTTTCATCTGTTCTTCTCAAAGATAGTCAAACAAACGAAATGGAAGAAAAAGAAATTGATGGAGTTTTCATAGCTATAGGACACACACCAAATGTAAGTTTTTTAAATGGATTTCTAGAGCTTGATGAAAAAGGATATATAAAGACTGGGTCTACTACTGCTACCAGTACTAGCGTCCCTGGTGTCTTTGCAGCAGGAGATGTTGCTGACTCAATTTATAGACAAGCCGTAACTGCAGCCGGTACCGGATGCCAAGCAGCAATTGATGCTGAAAGGTGGCTTGAAAATTAAATTTGATTTATCTTCTATTGTTGATAACTTATCGAATGAAGAAGTTGAAGACTTAAAAAATAAATTAAACTATGTTGGCTACTCAACCAATAAAGATATTAACGAGTTAAAAACAGTTGTTGAAATATTTGTCGATGACAATAATTTAGAAAACATAAACAACAAAGAAGATCTTTGGAAAGAGCTCATTAATTTTGGATACAAACTTGGAGACAGAATATTAAGTTTTAATACTAAAGAACTTTATGGTTCAGATGTTGAAGAACTCCAAGAACTTTTATCAAGAATGGGTTTTTATTCCGAACCTATCAACGGAATATATTCAAATTCTGTTGTTGAAGCTGTAACAAGATTCCAAGAAAACAGAGGCTTAACTATTGATGGGGTGGTTGGGCTTAATACTGTTTATGAAATTAGAAATTTGGTAAGGCCTGGTCAAGAGATCTCATTAAACGAAGCAATAAAGTCAATATCACCAAATCTTACTACTGGAACAATAGGTTTTAATGTTTGTTTTGATATTCCAAATTTAGGAACTTACAAAGAACAAATAAAATTTTATGATCAGATAAAAAAGAGTTGCATAAATCATGGAATTATTTCGATATTTGCATCAGAAATTAATGAAGAACTAAATCTTGAAAACAAAATTCAATATATTAACAATCTTCAACCAACTTTATTTGTTTCATTTAATAACTCAGAAGAAGAATCAGTTAATTTCTTTAAAGGAAGGTTTTCTGAGAGTGTTGTTGGAAAAAAAGTTGCAGAACATTTATCTGAAACTTTGAAAATTGAATCAATAGGTAAGTCCTCAAACATTCTTAAAGAAACAAAATCAGTTGGAGTCGTCATAAATGGTAAATTTTACCAAAAATTAGAAATTGATAATTTAATACAATCATTGGTTGATTCTTTAAAGAATCAATTTGAAAACTAATTTATTTTATTAACAAACTTATCTAGCTTATCTTTTGAATCAAAGGTAAAAGATAACTTATACTTTTCTTTGCTTTTATTTATTTTTACTTTTGATCCTGTTTTGTCCTCAAAAAAGTTTTTATAGTGAGTGACTTCTTGATCAGAAATTTTCTCACTACTAAGATCTCTTACTTTATCTTCTACCGCCCTACTTGAAAGCTTTAGAGAAATAATTTCATTTAGAATAGAGTTTTGTAAATTAAATTCTAAATTAATGAGTGGACGTACTTGCCCCATTGAGACTTTTTCTTCTTTTAGAGCTTGATAAACTGTGTCGCTTAAATTTGTTAAACGTAGAATATTAGAAACGTGTGCTCTGCTTTTACCAACCAGTAGTCCTATTTCTTCAGGGCTTAGATTGAATTTTTCTGATATTTCTTTATATCCCATTGCCTCATCAATATGGTTTAATCTTTCTCTTTGAATGTTCTCAACCAGGCCAACAATTGCTGCGTCTCTCTCGCTAATGTCTTTTATGAGACAAGGTACTTTTTCTAGGCCGACCATTTTTGATGCTCTTAATCTTCTCTCTCCAGCAATTAACTTATATTTATTTGGCTCCACTTCTTGAACAATTAGTGGCTGAAGTAAGCCATTTTTTTGGATTGAATTTTTTAACTCATTTAGTTTATTTTCGTCGAATGTTGTTCTTGCCTGAGAATTGCTCTCACTAATATTTTGGACATTTATTTCTCTTACCTTATATTCTCTTACATTTGTATCAGTTATAAGACTGCTCAATGATCTTTTCATTAATATTCATCCTTTCTAATAATTCATTAGCTAATTGATAAAACTCTTTTTTCGATTTGTTGTCATTGGTAAAGTCTTCAACGGTTTTTAAATAATATGGGCTATCAGCAACATCTGCCGAGCTTGAAACTTTTGTATTTAAGAGTTTATCTGCCAACAAATACTCAAGTTCTTTTTCAAAATCAAGATAGCTTGATCTTCCACTTTCTATTTGGTTTAATACAACACCCAGGAAAACGGGGTTAACTTTTATTTGTTTTGAAATTGTTTCTTTTGCAAAAGACATTGCTTGAGAAACTCCTTCTATTGCTAAAAATTCTGGTTTTGTTGGTATTAAATAGAAATCAGAAGCACACAATGCTTCTTGTACAAGTGAACTCATTGTTGGAGGTGTATCAAAAATTACTATATCAAAGTCTTTAAAAACGAATGATTGCATAGCCTTTGCTAGAACAGAACCTCCGATTATTTTTTCATTATTAAATTTTAAAATAGATTCATTTGAGGGAATTAAGGCTAAATTATCACCAAGAAAAGCGATTTCTTTTTCCAATTTTCCTTCCATAAGATCCTGTGAAGTAAGTATTGATTTTTTTTTGTTTATCAAAATCAAGATAAGTTGACGTATTACCTTGTGGGTCTAAATCAACAATTAGTGTTTTTATTCCATTATTTGAATATATTTTTGAAATATTTACAACAATAGTGGTTTTTCCAACACCGCCCTTTTGACATAATATCGATAAAGATTTCACATATCAGTTATAACATCTATATAACGAAAATTATTTTTATTTATAAGAAACTTTTCTTGTTTCACGTGAAACATTGAATTAAATATTTCTGATGATTGAGAGTTAGATGAGACAAATATTGTTAAATTATTATCTTTGATTTGTTTTTTTGCTAACGTTTTCAGAATATTAGAGGTTGAAATATAGCATCTCATTACGATTATTGAGTTTTTTGCCTCTTTTAGAATTGTTTTTGCATCTTTTTTTATAGGTTTAGCATTGTTCAAATTTAAAATTTTTACTAATCTTTCCAGTTCATATATTCTTTTTTGTTTGTTGTCAACTAATGAAACATTTGTTTTGTTTACAATTGAGATGGGTATGCCGGGTATTCCGGCTCCTGTCCCAAGGTCAATAATTTCACATTCGCTTAAATTTTTGAATTTTTTAATTAATTTTGCAAAATAAAGTGAGTGAATTATAAATTCATCCCAAATAAATTGATCTGTTTTTTTACTAATTAAACCCGTTTTTATGGCAGTATTTTTTAGCCATTCATGATATTCAAATAATTTATCTTGATGATTTTTAAAGTCGTCTAAACCCCACTCTGGTATCTGGGGTTCAAAATTCATTCTTCTTCGTTGCTACTAGGTGCAAAAACTACTGATCTATATGGCTCTCTACCTTCAGAATATGATCTAATTCCATCTATTTCTGCAACAGCATCATGAAGAGTCTTTCTGTCTACAGAGTTCATTGGTTCGAGCATAACTTCCTGTTTGTCCTCTAATATTTGTTTAGTAAGTCTCTCAGCATAAATTGTTAGAGCCTCTTTCCTTTTTAAAGCATAATCTGCCACATCAAGTCTTAGTCTTGTTCCAGCACCTGTTTTTCTTTGAACTGCTGTTCGTGTTAGTTCATGAAGAGACCGAATAATAATCCCCTTTTCCCCTACAAGGGCTTCGGTTTGTTCTCCTTTAACATTTACAACAAGATTTTTATCTTCAACTTCCCCTTCAACTTTTCCATCAAGCCCAAAAGAGTCAATTAGTCCTTGTAAAAAGTCAACTGATACCTTTAATTGTTCATTGGGGTCTGCTTCAACCCTTGGTTTTTTTGGCTCATAGCTTCTTTTTTCTCTTTTTCTATTGTCTCTTTTGTTCCTTTGTTTGTATTGTCTTGAGTTATTGTTTTTAAACCCAGATCTAACTGAGATTCTTACAAGGGCTTTTGTTCCTCCAACTCCAAAAACTCCGCCTTCGGGTTCGCGTAAAATACTTATGTTGGCTTCAGTTGCGTCCTCTAAATTAAGCTCTTTCAAACCTGCTTTAATTGCATCATCAATGGTTTTTGCTTCAACCTCTACCCATTTGTCTGACATTATTTTCTCCTTCTTTTTTTTCTGTTTTTGCGAGGATCTTCTTGCTGCTTGGTTTCTGGTGTTTCCTCGTTCTCTTCGTTATCTTTTTCAGTTTTATCACTTTTGTCCTCTTTATCTTCTATACGAATAATTAAGGCTTGTTGACCAATTCTGAAAATATTTCCTGTTAAGAAATATACGACAAGACCTGAAGGCAAAGTCCAGGAAATGAATCCGAAAAATATTGGCATAACCTTTCCAATCATTTGCATTTGCTGTGCTTGTGGGTTGTCGCTTTTTCCTTGTTTCTTTGTAATTTGTTGTTGTTGAAATAGTGCGGTTGCAACAACCATTAAAATAAGAACAATGTATGGAACTCTTTCTACCCATCCTGATATTTCAGATGCAGGTATTTGAAGATCCATGTTAAAGAAAAGAATGTTTATATTGTTTTCTAGATCTGAAAATAAAGATTCAGATTTTGGTATAAACAAGAGCGGTTCTCTCAACACTCTAAACAAAGCAAACCAAACTGGCATTTGTACCAATAAAGGAACAACGCAACCAAGCGGGTTGATTCCTTTTTCTTTGTAAAAAGCTGCTATTTCTTTGTTTAATTCTTCTTTATTGTCTTTATGTTTTTTTTGTAACTTCTTTAGCTCTGGTTGAACATCTTGCATTCTTTTGGTAGACCTCGTCTGCCTAAGAGTTAGTGGGAAAATAATTATATTAATTATGACCGTCAAAATGGCTATGGAAATCCCATATGAGGGGACATATCCATAAACAAATGAAAGCAAAAAGCCAATAGCTAGTGCAAAAGGTTCAATTATTGCCAATTTTTACCAAACTTTCTATATACGGGATTACATTTATAAACCCTTTCTATAAAGACAGGGAGAGTCCTAATTAAACCTTTATTTTCAAAACTTTCTCTTATCACGTTCGAACAGGTTGGATAATATAAACAATTTCCCTGACCAATGCCAAAGAGCCCGAGTAGTGAACGAAACACTGTAAACAAAATGTTTGTTATCTTCATTTTTTAATTAGTTTGGGATGAGAAGAAATTATTTTTTGTATTTCTAAAATCTTTAAATTTAAGTTTTTTTTTGATCCAATAATATAAATATCAAAACTTTCTTTATCTTCTAAACCCCTAACTGCCTCTTTAATCCTTCTTTTAAATTTATTACGCTCTACTGCGGTTGTCTGCTTACTTGAGATGCTTATACCAAGTCTTGAAACTTTTTCTTGGTTTTTCTCTATATAAACCCTTAATCCTTTTTCAGTAAAACAATTTGTTTCTTTTTTCAGTCTGAAAAAATCATTTTTCTTATTCAGTGCAGTAAATCTAACCAATTAGCTTATGCAGAAAGTGTTTTTCTACCTTTTCTTCTTCTTCTTTTAAGAATTTCTCTGCCAGCTCTGGTGCTCATTCTCGATCTAAAACCGTGTTTTCTACTTCTTTTTCTATTACTAGGTTGATAAGTTCTTTTCATTTTTCTTCCTGTTTAAACACAATATATTAAAAAATTATTTAAACAAAGTAAATTAATATTTAATTTAAAAGTTCGCGAAAACAAAACCATCTTCGCGAAAACAAAACTAACTAGGTTTTATAATCTGAAATTCACTTATTATTTTTCTTATTATTTACTCTAATATACTCAACAATCGTTGGGTTTTTAGTTGGTGTGTGTTTGTTTTCTAAAAATTAATATGTTTTTACCACTCTATGATTTCCGAAGGGGTTTTATTAGATTGTTCAGAATGAGTAATTTACTTAAAGAGTTTAAATCTGAAATACACAAACTAGATTTATCTAAAACTGAAAGATATTGGTTAGAACAAGTAAATTTTGAAATTGACAATGAGTCTTTAAGTATTTTCGTAGGATCAGATTTTGTAAAATCATCAATTGAGAAAAAACTATATAAAAAAATCAAAAAAACATTTAACACAAGCACAGGATTTAAAGAATGTGTTTTTGTTTTGGATAAGAATATGAAAAAAGACTTTCAAGCCTATGAATTTGAAGAAAAAAATGAAGATCTATTGAAAAATCAAGAAGAGATAAAAAAAGTTCAGCCTGATTTATCTGTTTTTGACGAGATGTTTGTCGGCTCCTCTAATAATCTTTCAGTAACGGCAGCAAAAAATGTTGTTAAAGATCCTGGTGGACGTTTTAACCCTCTTTTTGTTTATGGATCTCCGGGGGTTGGTAAAACATACCTTCTAAAAACTATTGAAAAAGCTCACCCCTCTTCTTTTTATATTGATTCTGAATCATTTTTAGATTCATATATTCAAGGAATAAAAAATAAAGATATAGATATATTTAAATCAAAAATAAGGTCTGTCGAAATTTTATTAGTAGATGATATTCAGTTTTTTATGGGTAAAAAGGGTGTTTCAGAGGAGCTTTTCCACACTATTAATTATTTTTTAAACAATCAGAAAGCGGTTGTTTTGGTTTCAGATCAAAAACCAAATAAACTTTTAGGCTTTCCGGATCGCCTAATTTCAAGAATTTTAAATGGTTTAGTTACTGACATTGAAAAACCTGATGAAGAAATGTTTCTTAAAGCAATTGAGAAAGCAAATGTTGAACAGGGCGGTTATTTGCTTTCTAAGGAAGAGATTAAAAAAATAAGTGGGTTAAGGGTCGATAGTTTTAGAGATATAAACGGAATTGTTAACCAACTCTTAATAAATAAACAAACAGGAAAGGGTAATTTCGATTATATTAAGGAGTTGATTTCTGTTTCTAAGTCGGGATTTGTAGAGTCTGTTGGTCCTGATCAAATATTAGATTACGTTTCAAAGGTTTTTCAAGTTGATAAAAACCTCATATCTTCAAAAAACAGAACATCGAAGGTTAATGAGTCTAGGAGGCTTTTTGCATCTCTGGCAAGGAAACATACAGATCTATCATTAAATCAAATAGGTTTGTATCTTGGTGGTAGAAGCCACTCAACAGTTTTAAGCTATATTGATAAATCTAAAGACTCACCTTTAGTTATCAAAGAAATAAACAATTTCGACAGTTCACTCTCAATAAAAGAGGTTGGTTGATTCTTTGTCGGCTTTGTTGTCTTTTTGCTCCTCTAAAATCCTTTTTGTAAATTGGTTTTTTTTCTATTTATACATGTCAGACGTTCTTATTACTATTAAGTTTATAAAAGATTAAATATGAAGTTTAAAACACAAACAAGCGTATTAAAGGAAGTAGTTTCTTCTGTTTCTCGAGTTGTTAATCCCAGACCTTCAACACCCGCCCTAACAGGTCTTTATCTTCACGCTTCAGACGGTTTTTTAGAGGTTATAGGTTCTGATCTGGATATAACAATTAAGTCAAAGATAGTTGTTGACGTAGATGTTGAAGGAAAGTGTCTTGTTAATTCAAATAAACTATCAGAAATTGTAAGAAAACTTCCCGAGGGAGAGGTTGTCTTTTCTGATGTAGGAAGTGAATTAAAAATAGAAACCAAATCATTAGACTTCACTTTAAGAAAACTGGAAGACCAGGACTATCCAGAAGCATTCTTGAAAAAACATGAAAAAGACGATCAAACACAAGAAGTGTTGGTTTCAGAGTTGTTTGATTCGTTGAAGAACGTAGGTATTGCTTCTACTCCAGAGGGTGGAAGACCCGTATTAACAGGTGTTTATTTCAACAATCAAGACGAAAAAACAGAACTAGCAGCAACAGACAGTTATAGATTAGCCACACAACAAATTAGCAACTTCCCAATAAACGATGTGGGAATTATTTCATTTAAATCGTTAAGCGAAGTAATTAGGCTTTTTGAAAATGAAGAAGAAACACTAAACATTAATTCAAACAAAAAAGATCTTTACTTTTTCAACGACAAATACTTCGCCTCATTAAGAAAAGTAGAAGGAACTTTTCCAGAATATCAAAACCTTTTTCCAAAAGAAACACTGTTTACAGCAGAGGTTGACAAGAAAGAAATATTAGAAAGTCTTGATCGCTCTACTGTCGTTGCTGAGGGGTATATACCCGTAACCTTTATTTTTGAAAACAACGAAAAATTAACAATCACCACACTTAATAAAGACGTTGGTGGTGGAAACGAAAGCTTAAATATAAAAATTCTTGGTGTTGAAACAGGGGATATAAACGGCTTTCAAATGTCTTTCAATCCGAATTTCTTAATTCAAGGCATCGAAGTTTTAGAAGGCAACAAGGTTTACATTAGATTCTCTGGAAACGAAAAACCGGTAGTAGTACAAGGAGAATCAGAGAACTATAAATATCTCTTAATGCCAGTAAGAGCCTCGTGAAACAAGCAAGTGGACCTGAAAAAATAAACATTGAAGAAAACAGTGTTGGAATAAATTTTAAAAAATCAGAACAAGTTAAAAAACACCTTAATAACTCTCCCTACCCCTGGAAGGACGAAATATCTTCAGGACCAGTAATTAATGATATCCTTGTAATTTATGTGGATTCAAAAAGACTAAAAGACATAATTGAACTGGAGTCTCTAAAAATAATCAACAATATAGAAAAAAAGCTTGGATTTTCGGTGAATTCTATACGTGTTGAATTGCAAAATAGCCAACAATAATAACGTATTTCTACTAAAATAAGAGTTCAGCAAGGGGCTGTACTTAATATAAAAAAGAAGCGTATCTTAGGAGATCCGTGCCAAAAAAAGATTCAAAAAGCTATGATTCTAAAGACATAAAGGTCTTAGAAGGTCTAGAAGCGGTAAGAAAAAGACCAGCAATGTATATTGGTTCGACCGGACCAAACGGCCTCCACCATCTAATTTGGGAAGTTGTGGACAACTCTGTTGATGAGGCAATGGCGGGAAGGTGTACTCAAATTGATGTAATGCTTGAAAAAAACGGCTCAGTGACAGTAAAAGACAATGGAAGCGGAATACCCGTAAAGCCCCACCCTAAAACAAAAAAATCTGCCCTAACAACCGTCTTAACAACACTACATGCTGGAGGAAAGTTTGAGTCAGGAGCCTACACAGTAAGCGGCGGTCTACATGGAGTTGGTATTTCGGTAGTAAACGCACTTTCTGTATTTGTGAAGGTTGAAGTAGAAAGGGACGGACATGTGTGGAATCAAAATTTTGACTACGGAAAGCCCACCTCAAAAATTAAAAAAGGAAAAGCTTCCAAAAAAACAGGAACAAAAATAAACTTCTTGGCTGATCCAGAAATATTTGATGAAACACAGGTTTTCGAATACAACATTGTTTCGGAAAGATTGAGACAAACAGCATTTTTAAACAAAGGCCTCAAGATTAACCTAACTGACAACAGAGTAAAACCAGCAACAAAAGAACAGTTCTTTTATAAAGGTGGTTTAGTTGATTTTGTTGATTATTTAAATGAGGGGTTTGAGGTTCTTCATGAAAAAACAATTTCATTTTCAGATCAAAGCAAGGACTCAGAAATAGAAGTTGCAATGCAGTGGAAAAACGAAGACGACGTAAATATAAAAAGCTTTGCAAACAACATACACACTCTTGAAGGAGGGACTCACGAAGAAGGTCTTAGAACAGCAGTTACTAAAGCAATAAACGATTTTGCTAAATCTAGAAACCTTCACTCTGATATTTCTTTAACAGGCGATGATATAAGAGAAGGCTTAACAGGTGTTGTTTCTGTAAGGGTGAAAGAACCACAATTTGAAGGCCAAACAAAAACAAAACTTGGGAACACCGAAATGAAATCTAAAGTACAAGTATTAGTAAACCAAGAATTTCCAAAATGGCTTTCAAAAAATACAAAAGAAGGACGAGCTATTGTCGAGAGGTGCGCTATTGCGGCAAAAGCAAGAATGAGTGCAAAGAAAGCAAGAGAGCTTACTAAAAGAAAAAGCATACTTGAAACATCAGGCCTTCCAGGAAAGCTGGCAGACTGTTCTTCAACAGATCCATCAGAAAGTGAATTATTTATTGTTGAGGGAGATTCTGCTGCTGGTCCCGCCAAGCAAGCAAGAGACTCAAGAACGCAAGCAATTCTTCCAATTAGAGGAAAAATTATTAATGTTCAAAAAGTTACAGAGAACAGAGCTTTACAAAATGAAGAAATAAGTTCTCTTATCAAGGCAATCGGAACAGGAATAAAAGCCGAATATAACGGAGAAGAATCAAGGTATGACAAAATTATATTTTTAACAGATGCAGACGTTGATGGTGCCCACATTAGAACCTTGTTGTTAACATTCTTCTTTAAATTTATGCCCGGACTCATTAAAGAAGGAAAGGTTTGGATCTCCGAACCTCCACTTTATAGAGCTAAGTCTTCTGGTTCAATAAATTATTTGAAAGACGATCAAGCTCTTGAAAATTTTAAAAAAGAAAACAAAAATAAGAAATTTGATATCAGCAGATTCAAAGGTCTTGGAGAAATGAACGCAGGAGAGCTTTGGGACACTGCAATGAATCCAGAAAGTAGAACTCTTATAAAAGTAAGCATTGCTGATGGAAAGGCAGCTGAAGCTAGAGCAGCAAACATGTTTGAAATACTAATGGGTAACGACGTTGCAAAAAGAAAGACTTTCATTGAGGAAAACGCTAAAGATGTAAGGTTCTTGGACGTATAACATGACAGCAAAGAAACCAGCAGCCAAGAAACCAGCAGCAAAGAAACCAGCAGCCAAGAAACCAGCAGCCAAGAAATCGAAAACCGCTACTGCTACAAAGAAAAAACCAACAATTAAATCTGATACACTAAACGGTTCAATTGCTGTTGAAGATGAAATTTCTAAGTCATTCTTAGATTATGCTATGTCGGTTATTGTTTCCAGAGCTCTTCCAGATGTAAAGGATGGGTTAAAACCAGTACAAAGAAGAATTTTATACTCAATGTATGAAACAGGAATTAGACCAACAGGACCTTTCAGAAAGTGTTCAAAGGTTGTAGGTGATGTTATGGGTAACTATCATCCACATGGAAACGACGCTATATACGGAACCTTAGTAAGGTTGGGACAAAATTTTAGTACTAGATACCCCCTGATTGAACCACAGGGTAACTTTGGAACCCCCGACGATCCACCTGCTGCTATGAGGTATACAGAGTCTAGAATGTCTTCCCTGTCTTCACAGCTATTAGATGGGATTGACGAAGAGACAGTAGACTTTGAGCCTAATTATTCCGGAGAGACAAGCGAACCAAAAGTATTACCTGGAAGATTTCCAAACCTTTTAATTAATGGAGCTGAGGGTATCGCAGTTGCTATGGCAACAAATATGCCACCCTACAACCTGAAAGAGATTACAGAGGCAGTTAAATTTACATTAAAAACAAAAGACCCCAAACCACGAGATTATTTAAAAATAATAAAAGGTCCAGATTTTCCTACAGGAGGATTAATTGTAGATACCCCCACGATAAAAGAAGCAATACTTAAAGGTAGAGGGTCTATAAAACTTCGAGCTGTTGCAGACATAGAAGAATTAGGAAAAGGTAGATCTGCAATTATTGTTAAAGAGCTTCCGTATCAGGCTTCAATTGACAGAATTATGGAAAAAATAGCATCTTTGGTTCAGGACAAAAAATTAACCGGAGTCTCAGACTTAAGGAATGAAAGTAGTGACAGAAACGGAACCAGACTCGTTGTTGAGTTAAAGAGAGACGCCGTACCACAAGTTGTGTTAAATGATCTTTTTAAATTTACACAACTTCAAGATACTTTTTCAGTTAATTCAGTAGCCCTTGTTGAAGGAGTGCCTAAAGTACTATCGGTTCCCGAACTTATTAGATACTACATTGATCATCAAATAGATGTAATTCAAAGAAGATCTAAATACAGACTTGAAAAGGCAAAAGCACGGTTACATATCGTTGATGGCTTATTGCTTGCATTGAATAAAATCGATCAAATAATAAAAGTCATTAAATCTTCCAAAGATGTGGAGGCAGCAAGAAAATCACTGATGAGTAAATTTAAATTATCAGAAATTCAGGCAACACACATCCTTGATATGCCCCTAAGAAGGTTAACTGCATTGGAAAAAGAAAAGCTCGAAGATGAAAAGAAAGAACTCAAAGAAACAATTAAAGACCTTACTGCAATATTAAAAAGTAGATCGAAACAAAATCAAATACTTATTGAAGAGCTTGATGCAATAACAGACAAGTTTGGTGACGAAAGAAGATCCAGAATTGTTCCAGATGTTGGCGAGGTAAAAATTGAAGATTTAATTGAAGACGAGGAAATTATTGTTTCCATCTCATCTGAAGGTTATATAAAATCAGTTCCTTCAACCTCCTATAAAAAACAAGGTAGAGGAGGTAAGGGTGTTAAAGCAGCTTCTTCAGAGGAAGACGTAATTGAGCACCTCCTTTCAACATCTGTTCACTCTTATTTACTTTTCTTTACAGACAACGGAAAAGTATACAGAGCCAAGGCACATGAAATTCCAAAAACAAATAGGACTGCAAAAGGATCTTTAATTCACAATGTACTTTCAATGGGACAAGATGAAAAAGTTCAGGCAATAATTGACACAAGGGACTACGAAACAGAAAAATTCTTATTAATAATGACTGAGAAAGGAACGGTAAAAAAATCAAAATTTAAAGATTTTGATTCAAACTATAAATCATTACAAGCCATAAAGCTAAAGGATGGTGACAAAGTTGTTTCTGTAAAAACAACGTCTGGGAAAGAAGACATAATACTTGTTTCCCAGAAGGGACAAGCAATAAGATTTGATGAAAACAATCTCAAAGCCCAAGGTAGATCAGCAATGGGAGTTAGAGGAATAAAACTTCGTGAAGGGGACAAGGTTGTAGGTGCAGCAACATCCAGAGAGGAAACACTCTTATTTATTACGGCCAAAGGGTATGGAAAGCGTACAAAATTAGATGAATTCAGAAGAGCTGGAAGAGGAGGACTCGGAGTCAAGGCTCTTAAGGTTACAGAAGCCAAAGGAGATTTAATTGGCGCAGGACCCGTTGATGAAGATACAGAGGTTATGCTTATGAGTACTGGTGGAACAGCAATAAGATGTGCTGTAAAACAAATAAAACAAATGAGTAGAGTTGCTCAAGGAGTAAAGGTTATGAAGCTTTCAAAAGAAGAAGAAATATCTGCCTTTATTCCAATTAAAAATGAATCGTAATGGTAAGAGTAAACAGAGTTAGAAGAATTATAAGAAAGGTTGATCCTTGGACCGTCTTAAAAGTTTCTTTTGTCTTCAATTTTATTATTTCGTTAACAATTGTTCTTGGATTTTCAATTTTATGGGTTTTACTTGTAAATGCTGGGGTTCCTCAAGGACTTGAAGAAATTGCAAGAAGACTAGCACTACTAGACGACAATGCATCTCTAGTTGGCAATGTAGAAACTTTATTTTCTAGTGTCTTATTTTTTGCAACTGTATATTTATTAACTCAAACAGCAATAGCAACCCTAGGAGCATTCTTTTATAACCTAATTTCAGATTTGGTTGGTGGAATCGAGGTAATAGTACTAGAGGAGTCGTATAACGAAACTGGCTCAAAACCTAGCAGTGATAACGCCAGGAATGAAAACACAGAAACTGCAGCAATGCCTGTTGCAAAAACGTTGGGAAGATTTAAGAGACAAAAAAACAGAAATGACGATTTTATGGTTCCAGAAATGCCCAGACCAGATGTTCCAAGAGACATTGAGGAAGAAACACTCACAGAAACTTTAAAAAATTATCCTGAAAGCGATACAGAACAATAATTTTTGCTACACTTAACCACTAAATAAACAAAGTAACAAAGCGAAGCTAGTGAAAATCTAGCGCTGTCCCGCAACTGTGATTCGAAAGATAAGTCAGGTCGACTTTATTACTTTTTACAACAATCCTCGAGAGAAGGAATGGAGTATCGTACTTTTTCTCGTGGTGAGAAAGGAAAATATGAAAACAAAAATACTTCTTCTTGCCATGATAATTTCAATGTGTGGAGGAACATCTGACGAAGGTAATGAAAAAAACATTATTTCATTATCAACCACGCATACAGAAATTATTCAAATGCTTGAAGCTGAGAATCAGCTAATTGGTGTTGATTCGTTCTCAGAGACAGAACTTCCAATAAAAAAAATAGATGCCTATACAGTTACAGCAGATGAGCTTCTTTTACTCAATCCAGATATTGTAATCGTTGCTTTTGATTTTAACGGTATCGTAGAGGGATTAGAAAATTTAAATATTGAATATGCTCTTCTTCCACCTGCACAAAATTTGGATGACGTTTATTACCAAATTGAAACCATTGGGACAATTATTAACAAAGAAAATACAGCAAGTTCTCTAGTTTTAGAAATGAAATCTGACATTGATGAAATTATTGAAAACTCAGCAACTGAATCTATATCTGTTTATCACGAGATTGGTTACACATATGGCATATATTCAATAAATGAAAATTCTTTTTTAGGAGAAATTTACAATATTCTTGGTGTAAGCAATATTGCAGATAAGACTGAGGACCCGTACGGATCTGGTTACCCACTTCTTGAAGAAGAACAGGTCTTAAATGCAAACCCTGATCTAATCGTAATTGGACACTCTGACTTTTTGAATAAAGACATCTCAACAAGACAAGGTTGGGATAGTCTTAATGCCGTATCAAATGAGAATGTTTATTTCCTCGATGAAAACTTAGCAAATAATTGGGGTGTAAATACTGTTGATTTGATAAATACATTATCTGAAATAACAAAATTTAATGAAGATCCTGGTTTAGTTTATAAAGCAAAATATTTAGAAAGTGATCTTGGCAGCTCAGACAGTACTCAAAACATCATCATTGCAACAATAATTGTGATAATCTTGACAGCGTACATACTTATTACGAGAAGGAATAAGAGTAAAGTACAAAGTTAAGGAGATAAATTACTATGAAGGGTTATTCTAACGAGCTCTACATACTTGCATTTGACCACAGAGGAACTCTAACAAAAGGTCTTTTAGGCGTAGAAGGAAGACCGCCTAACGAGGAAGAAGCATCAAGAGTGTCTTCAATGAAAGATATTATTTTTGATGGATTTATAGAAGCCAAAGAAACAGGTATTGGGACGGGTGAACCTGCAATACTTGTTGACGAGACTTTCGGATTACAAGTTCAACAAAAAGCAAAAGAAATGGGTGTTAAGTTCGCAGCCCCAGTTGAAAAATCAGGTCAAAAAGTATTCGATTTTGAGTATGGTGATGAATTTGGAGAAAAGATAAAAGAAGTTAATGCTGATTTTGTAAAAATTTTAGTTAGATGGAACCCAAATGATGATGAAGAAACTAGAGAGGTTCAAGGTAGAAGAATAAAAACATTATCTGATTGGCTTGAAGAGAATGAAAGAAAATTTTTGCTGGAATTCCTAGTCCCTGCGAGTGAAGAGCAATTGTCGAGTGTAGATGGAGATCAATCAAGATATGATTCAGAAATAAGGCCGAAACTAGCAGTTCAGGTTGTTGAAGAGATGAGAGAAAAAGGAGCAGACCCTGACATTTGGAAGATAGAGGGATTAGACACAAAAGAAGATTGTGAAAAAGTCTCGTCTGCAATCAAAGATGGTGGCAGAGATGATGTAATAGCCGTTGTTCTTGGTAGAGGTGCAAATGACGAAAAAGTTAATGAGTGGCTGAGGGCTGGATCATCTGTTGATGGATATAGTGGCTTTGCGATAGGTAGGTCTATATTTTGGAACTCACTTAAAGGATGGCATGAAAATGAAAAGTCAAGAGAAGAAGCCGTATCAGAAATAGCCAATTCATATTTAAATTTTATCTCTGTATATCAAAACGGGAGCTAAGAAATGCCTGTTGGCAAAGCGGTAATTGGTCAATCAGGAGGTCCGACTGCTGTAATTAATAAGTCATTAGTTGGTTTCATAAAAGAGGCTATTAATCAGGAATACGATGAAATACTTGGAGCAAGACACGGACTGGAGGGGATATTAAAGGAGGATTTTGTTGATTTGTCTAAACTTTCAGAGTCGCAACTTTATGGAATATCGAAAACACCTGCAGCTGCTCTAGGCTCAGTAAGAAAAAAACCAACGGAGAATGATATTGAGCAATTAGTTTCAATTTTTGAGAAACAAAACATAAGATATTTTTTCTACATCGGTGGAAATGATTCTGCAGAAACTGCAAATCTTGTATTTGAGGGTGCTAAAAAAATAGGATATGATATTAAAGCCTTTCATGTCCCTAAAACTATAGATAATGACCTCTTAGAAACAGATCATTGTCCAGGTTATGGTTCAGCAGCCCGATTTGTTGCTCATGCATTTCAAGGGGATGATGCTGACAACAGGAGCCTTAGGGGAATAAAAATCAATGTTTTAATGGGTAGGCACGCAGGATGGCTTACCGCTGCCAGCACTTTAGGTAAATCAACTGAAGAAGATGGTCCACATTTAGTTTATGTACCTGAAAAAATATTTAATCTAGATGAATTTCTAAAGGATGTAAAAGAAGTTTACGATTCATTAGGAAGGTGTGTAGTTGCTGTATCCGAAGGCATTCACAATAAAGATGGTGAGTACTTTCTCCAAACTTACGCAAGCGAGACAGGTTCTGGACTTGCAGGAAAAAAAGACAGCCACGGAAATATACAGCTCTCAGGTTCGGGTGCCTTAGGAGATACACTTACAAACATTGTTTCAGAACATATTGAAGGAGCGAGGGTAAGAGCGGATACGTTTGGCTATCTTCAGAGATCTTTTATTGCAGATGTTTCAGAAGTAGACGCTGAAGAAGCTGAGAGAGTTGGACAGCATGCAGTTATTGCTTCAAAGGAGAAAGAAAGTGGATCAATTATTCTAAGAAGACAGTTTTCAGAAACTTATTATTGTGATGTAGATGTTGTTGAGTTACATAAAGTTGCAAAACATACAAAAAATATGCCTGAAGAATATCTAGAACAAAATAAACCATACGTGACCAATGATTTTTTTGAATACGCAATGCCTTTAACTGGAGGTATAGAGCCGAAAACACAGATATTTGTATAAATGTCAAAAATAGAGATATCTAGAGAAGATTTTCAAGCATTTTGGGAGGCAACAGTTAGATACTACGAGCTTGATCCTCAGGGTGTAATGCATAATGCAAACCATGTTGCTTTCTTTGATCAAGCTATCACTGCTTACTTCAAACATGTAAATTATGATTATTTCAAAGATATCGAAGAAACAAAAAAAGACTTTCACACAGTACAAGTTTTAGTCCAGTATCATAAACCACTTCATTTTGAAGACACAGTAGAGATAGGAACAAAAATAAAAAATATTGGTAACACAAGTATGACTTGGATAATGGGAATGTTTAATAAAAAATCAGGTGATTTAGTAAGTTCTTGTGAGGCTGTTCATGTTTATACAGATCAAACAACGATGAAACCAACTTTAATAACTGATGAACTCAAAAAAAAATTAAATTTTTGATGAATAATTAATAGTTATTATTAATACATAAATATGAAGAAAATAAGCATCCTTTTTTTTATTTTATTTTTCAATATTTGCAGTAACTCAGAAAGCGGGGTTATTTCAATTTCTGAGAACACAACAACAACCCAAATTATAAATGAAGAAGATTATCCATTAGTTCTAGCAAATTGTTTAAACGAAGAAAAAGGCTATCAAATTTTGACTCCTTTTGATTTAGAGGATTTAAAAACAACAATAAACCAATTAAGTCAAAGCAAGGAAGATCAATTAGAACTTGGTGAAGCTATTGATTTTTGTATTGATAAATACAATCTTTGGTCGGATCGAAGCACTTTAAACCCAGAAGAACTGGCAAAATTATATGATGAAAATATTTCTTTGGCAAGATGTCTGAGAGAAAAAGGTCTTGATGTACCCGATCCAACTCAAGATCAACCTAAAATTGACCTAAGCAACCTAGTTCAATCAAAAGATGAAATAATTACTTTATTAGACGAATGTGAGCTTGATGAAAAAACAAACAAAAAATAAGTTCCTTATATTATTAATTTGTTTATTAATACAGGCTTGTTCAGCTTCGAATGAGCAAAAAGGAGTCGTTTCTTCAGAGGACTTAACAATACAAACAACTATTACAACAGTAACAACTGTCCAGGACAGCCCTGAAATTCAAGATCTAACAGAAGAGGAAGCACAGTTAATACTTGCAGGATGTTTAAGGGAAAAAGGTTATGACGTAGCTGATCCGAAAAATGATGAGGGCTTAAGAGCAGTTTTAACACCAATATTTATTAGTTTCAATGAAAAACAGAGGCAAGAGTTGTTTTACAATATACAATTGTGTGCAGAGGAGAACTCTATTCCACTTGAAAGCAACAATGATTTTGAAAATCCTGCTGATGTTGCTGATAGACTTGATACTGAACTTGAGTTTGCGCAGTGTCTAAGAAGTAAAGGAATAGATGTTTCTGATCCATCATCTGAGGAACCCCTAAGGCCAATACTTATTGATCTTGTACAGTCACAAAAATATACAGCAGATCAAATTCGAGAGGCTGCTGCTGAGTGCTTTGACGATCTTGGGCTTGACCCTCCTCCTAGCGGGTAATAAAAAATACTTTATAATTCTGTTGTGAGAAAAAAAGTAGCATTATTCATATTATTTTTTTCTTTTTGCTCGCTATTTCAAAATGAAGAAAAAGCTGTGGTATCTGTCGTCGATACAGACAAAGGAAAAGAGGCTATTGCAGCAGGTATAGAAATTAACGAAGAGAAGGAGGAAATAGCAGATGAAGATGCTCCTCTTGTTTTAGTTCAATGCGTAAACGAAGCAGGTTATAAATTTCAAGAACCAAAAAACTTTATAGATCTATATACAACAATTTCAACTTATTTCGAGACGCTTACCGAACAAGAAGCAGAGGAACTCTGGAAATCTATTGAAGATTGTGCACTCAAATACAACTTATGGGGAGTTGCTGATGAGGCACAATTTGAAGACCCAATCCAAACTTCAAAAGAACTAGATAGAGCTTTATTTATAGCAAATTGTTTTAGAGAAGAAGGATATGAAAAAGTACCAGACCCTAATTACTTCAACAGAGATGTAAATCTTGATGCATATATAGACGAAAATTGGGAACTTAGAGAAGATGATCCTTTAGTTCAAACCTGGCAAGGTTGTGAGGAAAAGTTACCTGAAGAACTGAAGGAAGAGTGGGATGATTAAAACTTACAATAAAAACTTTGTCTTAATACCGTTAAATACAATACAATGTTTTAAGTAGAAAAATACACATATGAAGTTAAATATATTTAAAAACAGAAATTTTTATGTCTTGGTAGTTCTAATTCTTGTTGGTTCCGTAGCCTATTATTTTGGAACCCAAAATATTGAATCTTCAACCATAAACAAAACACTACAGCTGACAACTACATCTGTAAAACAAGGTGATCTTGAAAAGAAAGAAGAATATAACGGGACATTAAGACAAACTGACAGCAAAATACTTAATAGTCCTATGGCTGGTGTTGTAACTTTCATTCCTGATGAAGGAACTATTGTAAAATTTGGAGAGATACTCTTTGCTGTTGATAACAAACCAGTCATCCTTGTTGAAGGATCAGTTCCTTTTTATAGAACATTAGATCTTAACTCTGATCCAGGACCAGACGTATTGCAGCTTGAAAAAGCTCTAGTTTATTTAGGATATGCAGCTGATGGATTTGCTCCAGATGACACTTTTGATGAAATTACTTCACAGATGCTTAACAAGCTTTATCTTGACTACAAAATAGAAACAAAATCTGAAGTTACTCCATCTGAGCAGGTTGCTATCAATTTGAAAGAAACAGAAGTGAAGAATATTGAAGAAACCATTGACTCAGGTGGGACAACAATTGCTGAAGTGAATGATAAAAAAAAGAAACTAGACGATGCAAAAGAAGATGCTACAGAAGAGAGCGCAGCTTGGAAAGCTGCAGATACAGCAATTAAAGACGCTGAAGAGACTTTGACACTTTATAGAGATGAAACAAACCCAAAAACAAAAGAGAAAAAAGCTGATGGAACTTTAGATTCTGCAATTGAAGACTTAGAACAAACAATAGAAGAACAAAAAAGAATTAAAGGACTAGAAAAAGGAAAAGAATCAGGCATAGACGCAACAGAGGCACTTGCAATTGAGACAGCCCAAAAAGCTTATGATGATGTTTTAAAAGATTACAACGAAGGAGTTGATCAGGAAGCTGAATTAGCAAAAGCAAAAGAAGAACTAGAAGAACTTAGATTAGCTTCAAAGTCAGAAACATTTAGTCCAACAAACGCCTATGCATCGGAAACAGCAATAATTGTTGGTTCTTATATAAACAAGGTTGGATCTGCTGTAGTTCTAAACTCACAACTTTATAATATTTCTTCAGTTGGAATTGAGGTTGTTTTCCAAGTTGATGCATCAGATCAAGAGACAGTTTCAATTGGAGATAGTGTTGAGATAGAACTTCCTACAGATGAAAGAGTACCAACGGTGATTACCTTTATAGACCAAGTTGTTACTCAAACTCAAACTGGAGATTTTATTGAGGTCATTCTTGAAGTACTAAATCCAGAAGAAATTGAAGCTTATGATCAAGCACCTGTAAAAGTATTTGTTACAACTGAAATATCCGAGAATGTGCTTTATGTACCAGTAAATGCACTAATTGCTTTAGCTGAGGGAGGCTACGCCTTAGAAATTTATGAAGGTGAAGCTGAAGGAGGAGTTTTTGAGGGTGAGTCAGGAGTTGACACTATCTATGTAGCTGTTGAAATCGGAGTCTTTACTGATGGGTTTGTAGAAATCAAGGGAAATATTACTAAAGGTCAACTTGTAGTCGTACCACGATGAAAACTGATACAAAAACTGTAATTTCAATCAATGATATTTCAAAAGTTTATGAAGGACCACCCCCTGTAAAAGCACTAGATGGAGTTTCTTTAAATGTTAAAGAAGGAGATTTAGTTGCAATTGTTGGACAATCTGGAAGTGGTAAATCAACTTTACTAAATATGATTGGTTTACTGGATAGTGTTACAGACGGTTCAATTGAAATAGAGGGAAAAGATATATCTGACTTAACAGATAATGAACTCTCAAAATTTAGAGGTGAAAAAATAGGATTCATTTTTCAAAGCTTTTTTCTTCTGCCTGGATTGACCGCACAAGAGAATGTTGCAGAGGGGTTACTATATCAAGGGATTTCAAGGTTAGAAAGGTTAGAAAAAGCCGGAGACGTTTTAGAACAAGTAGGGCTAGGTGATAGGTTAAGCCACCTTCCCAAAGAACTTTCCGGTGGTCAGCAACAAAGAGTTGCAATTGCTAGAGCGCTAGTACAAGACCCAGCATTTGTTTTAGCAGATGAGCCAACTGGAAATTTGGATAAAGAATCAGGAATAAATATTTTAAATATCTTAAAAGAACTTAATGACCAAGGAAAAACTGTAATTATGATTACTCACAATCAAGAACATGCAAATATGTTTAAAAAAGTAATTGAATTGGTTGATGGAAAAATTGTGAAAAATGAAAAGAAAAAAACTAAGAACTAGAGATTTATTTTTTGTTGCACTTTATGGAGTTCGCGCAAGAAAAGGCAGAGCTACTCTTACTTCTATTGGAATTGGAATTGGAATAGCTGCAATAGTTGCAGTTTCTGGAATATCAGCATCTGGAAGGGCTGATTTACTATCAACTCTTGAGTCACTTGGAACAAATCTGGTAAAAGCTTCTCCACAAGCAGGATTTTTTGGAACTCAAGAAGATTTACCAAAAGGAGTCCTCGGAATGGTTGAAAGAATTGGACCAGTTGAAGAAGTAACATCTACAACCCAGACCGATTTACTAGTTCGTAGAAGTAACTTTATATCAGAATTTGAAGGTGGGGGAATTTCAACAATAATTACAAGCGCAGAACTTTTGGATGTAATTGGAGGTAATCTTGTCGAAGGCAGGTTCATTACACCTGGTTTGTCTAATATACCCGTAACCGTGTTAGGAAGTGTTACTGCTGAGAGACTTGGAATTACAAATCTCTCGACACCTACAAAAATTCTCATTGATAATGAATGGTTTGGGGTAATAGGGGTGTTAGAAGAGCTTAAAATACATCCAGACCTAGATAGATCAGTATTTATAGGTTATGGAGTTGCAAAAACTCTTTTTGATATTGATGAGGAACCAACAACAATTTATTTAAGAGCAAATCCTACTTTTATTGAGGATGTTGTTGAGGTATTAGCTCCATCAATGAACCCTGAAAATCCTGATCAAGTAGAAGTTACTAGACCCTCAGACGCACTTGAAGCGCAACAAGCAGCTGAAGAAGCATTTACTAATTTATTACTGGGGCTAGGTTCTGTAGCTCTTCTTGTTGGAGGTGTTGCAATAGCAAACGTAATGGTTATGTCTGTTCTTGAAAGAAGAATGGAAATAGGTGTGAGAAGATCAATTGGTGCAACCCGTAGAGAAATAAGGTATCAATTTTTATTAGAAAGTGTAGTTTTATCAGGAATAGGAGGCCTTGTTGGTGTTGGCCTAGGAACCTTCATTACTTTGGCTTACACTAACTACACAGATATTGTATTCTCAATACCTATATGGCAGATTTTAGGAGCAGTCTTTTTAGCCTTATTAATTGGAGCAATTTCAGGTGTATATCCAGCTATAAAAGCATCAAAAATCCAACCAGCAGAAGCAGTAAGAAAGTAATCTTTCTTGCTTTGTTGGCTTCCGCCTGCACTATTGGTGAAGAAGAAACTAAGGGTGTAGTCTCACTCGAAGAAAGTGCATCCTCTACAACAATTATTGAGCAAGTAACTTTTGAAGAAGGTGTTCTGAATTTTGCTCAATGTATGAGAGAAGAAGGCATTGACTTTCCAGACCCTTCATTTGATATAGACGGCAATCCAGAATTTGATAATTTAGATATTGAAAACGAAGAAGAATTTGAAGAAGCATTTACAAACTGTGAAGATATTTTGAGAAACGCTCTTCCTGATCAATTTGATCTTGATCCAGAAGTTGAGGCAGCTTTGGTTGATGCTTCATTAGAATTTTCAAAATGTATGAGAGATGAAGGTATCAGCAACTTTCCTGACCCAACACCAGGTGAATTTGGATTTTTTGCTTTTAGAGATGCAGATATTGAATGGACTTCAGACGAGGTTCAAGAAGCATTTGAAATTTGCCAACCAGAAAATCCTCTTGATTCGATAGGTGATGATTAAATTCCTGAATCAAAATACATAGGTGGGCTTACTCCTATTGTCTGCCAACACAGGCCTTCACTAATTTCACATTCATCATAAGTAAACACCCAAGTAACAACAAAATACTCATTTTTATTATTTAAAATTTTTATTTCGTAATGAATCATCTCGCCATCTTCTTGAATTACTTCATATGAGTAATCAGTTAAATCAACTATTGCGTTGTATGGAGAAGAAATAAGCATTGATTTAAATCTTCCAATTGGCCCGGTAACCTCTTTATTATCTTTATGAGCATTATTCCAGATTATTTCAACAGCTTTATCTGGGTCCAATGAGAAATTTCTATAGCTTTCCATTATCTCAATAAGAACATCCTCAGAATCTTTTTGTTCAACTACAAGATCATTATCAGCATTTG
>CACJXH010000012.1:0-25453 GCA_902597375.1 uncultured Candidatus Actinomarina sp. | reverse complement strand
ATCTGACAGATATAAATAAAAATAAATATTTTATATTGTCTTTTATTGGATCATCAACTGGAACTTTAATGGTTAGTAGGCTTTCCGATGACATATTAAGAACATTGATTCCAATCCTCTTAATATCAGTTGCTATATTTTTTGTCCTTAATAGGCAGGTAAAAACAGACTTAAGTAATTATATAGTTTTATTAACACCATTAATTTTTCTTATTGGTTTTTATGATGGTTTTTTTGGTCCGGGAACAGGCTCTTTTTTTGTTATGTTATTTCTAGTGTTTAAAAATCAAACTTTACTTGAATCAACAGCGACATCTAAATTATTAAACTTTGCATCTAACTTTGCAGCATTTATCATCTTTGCAGTTCAAGGCTACGTGATTTGGGAGCTTGGGTTAATTATGGCCCTAGGTGGAATAAGTGGTGCTTATTTAGGTTCAAAATCAGCAATAAAGGTTGGTGATAAATTAATTAGACCAATACTTGTTGTTGTCTCAATACTGTTATCTCTTAGAATCTTAACTAGCTAGTTCTACAGCTTTTCTAATAACTTCAATATCGTTCTCTCTTTTATTTTTATCTAAATCAAGCAACTGTAGATATACAGATTGAATACCAGCATCCTTCCACATACCAATTGTTTCAGCAATTTCTTCTGGAGTTCCGTAAAGATAACTTCTATCTTTCCAATTTTTTGCAATTTCATCTTTAGGTTGAATGAGAGATTTTGCTGCATCGACTAAGGATTGATCAACTTCATCTTTTGTAAATCCAACAACAGGTGGACAGGCAGTAGAGACTTCGAGTTTATCTACATCCCTATTATTCTGACTAGCCACATCATAGAAAAGAGAAATACTGTTTATTAATACATCTTTTGGTCCTGCGTAAATATTAAATTCATCCGCATATTTACCAGCAAGAGTTGGGGTCTTCTTCTTTCCACCACCACCAATAATTATTGGGACTTCACCTTTAGCACTTGGAAGTATTGGAACATTATCAAGTTGATAATATTTACCGTTAAATCCATTATTTTCTCCAAACATGCCTTGAGTTAAATACTCAAGTGCCTCGTCTAACATTTCAAACCTCGTTTTAAGATCGGGAAAATTGATACCAAATACTTCGTGTTCAACTTCTAACCAACCAGTGCCAACACCTAATCTAAATCTTTTTTTTGCCATTTCATTAATAGTCGTCGCCATTTTAAGAAGGACACTTGGGTGTCTAAAGGTAATTGGTGATACTAAAACTGAATATATCATTGACTCTGTATCCCGTACTAAGCCAGCTATTGCGGTTAATAAATCTAAAGCTGGTGCTGGTTCATCTTTATCTTTTCGTTGCTTACCCACGATGTAATGATCAGGTAATCCGATACGTTCTATGTTATTAGTTTCGCACCATGTTGATAAATCCAGTAATGTTTGATAACTACCTCTTGCCTGTAAGTAAATCTTCATATACATATGTTATCACTATGATTTACGTTTAAAATTTGAACCTCAAGATAGCTTGAATCTACAATGTATCTATGAAAAGAATTTACACCTATGGTCATGAACAGGTACAAAGAAATATAACTATTGGAGACATCATAGAAAATAAAAAAAATGGTTTAAAAATGACACAGGTGACTGCACAAAATAAAGAAGAAGCAGAAATCCTATCTGACCAGAATATTGACATGATTATCACTGGTAGTGATGCATATGAGGATGTAAGAAGTGGTGCTCCAAATACATTTATTACAGCAGCTTTATTTGCAGGAAGATTCATAACAAAAGACGATATATTAAAAGGCGCAATTGAAGTAGCAATGAAAGGTGCTGATTCAGTATTAACACCACGTAGTCCAGAAATAGTTGAAATGTTAGCAAATGAAGGTATGCATGTACAAGGGCATGTAGGTATGGTTCCATCAAACGCTACAAAATTTGGTGGGATAAGAACTGTTGGGAAAACAGTAGATGAAGCACTTGGAATACTAAAAGATTTAAAAGATCTTGAGAATGCAGGAGCATTTGGAGCTGAAGTCGAATGTGTTGCAGATGACGCTTTGATAGAAATTAGTAAACACACAGATCTTGTATTAAATTCACTCGGAGCAGGTTCTGGTGGTGATGTTATATTTTTATTCTTTGAAGATATTGTTGGTGAAACAAAAAATATAAAAATGCCTAGACATGCAAAATCATGGGGTGATGGTAATAAAATTTTAGATAAATTAAATCAAGAAAGAAGTAAAGCAATCAATGCATTTAAAACTGATGTACAGAATAGTAACTATCCAAATTCTGAACACACTATATCTATGGATGATGGTGAATTAGATAAGTTAATTAATGAGCTAAATAAAGAATGAGCACAATAATAAAAAGATTTTTTTTATTATTTGGTTTTCACAAATCATATGGCAGACTCTGGGTTTCAAAACGATTTGAGAAAATAATATGGGGATCATTTATTGTCTTAGCATTTTATAGATACTTTAACTAATGTCTAATATCGTAGTTTCTCCACATTATCTTTCAACTAATGCCGGGATAGAAATTCTTCAAAATGGTGGGAACGCTATTGATGCAGCAATCGGTACCAATATTGTCCAAGGAGTCGTAGCCCCAGAGACTTGTGGAATAGGTGGTGATTTATTTTCACTAATTTGGATTAATGGTGAGAACACTCCTTATTGTTTAGATTCTTCAGGATATGCTGGATCAAATGTAGATATTTCAAAATTATCTACACAAGAAAGTATTCCTTTAGATCACCCAATGTCGGTAACTGTTCCGGGAGCTGTTAAAGGCTGGTTTAGTATGCATGATCAATTTGGGAAATTAAGTATTGATGATATTTTTAGTCATGCAATTAAGATATGTGATGAAGGTTTCAAAGTTTCAACTGAACTACATCATTCTCTTTCATTTCATAAAGATACATTAATTAAACAGGAATCGGGTACCGAATTATTTCCTGATGGTGAGTTACCAAAAATTGGAGCAATTATTAAAAGAAGCTTACTTGGTGAAACTTTGAAACGTTTAAGTATCAATGGTCCTGAATTTTTTTATACAGGACCAGTTGCAAAGAAAATCTCAGAAACACTTAATCATGTAATTACTGAAGACGATTTGAGATCTTTTGAATCAAAGTGGATTGAGCCTTTATCAATAGATGTGTACGGCAAAACAGGCTGGGTTACTCCCCCTCATACACAAAGTTATCTAACACTTGGAACATTAAAAATTTATGAGCTCCTAGATGATGGATTAGATAATATTGACTTTCATACACTTGTTGAATCATATAGAGCAATTGCATCTGAGCGAGATGACCTGACGTATGATTATGGTGAAAATATAGATCAATTTAATGGTCTTAATCTTGAATATCTTAATACTCTTTCAAAGCTGATAGATAAAGATACGACCTCAGTATTTGCTCAACCAAAAGAACTAGGTGGTGGAACTGCATACATGTGCACTAAAGATAATGATGGGAATGCAGTCTCACTAATTCAATCTAATTTTCATGGGATAGGTAGCACTATTGGTGTTGATGATTTAGGATTCTTTTTACACAATAGAGGGGCAGGATTTAATCTGATTCAGAATCATCCAAACGCATTAAAACCAGGGAGAAAACCACTTCATACATTATCCCCAACTATTTGGAGTGTAGATGGAAATCTCGATATGGTCATAGGTACAAGAGGTGGAAGATATCAACCACAACTATTAAGCCATTTTATTTTAAAAATACTTAAAAATGAAAATTTACAACATGCAATGACCTCTCCTAGATGGAATATAGATGAATTCGGAAAAGAATCAGTATCTGAAATAAATATTGAACCTGGGATAGATGAAAAAATTATTAATGATCTAATTAAGAGAGGACATAAAGTAAATCAACTTAAAGATTTACAAAATAGCTATGGACCTATATCAGCAATTGTTAATACAGGAGAAAGTTGGAAAGCTTCACATGACATTAGGGTTGATACAGCAAGTTCTATAATTAAAGAGAAATAAAAGGAGGAAAATGCAATTACATAATAACAGTGGAAACATAACAGTAATTATTGATGTGTCATTCGATGACAGAGACATGTTTACAGATTTCATATTAAATGAACAATGCCAGTTTATTGATAGTGTCGATCCTGAAGGTTTGATTAAGTTTGAATGGTTTCTTGATGAAGATTCCAACACTGGAACTTTGGTTGAGGTTTTTGAGAAATCAGAATATTTTCAAGGTTTAGCTGGAAAAGTAATGGGAACACCAGTTAATTTAAAATTTCGAGAGATAGCAAATATTGAAAAAATGACAGTTCTTGGTGATGTATCAGATGATTTAATGGAAAATCTTGCGCCCATGAATCCAATATCTAAAAGATACAAAGGTGGGCTAAGCTAAGAAAATAGTCTCAATACGTAAAAAAGAGTCCAGTTTCCTGAACTCTTTTTTGAGGTAACAGGCTTATTACCTAATCAAATAATACACTTTAAATTTATAAACTGAAATTTAAATTAATAAAAAATTATGAATTAAAAAGACTTGCAATAACCATGCTTACATATTCGGCAAAAATAGGCTTAGCATCATTCCAAGATAGATCATAAGTCATTTCAAAAGCTTCCTCAAAATCTTTACCAGATCCCATTACAGAATACATATGCATCGCCGAATCAGCACCTGACATGGCGTTCATAGCTTCAACAGTAAGATACCCAATTGAGTATCCAAGAACATAATCAGGATTTTTAATACAATCACCAGGAATACTCTTGTTGAAATAATCTAATACTGCAGGAACTGAATAATCATTAAATGGGTCTTGAATATGCCTACCAGTAACTTGTGATGATCTCATGTCTAAATATTCCTCATATGTTTCAACTCCGAGAGATAATCCAGCTGCATGAGCAATTCCCTCATTTAACCAACAAGGCGTAGCATCATTTGCACTTTGTTGAGGATTTCTAGCATTACCAATCCATTGAGATGCAACAACTGAATGTGTTACCTCATGAATATGTAGAGGACCATATCTATATGTATCTATAGAATCTGAACTATGAATACCGAATACGCCAACTCCGAAATGAGGAGGTCTTTGATAGATACCAGAATTGGCACCGCTACAAATACCCTCTCGACATGGAGCTCTTGCCATACCACCTTCAAAACCTGTAGAAGTTAATTCATTTATAGCCCAATCAAGGTCATCATAGTTATAAAAGAATCCATAATACTTTTCTGGAAGTTTAAAATTTTGCCAAAAACTAATTCCCTTTTGAATATATTTTTCATTATCTTGAAAATATAAATTGGTAGATGGGCCAACATTTAATATGATTTCGAATGATTCACTTTCAAAATAATTATTTTCATTAGAAATTCTTTGATAATCATTCCATGCAAATTTTGGTATATTATTAATGTTTGAAATCAACTCATTGATAGATACATATTCGCAATCGTCACATTTATTTTTATATATTGATGTTGTAGTGGTGTCCTGCAAGGTTGTGGTAGTTTCTAGAGAAGAACTTGTCGTGTCTTGGATAGTAGTAGTTGAAGAATCTTGAACAGTAACGTCAGAGGAATCTTGAATAACAATTGTATCACTCTCTGCTCCTCCACAAGTAAGAAATAGTAGAAAGCAAAATAAAGATGCTTTTTTCATTCTGTGTTAATTATACTCACCATTCTTGAATCTCTCGACAGGTGTAACATCGAGGTCTCTTTGGAATTGTACATAACTTACAATCTCTGGATTCTCAAATTCATACAGAGTCGGATCTTTTATAAATAAGTTAGATAACACTCGTAAAAATCCATTTAACTCTCCAGCAGTTACTTCACCGTCTAAAACCTTTTTATCATATGCAGTGATAACTTTTGCAGCTAGATTATGTAATCTTGCAATTAAAGAATTGTGGTAAATATTTCGTATTTCATTTACAACAGCTTTACATTGTGGGGTTTGCAATCTTCTATAAACAGTAGACCTATTGATACCTAATGCATGAGCAATCTGTGGGTTAGATAAGCCTTCAACATGTAATTCAGCAATTCTAAAGTCTTTATTATCTGGTTTAATCTCTTCCATATAGATAATTTTAACAGTTGAAATCGTCGTTGGTTTTAGGGGGTTTGTCTAGTGAAAGATAAGAGGGTTCCCATCCTGGAGAAACCCCTTATCTAAATAGCTATTTAAATTCCTCAAAATAGATAGCCGTTTAAATAATAATCAAATGATGTAGATAAAGAAAAATTAGATTAATGATTTATATGCTTCATCAATTAGGCTTTGTCCCCTTTCACTAATTAAATATTCACCACCTAATTTGTTTACAAGGTAACCAAAAGCTAAATTACAATCAGGATCAGCAAATGTTGCGCTACTTCCACCAAATCCAACATGGCCAAATGCACTATTACCAATTAAAAAAGATCCCCCTTCGCCTTCAAATTTTCCTCTGTTGTCCATATTTAACATGAATCCTTCAGAAAAGTTTGTTGGAAGTAAAAGCATACTATCAATATCTGATCTAATATTGGATTTACTTAAACGCTTAACGCCTTCTTTAGAAAGAATACTTTCATTGTTTTGTGCTAGTGGTTTCATCATTTCAGCTAGTGACCGTGCATTTGTTATACCTCCAACTCCCCCTAATTCAGACCTATAAGTGTCTGATGAGTTGTAGTCATAACCACCGGTATTTGTAAGTGATAATCTCTGCATAGATGATAGGTCATTTCTAAATGCATCGGCAAATGCGCTGGGTTTATCTGATGGACTAGATGTGAAAGGAGTAACTTTAGCAACTCTGAGATCCTCTCTCTCAGGTAAACCAATCCAGTAGTCAAGATTTAGCGGATTGCTAATTTCGTTTTTGAAAAATTGCCCAAGTGATTGACCAGAAATTCTTCTAATTATTTCTCCAATTAACCATCCTGTCGTCATCATGTGATATCCAGTTTGTTCTCCTGGTGTCCAAAAAGGTTCCTCATTTTCCAATAAATTAACTACGTAATCCCAATCTAAAAAACCATCTTCTCTTACCTTGGTCTTAAGAGCTGGTAACCCGGCAGAATGATTGAGTATCATTTCTACCGTTGTATCTTCTTTTCCATTTTTGCCATATTCAGACCAATACTTTGTTACTTTTTCTTGAGCATTAAGAAGTCCCCTATCAATTAAAATATGAGCACATAAAGCAACAGCAGCTTTTGTACATGAAAAAGCGACAGCTAATGTATTTTCATTCCACTCTTCGATTTTCTGGTTTGTAGTATGACCTGCAAATAAATCAACAGTTACTTCCCCATCAGCTATTACACATAATGAAGAACCTATTTCCGAAAATTTATCAAAATTTATAGCAAATATTTCGGCTACACTTTGAAAATCTTCGTGACACTTTCCCTTAATAGGTACTGTAGATTGATACTCAGTCTCAACAATATTTTGACTCATATCATTTACGTTTATATATTATTTAAATAATTTCATCATAAGTACAGGAGTGTTCTCTTTGTACTGTTGATACTCAGGTAAATCACCATAACGCTCTTCAGCAATACGCTCCAACATAGGGACACCTTCTGCTTTTCTTAAAAGTAAGTAGACAAAAACTGGAGACACAATAGCTGTCACATACTCAATTCCAGATAAAGAACTTAGAGATAATACAGCCATACCAATCCAAAGCGTGATCTCTCCAAAATAGTTTGGATGACGAGATCTTGCCCAGAGACCACTTGATATAAACTCTAATTTAGGATCTGATGTTTCTCTAAATTTTCTTTTTTGATAGTCAGCAATAACTTCAATTAAGAACCCTGACCACCATAGAAATATTCCAATATATGCAATAATGTCCAACTCTGTTTCTACTGGTGAAAGAATGGCCAAGACAGATGCACCTGCAGTGAATACAACCCATGCAGCTTGTCCCATCCAGTACTGCAAGAACCAAAAGAATTTCTTTTTAGCTTTATCAAATCGTACATCTTTACCAACTTTGTTAATTCTTCTAAAGAGGAATATTCCAAGTCTTCCAGCCCAAATAACAACATAAAGAAAAAGAATCGTATCAGTTGTAGTGGGATTATCAAGTGAAAAGTAAGCAATACTTGTTACTGATATGTATGTGAGACTACCCGTGAGATCGTAAAATTTTTCTGATTTAAAAATAAAAGAAGGTAGGAAAATTAAAAACTGAATTAACACTGCAATGCTTATCAGAAATTTAAAAGAATTAAATCCAAGTATTTCTGTTTCAATATTGTTTGCAGTAAAACTATAAAGATATATTGCGATAAGAGTTAATGAAACGTTTATGATATTTTGTGTCTGTTTATTCATATTGAATTATTATAAGCAGATGGATGATTACATTATTAAAAGATTTGAAAACCCTGATGAAGTCAGAGAGTTTGATAAAGGAAAATATGAAGTAGTAAATCTTCCACATATGACAATTGGTAAGGCTACTTATCATAAAGGGTGGAAGTGGTCAGATGATGTCTCCCCTCTTTCTGGAACGGAGTTTTGCGAGACAGAACACTTGGGAATGGTTATTAGTGGAAATGCTACGGTTGCATTTGAAAATGAAGAACCAAAGATAATTGGCCCTGGAGATATATTTTATGTATCAAATACCCCACACGATAGCTGGGTTGTTGGAGACGAGGATTATGTCTCAATTCATTTTATGGGTGCAGAGAAATACGCTGATTAAATAGACTTAAGGGCCTTATTATGAGTAAAAAAATATATATTCTCTGGTTTGGTCAAACTTTATCATGGACAGGATCGGCAATGTCATTTTTTGCGATTGGTGTCTGGATATTTGAAACAACTGGCAAAGCAAGTGCATTATCTTCAATATTGTTTACGGTAGGCATAGTCGGAGTTATCACTGGACCATTTGGAGGTGTTCTTGCTGATAGATTTCCAAGAAAACAATTAATCATAAGTTTTGATCTTATAATTGTTTTTTTAATGTGTCTTATTGGATACTTTGCAATAAACGATAAATTGACACTAATAATGCTTATTCCATTTGCGTTAGCTTTTGGAATATTTGAAATTGCTCATTGGACAACTTGGAGTGCATATCTTGGAGATGTTGTAAAAAAACAACATGTTACAAAAATCTCTGCATTGTTCGAAAGTGCTGAGGCATTTGCTGTGTTACTTGGGCCAATTGGTGGAGCATTAATTTATTCGTATTTCGGCCTGACTGGGGTAATTCTTGTTGATCTAATTACATGTATTTTCGGGATTGTAACTATTTCTTTTTTCAAAAGTGAAAAAAAAGAACACAACAATAAATTAAATTTTAATAATGTGTATTTTGACTTAAAAGAAGCATATGTATGGTTACAAAATCAAAAAGGATTATTAACACTTGTCTCTATTTTGAGCATCTCTAACTTTTTATGGGGTTTTACAACTGTTCTTTTACCACCAATGGTTTTAACTTTTTCAGATGCAAGGGGTCTTGGAATAATTGAGTCCACCATAGGATTAGCATTTCTAATTGGTTCAATATTTTCCTTACGTTACTCAGATCATCTTCAGGGAAACTTAAAGCTTGCTATACAATGTGGACTATTAGGTGGAGTTAGTTTAATTTTTGGATCACTTCGACCAAGTATTATCCTTCTATGTATATATGGGATAATTAGCGGCGTTAGCGGAACCGTACAATATACAATTTCTTCAGGTGCATGGTTAGCAATTACAGATAAAAATATTAGAGGCCGTGCACTAGCACTACGTGGCACAATTGCACAAATGTTACGCCCACTTGGTGTACTTATTGCAGGTCCAATAGGAGATTATTTAGAGTTTTCTTTTTATCCAGACAATATTGAAATACTATCACCAATTATTGGAACAGGTCCTGGAAGAGGGTACGCTTTATTGTTTTTATTAGTTGGAATTTTATATATTTGTGTTTGGTCGATAAATTACAATAATAAAAATTTAAAGAAACTTAGTAAGCAAGTTTTAGAAATAACTAGTAATTAATTATTTTGTGGGAGATACAAGATTTGAACTTGTGACCCCTTGCGTGTCGAGCAAGTGCTCTGCCGGACTGAGCTAATCTCCCGTATAAAAAAATATAGCAGTATAAATCAGATTTGTAGAATAATTATTTTTCTACAGTAACGATTCTTTTACCAAATCGAAGAAACAATCTTTCTGTTAACTCAATAATTAAATTTAAAACCCAAAGACCAAGATAAAGAGCGATAAAGAAATTAATAATTTGAAATAGAAGAAAAACAACTGCACCATAAACAATTATCCAAGAGATCGTAAACTTCAGAGAATAAATTGGTGACTGACTATTCATTAAAATGGAACCTCATTGAACTCTTCAATAAGTGATGCATTATTGTTCTTAGGATTATTTACTGCTCTTGTCACTTGATAATGTTCAATTGTGGTGCCAAAATCATGAGAGATATTTTCATGAATATTTTCTGGATTATCATCTGATAACCAAATACCCATCGATACATCATCAAGAATTAAAGGTGAACGGTCATGTACTTCATTAATTTCTATCGGTGCAGCGGTTGTTATGATCGTAAACTCTGTAGTTCCATCTGATCTTTTCCAATACAATCCTGCGGCAAACATGTTCTCATTATCTTTATGTTTAAAGAAAAAAGGCTGTTTCGTATCATCAATAACTTTCCATTCATACCAGCCAGATATTGGTACTAAGCATCTACTCTTCTTAAATGCCGAAATAAATGTTTTCTTTTCCAGTAATGACTCAAATCTTGTATTAAATAGTGGCTTTGAATTACTCTGATCTTTTAGCCACTGAGGATAGTAACCCCAAGTGCAATTCACTAGATTATTATCAATTACAATTGGAACATTTGCCTGTGGAGCAATATTGAAGTTATCTTCAAAATCATATCCACTGAGATTATCTACAAAAGATAAATTACCGAGATCAATTGATAAGTAATAACGTCCACACATTTAAAACTCCAATACTGATAATTCTAATATGTCCCCATTCTTGAATGATTGCTCATCTTTCTTGTGCATTATATGAACTTGTTGGTCACCTATAATCTCTAACTTATCACCATTGAGTACGAGATATGTATTCATTTCTAAACCAAGAATTTTATATTTTGATTTATGAATCTGTTTAGAAGAGGTAAGTATTGCTTTGTAAAGTACCTCATTCCAGTGAGGTAAAACCATAGAGTTCTTAAAAAAACCAAAGCCCTTTCCTTTATTCATTTTCTCACCCATAATCATTGCTCCTGCACTACATCCAGCAAGAATGCCTCCATTATTGTGAGTAGATAATATTTTTTCCCAAGCTAAAGACTTGCTAAGTGTCTCGTAAAGATGATTTGGGTTTCCTCCTGAAAAATATATAAAATTTGCTTTCTCAACCTCTGCTATAGTCTCAGGTTTGTTGTAGTCGGTTACATTAAGGGCTTTAATAGATTTGTGTTGTACGCCTAATTTTTCAAAATGTTCATCAGCTAAATTAAGCCAATATTGTATTCTCTCTTCACTTTCAAGACCTGCTGCCGTAGGAAATGATAGTACATACGGTTCTTGATCTAATTTATCTAATAACACTTTATCGTAAGGACGAATAGTGTCTAAATATTCTCCGGCACCAGTAATAGCAATCATTTTATTTTGAGGCGACGACCGGAATCGAACCGGTGTACAAGGTTTTGCAGACCTCTGCGTAGCCACTCCGCCACGTCGCCAGTGAGCGGAAGACGGGGTTCGAACCCGCGGCCTTAACCTTGGCAAGGTTACGCTCTACCAGCTGAGCTACTTCCGCAATAAATTAATGATAGTTTATATCTGAGTTTTTTAAAAAAGAAATTAATCAGTGGATCCAAAACCACCGGATGATCTATCTGTCTCTGGCAATGAATCGACTACTTTAAAATCAACACCATAAGTATTAACAAGAACGAGTTGAGCAATTCTCTCACCAGCTTTAATACTGTAATCTTTGTCTCCAAAGTTCATTAAGGGAACTAACAACTCGCCTGTATATCCTGGATCAATTAATCCAGGACTATTTATAAGCGTAATTTTATGCTTCGTTGATAGACCTGATCGTGGTAGAACAAAACCTGCACATTGTTGTGGAAGATTTATTGCAATACCGGTATTGACTAGAGTGACTTCATTTGAAATTAATGTGACATCATCAGAAGCACTAATGTCATATCCGATATCGGATGCATGCTTTTGAGAAGGTACTTTTCCATTTGAGCTTATAAGTTGTATTTCTATCTCAATATTTTTATTCAATGGTAACCTTTCATTGATGAATATTAGAGATTATCTTTTTATAAGGAAAGCGAAATCCTCAAATAAAATCAAAATTCTTGATGTACTTGGTTTTGAAGCTGATACAACAATTATCCAAACACCAGACATTATTAAAGAGATGGACAATTTAAGAATTACTAATGAATTTGAGTTGGTAGATGAAGAGATAGAATCTGTACAAATAGGTCAAGAACTAGTAACGACAAAAGAAAATATTTTTGATAAACGTGAAATTCAAGACTCTAATCCAGACACTCAGACATTTATTCCGCTAAATATAACGTCTCAAATAAAGAAAATTTGGACAGATTTAGAAATGAGACGACAGTGGGTTGTTCCAACACTGTTAGTAGTCGCTACAGTAAGCATCATAAGTTTTGTTTCAGTGTTTTTTATTAATATGCGCAATAATAATATTCAAAATGAAACTATTGCTGTATCAATTACAGAGAATACGAATAATAATATAAGTCAAATTCCTCAATTATTAAATGTTGCTACTAATCCTTTTTATTCTCGATATGACGTATCAAATGCAAGTGCAAATTTACAGATTATTGAAACATCCTTGCTTCAATATCAAGAAAATCTAGAAAATAGAGATATTTCAGATTCAGAAACTGTTTTTGCTTCATTAAATTTACTATTTGATGTCGTAGATGAACTTGATCAATTATTTACATATAGAATTATGCACTCTGAAATATTGATATACGATGATATTCTTAGAATTGATGAAAATACAAATATCGATACACTTGCCACTGAATTGTCATTAATTGGTGCAAAAAGTAATTTAAATGGTGAGACCTTGCCTGATTTAGAAGAATTTAAAGAACATAAAGAACTTGTTAACTCGGCTTTAACTACAGCTCAAGACCTTCATGGTCGATTAGTTGCGTCTTTAAGAAATAACGAAAATGAAGTTGCATTAACTTTAATTAGTGCCATCGAACTAAATAAAGAAACAGAAATAGCTTTTTTTAATTCATCATTACAGATTTTTTACAATAAGTATTCCAAAATATTAGGAAGTATTGGAAATTTACCCTAATTTAATTCTGCAGCCTCTTTTTCAAAATCAGTTACATCAGAAAATTCTTTATACACTGAAGCAAATCTTAAATAAGCAACTTCATTGACATCTTTGAGGTGAATAAGTACAGTTTCACCAATTATTTTTGATTTTATTTTTTTTCCGTGTAATTTTATATCTTTGTGGACGTTGTCTACAAGAGTTTTAAGTTTTTTATCGCTAATGTCAATACCACCAAAAGCATTATCTATACCTTGATATAACTTTTCATAGCTAAATTCTTCAATATCTCCGCTTCTTTTTTCAACCATTAAGCTTATGTCTGCTTTTTCATATGTGGTAAAACGGAGTCCGCAAGTCGAACATTCTCTTCTTCTGCGAATACCTTCACTGTTTTTTCTAGAGTCAATGACACTAGTTACGCAGTCTTCGTCAAAAGGACATACCATATATAGTGTATTATAGAAATGAGAGAATTTTGTAACAAATAAATTAAGGAATAATTAAGATTTGATCTTCAAAAATCTTGGAATTTTCTAAATTATTTAATTTTTTTGTCTCAAATAAAAAATTTTCAATATCTTTTGAATCATACTTTAAAGCTATACCCCAAAGTGAATCGCCTTTTTGGACCTTATATGTAACAAGTCCATTGTTTACTGGGGTAAATATCGAATTGTTTTTAATTAATGGTGTTGTAACTAGTGAAAATATTGTTAAAAATGCAAATAATATTAACTTTTCTTTCATAAAAATAGATTAAAAACCGTGTATGACACTTTTTTAATTCGAACAAATGTACTAAAATTAAGTTATGGTTTCTGAAAAACAAAAAAATATTTTAAATTTTATAAATATTTTTATCGAAAAAAATGGATTTGCACCATCAGTAAGAGAAATCTGCGAAGGAGTAAGTCTGAAATCAACAAGCACAGTCCAATATCACCTTGAAAAACTAATCCAATCAGGATTACTCCAAAAAAACTATAAAAAATCTCGTGCTTTGACTGTAAACAACCAACTATCGAATAAAAAAATTCCGATATTAGGAGAAATTGCTGCAGGATCTTTACTTATGGCTGAAGAAAACGTTATAGGAACTGTGAATTATCCAGATACTGATGAAAAATCTGATCTATTTGCTTTATCAGTTTCGGGAGATTCAATGATTGATGAAGGAATTCATGAAAAAGATTTAGTTATTATCAATAAAAATGAACCAATTAAAAATGGAGATATAGGTGCATTTCTTATAAACAACTCAGAAGGTACTATTAAATTTCTCAAAAATATTCAAGGTAAGCAATACCTAGTACCTGCAAATAAAAACTATGAAAAAATTCCAGTTAATGAAAATATACAACCTATAGGAAAAGTTGTTTCGTTAATTAGAGATATGTAACTTCACCTTTAAGATATAACTTATCTTTTTCATAAGATAGTTCGAGCTCTCCACCAGGATATAATACGACTGCATCATCATCAACTTTATTAATTTCTCTTAAATAAGTAAACAAAGCTAAAGCTCCAGAACCACAAGCGTCTGTTTCCCCAACTCCCCTTTCGTTTACTCTTGCGTAAATAAATTTGCGTTCAACAACTGAAAAGATTTCAATATTTATACCATTAGAAAATACGTCTAGCTTTCTGGCATTTACTGAAAATTTATCGAGATCAAATCTCTCTACATCATCAACTTCAACCATAAGATGAGGATTTCCAACCTCGCTTGTCATACATATATAACTATCAATTTCGATACTCACACCAGTCGTAGGATGGGGTGCTTCAATTTTTACATAATCGTTTTCTACAAATGCTTTTATATCGCCAACTGGAGCTTTAACAATCAAATTTTTAGTGTCCACTAAGTTATTGTCTACTGCAAATTTTGCTGTACAACGCACACCATTTACACATAGTTCAGCAGGAGTTCCATCATTATTAAAATAATGCATTTTCACTGTTGAACTATCTATCCCCTCTACCAAAATGACTCCATCAATAGGAAAAAGTGAATCACTTACAATTGAAATAATTTCTATATCTGACAAATCTCGATCATACTCAGTACATATAAAATCATTGCCTGTTCCTGACATATAAGATTCATTTACCATCTATAACCATTTCCAGTTCTTTACGAATAACATTTTCATCATCAGTGTCAACAATTTTTATTCTATCTTCTTGTTTAAACCATGTAAGTTGTTTTTTAGCTAACCTGTTCGTTTTTAAATTAATATTTTCAGCAAGGTCATTGCTTAAATTCATTCCTATAGCTTGTAATACAGTTTTAGAAGGATTAGAAATAGCATTCATCTCATCTATGACACCCTGTTGTATCATTTCATCGGTTCTCTTACTAATTCTATTTTTATAATCAGGATGATTCCAAAATATACCCACATTATTTTCTGGAATGTTTATTGGTGGGAAAACATACTTTACATCTTCTAAAATTGAATCTTCTATATTACGTATAAGTCTTCTTTTATTAATTTCAACATCAGGGGTTTTAATTTCATACATTTCATGAAACTTTAGTAATTGATCAACATTCAATTGTTCTAATTCAGATCTTATGGCTGGATCAGTGGGTCTAAACTCAAAACTATTAATTAGTGAACGAAAATATAAACCGGTACCACCAACAACAAGATAATCTTTTTCAAAGGATTTTTCTGGAATTTCCATCTCAATTAAGTAATTGAGATAATCTACTACAGAAAAATTTTGATCAGGTTCAGCTATATCAAGACCATAATATAAAACCTGTGATCTCATTACATCATTTGGTTTAGCAGTAAGAATATCCAATCCCTTGTACACTGCCATTGAATCGAGGGAAATTATATCAATACTTCTTTCTATAGCAATTTCGTGAGCAAGTTTTGATTTTCCTGATGCAGTAATCCCTGTTAGAAAATAAAGCAAGATTACAAAGTAGCTTTCAAGAAAAAAGGTGTGGAATCATATATATTTACATTTAAAAGTTTGCCAATATTTTCACTACTAGATTCAAGATGAACTATGTGACCACCTTCAATACGACCAGTCAGAATATTTTTATCTTTTTTTGAAACTTTCTCTACAAGCATCGTTTGTTTAGTATTTTGGAATCTTTTATACCTTTTTTCACTTATATCAGTTTGCCTAATTTTTAATCTCATAAATCTGTCATCAATATTTTCTTTTTCAACAAATTGATCGACATAATCGGATGCAACTGTCCCAGGTCGAGGTGAAAATTTAAACATATAGATCAAGTCAAATTCAGCATAATTAACTACATCCATTGTTTGTTTAAAATCATCTTCATTTTCACCTGGAAAGCCAACAATAATATCAGATGATATGGACACGTTAGGAATTATTGATTTAATTAAATCTACTTTTTCTAGGAATCTTTTTTGGTTGTAACCTCTATGCATTGCAGATAATATTTTATTACTCCCACTTTGAAGTGGAATATGAATCTGATTAGCTACTTTTGGTAATTCTGCAACGGCTTTTAATGTTTCTATTTTAAAATCCTTAGGATGTGGTGATGTAAATCTAATTCGTTCGATACCATCTATTTCGTGAATTTTATATAGAAGTTCAGTGAAATATGGTTTTCTCTTATTATTGATCATTAAATCTCTACCGTAAGAATTTACATTTTGACCAAGTAACGTTATTTCTTTAACTCCATCATGAGCAAGGCTTTTAATTTCATTAATAATGTCTGAAGGTCTTCGACTTATCTCAATACCTCTTACAGAAGGTACGATACAAAATGTACAACTGTTGTTGCAACCAATTTGAATTGTAACAAAGGCACTGACACTTGACTCTCGTACAGCGGCGATTTCCGTTTCAATATCTGTTGTTTCTTCAATAATCTCTGTAATCGGACCCCAATCTTCTGCCTGGTTGAGTAAATTAATTACATCTGTCGTATTGTGTGTTCCAATAACAACGTCTACCCAAGGTGCTCTTTCTCGAACTAATTCTTTATCTTTTTGCGCTGCGCAACCGCCCACAAGTAATCGTCTATTTGGTGCAAGTGATTTCCATTTTTTTAAATGCCCTAATGTTCCATATAATTTATCATCCGCATTTTCTCTGATTGTGCATGTATTAACAAAAAGTACATCAGCTTTATCAATATCATCAGATTTTGTCATCCCATCATTGTTAAATATTCCAGCTATTTTTTCTGAGTCATGCTCATTCATCTGACAACCAAAAGTTTTTATATGATATTTAAGACCATTCCTAGATGCTTTTGGTCGAATTTTATTTTCAATATGTATAGAAGTTTTCACATAACAAATTATAAAAAAATTATAAGAAAAATTAAGTTATTTTTTGTTTTTAGTCTCTTCTACAGATTCATCTTCATTTTCAGTTGTTTCATCTTCAACAACTTCAACTTCATCTGATTCAATTAGACCTACAGCTTTATAGACATCTGTTTCTAGCTGTAAAGCAAGGTCGGGATTCTCTCTTAGAAAACGCTTAGAATTCTCTTTACCTTGACCAAGTTGTACTTCATCATATGTAAACCAAGCTCCAGCTTTTCTAGCAATACCGTGCTCAACTGCAACATCTAAAAGGCTACCTTCTCTGGATATACCTTGGCCAAACATAATATCAAACTCTGCTTCCTTAAATGGTGGAGCAACTTTATTTTTAACTATCTTGGCTCTTACACGATTACCTATTTGTTCTGGTCCAACCTTTAATGTTTCTATTCTTCTAACATCAATCCTTACAGATGAATAGAATTTAAGAGCTCTACCACCACTGGTTGTTTCAGGAGATCCCCACATAACACCAATTTTTTCACGGATTTGATTAATAAAGATCACAGTTGTTCCTGATTTGTTGATTGAACCAGTTAATTTACGCAAAGCTTGTGACATCAATCGAGCCTGAAGACCAACATGAGTATCACCCATCTCTCCTTCAATCTCAGCTTTTGGAACTAATGCTGCAACAGAATCAATGACTACTAAATCTACACCTCCAGATTGAATTAACATGTCTGCAATTTCAAGCGCTTGTTCACCGGTATCTGGTTGAGAAACAAGAAGTTCATCAACATCAACACCTAATGCTCTTGCATATACTGGATCAAGAGCATGTTCAGCATCAATGAATGCTGCCACACCGCCTGCTTTCTGTGCTTCAGCTGCAACATGGAGAGATAATGTAGTTTTACCTGAAGCTTCAGGTCCATAAATTTCAATAACTCTACCTTTTGGAACTCCGCCGATACCTAAAGCTAAATCAATTGAAAGTGCTCCTGTCGAAATAGCTGGTATTTTTTTGATGTTATCGGCACCAAGCTTCATTAACGAGCCTTCACCGAATTGTTTTTCTATTTGATCAAAAACTGTATCAAGTTTTTTTGCCCTGTCTTTATCCATTTTTTCTCCTTAATTAACAATAATTAATTTAAATTAAAACATCTTAGTAAGACAATTTTACTAGAACATTTGTTCTAATACAAGCTTTTTATGAATTTTATCAATTCCCATTGAGCTTTATTTCCTGCTCTTTCTAAGATTTCGGCCCTATTTCCGTTCATTTTATGGTCTGAAATAACAGTTTTCTCGCCATTTGAGATGCAAATAAAGATTGTTCCTACAGGGTATTGACTGGATGATATTGGTCCTGCCTCCCCTAAAATTGTAAGAGCTACATTAGATTTATATTTATTTAATGAGGATTCGTTCAGATTATATGATAATTCTTCCCAATCATCAAAATTAATATTTTCATCATTTAATAATAAATTTTTAGACTCATTTGTATAGACAATATCTGAACCAATAAAGTATTTACTTATCCCTGGATTTTTAACAAGCAATGAGGAAATCAAACCCCCAGTGATACTTTCAACAAAAGAGATTTGAAGCTTTGAGTCACTAATTAAATTTCCAAGTACTTTTTCAACTGATATATTTTCGTAAGATAAAATATCATCTTCAAATGTTTCACCTATTTTTTGTAGAAACATATCAGATTGATCATTTGTTACAGAATTTTTATCAAATCGTAGTTTAATGATCCCTTTACTTGCTAGATAAGCAATATCTAAACCTTCTGGTTTAAATTTATTTATTTCAGCAGCCAATGAAGATTCTGCCTGATTGAAAAACATAACAAATTGATAGTCAGTATTTTCTTTTTCATAATTTTTACTTAGAAAAGGGATCAACTCATCCTCAACAAGAGGTATAAATTCTCTTGGCGGTCCTGGAAAGATAAAAATGAATTTATTATCATGATTAATTTTTATACCAGGTGCTGTTCCTTGAGTGTTGGTTAGTTTTTCACTACCAACTGGAATATAAGCTTGCTTTATATTTGTATCAGGCATAATTAACCCGCGAGCTTTCCAACGTTCTTTCATCCACTCTAGATGATCATCATCTAACTCAAGTTCCATTGATAAAGATTCAGAAATTGTTTCTTTTGTTATATCATCTTCTGTTGGCCCAAGACCTCCTGAAGTGATAACAACATCACAATCTTGAAGTAAAAAATTAAGTGCATTATTAATTTCATCTTGCTGATCTGAAATTGTAATATCTTTATCTAATTTAAATCCATTTTCATATAAGCGTTTACCAAGGTTAGTAAGGTTTGTATTTACTGTATCCCCTAGCAGTATTTCCGTACCGATTGTTAAGAAACCAATTTTCATATTTTTAGGTTAGCAATGTTTAATTTAAATATAACTATGATAAATGTATGAGAAAAGCAGTCATACTTTTACTTTTACTATCTTTTTGTTCATCAGGATCTGATTCTGCCACAGATGAACCAACACAAAGTGCAGCGGCATCATCAATTGAAGAACTTGTATATGAAGATGCAAATGGAAATTTAGTAAATGAAGACCTAACTAATAAGAAAACACTTGTTGTTTTCTGGGCTGATTATTGAGGAATTTGTAGAGAGGAGTTGCCTCTCTTAGAAGCTAATCTAGCAGCAGTTAGTCAAAACTATGATGTGATCGCATTAGCCCATAGTGATGTAGATTCCACTATGACTTGGGTATCAGAGAATCTAAAAGGTGAAATCACAATTGGGTTTTCTACATCTGATATGAGAGATAGTTTAAAAATTATTGGTCAACCAATTTCTTTAATTATTGATACAGATGGGAACATTCTTTCACGAGAATATGGATACGTTCCAAACGACATATAAGTTTACAAAAATTTAACCAAATACCTGAGCAGTTTCCGTCATAAATTGTAAGATGAGAGGGTAATCAAGCGGAGGAAATTGTGAAAAAAACAATTTTAATTCTTTTATGTCTCTCTCTTGTGTTTGCTGCTTGCGGTACTGCAGAAGAAGAAACAGTAGAAGAACCTGCAGTTGTTGAAGAAACAGAAAGCCTAGATGCACCAGCTACTACTACAGCTGAAGTGCTAGATAAAATTGTTTTCGGTTTTGTGCCAAGTGCAGAGCAAGCAGAACTTTTGGATAATATTCAACCTATGATGCAAGTTTTATCAGAGGGATTAGGAATTGAAGTTGAAGGTTTTGTTACAAGTGACTATTCGGGATTATTGGTTGCAATGGGATCAGGTCAAGCAGATGTTGGAGCATTTGCCACATTGGGTTACGTTACAGCTATGAACGCATTCCCGACAAGATTTGAGGCTATTGCCAAATCTGTAAGATTCGGTTCTGGATCATACCATGGTACGTTCTGGACAACAGATGCAAGTATTTGCGAAACCACACCAGTGATAGGTGCTTTTGAAAACATCGATGGAGTTGCAACCTTAGTTGAAGGTTCAACAACAGCTCCACCTGCTGTTAAAGCGTTACAAGTTGGATGGGGTTTTGGAGATGACGGACTTATACCTGAAGTAAGAGATGGTGTTACAACTAGTCCAGGTCTTGCATGTGAAGCCGACTTATCTGTAATGATTGGTGAAGAAGTTCTTTTCGTTGAAGAGGGATCTACTTCTGGGTATTTATATCCATCATTGCAATTGAAAAAAGCTGGTATCGACTACACCAGTGATATAGTTCAAAGATTTGCTGGTTCTCATGATGGAGTTATTTCTGGACTTTATAATGGTGACGCAAAATTTGGTGTTACTTATGATGATGCAAGAAGGACTCTAAGAAAAACAAATGCAGATGTTGGTGAAAAGGTAATTGCTTTTGCTATTACAGAAGAAATACCTAATGATGTTATAGCAGTTAGAACAGATCTACCTGAAGACATCAAACAACAAATTTATGATATATTAGCTGCATATATTGCCACTGACGAAGGTTTAGCCGTAATGGATGAAATTTATGGTTGGACTGGTTTAGTGCCAGCAGTTAATTCAGAATTCGATGTTGTAAGAGAAGCAGCAGATGAATTCGGTTTATACGACGATTAAATCGTAATTTTAACCGGGTTGTTCTTCAGCCCGGTTAAAATTTTTATATGATCAAATTCGAAAATGTAAGTGTCACCTATCCTGGTGGCGTAGAAGCACTAAAAGATTTAGATTTAGAAATTAATGAAGGTGATTTTTTAATTATTGTCGGCTTATCTGGGGCAGGAAAATCAACTCTTTTACGAACAATCAATAACTTAGTAAAACCAAGTAATGGTGTTGTATTTTTAGACAACAAAGATATTACTAATGCAAATAAAAAGCAACTAAAACAAATTAGATCTCAAATTGGTATGATATTTCAAACATTTAATCTAGTGAATAGATCAACAGTATTAAAAAATGTATTAACAGGTAGATTAAGTAAAGTTTCTACTATAAGGTCGGTACTTGGATTATGGCCAAAAGATCAAAAACAAATGGCATTTGAAGCATTAAATCAAGTTGAAATTCTTGAAAAAGCTTATGTGAGAGCTTCTAATCTCTCTGGTGGACAACAGCAAAGAGTAGGTATTGCTAGGGCATTGTCTCAAAAGCCTAAAGTTATGCTTGCAGATGAACCTGTAGCATCTCTTGATCCGATTACATCAAGAGTTGTAATGAGTTATCTTAAAAAAATAAATCAAGAACTTGGAATTACAACAATTGTGAACTTACATTTTCTTGATTTAGCTAAAGAATTTGGAGACAGATTAATTGGCTTACGCGATGGTGAGCTAGTTTATGATGGAAAAGTTGACGACGTTTCAGATGAAGACTTTGAAAATATTTACGGAAGATCAATCAAACAATCAGATTTAATAGGTAATGATTAATTATCCCAAAAAACCAAGTCCTTCGTTATTAATTTTAATAGGAATACCGGCCGGAATATTTTTTTCTATATTTTCATTTCTTCAAATAGGATTTAATTTTCAAGATTTTAAAAATAACTTGTCTAATAGATATCTTGTTACTGATCCTTTATTCAATCCAAAATGGGCCTGGGCTTGGGAAAATTCTTCAGATGCACTAATAGAAACTATTCAAATTGCAATATTGGCAAGCATAGTAGGTTGCGCAGTTGCTTTACCATTATCTTTTTATGCATCAAGGGCTACAAATCTGAATAAATATTCTTACTTCATATACAAGTCATTTTTAAATCTTGTAAGAACAATTCCTGATTTATTTTGGGCTATGATTTTTACTGTTGCTGTAGGCATTGGACCATTTGCTGGTGTGCTTGCATTATTAATGTTTTCACTTGCAATAATGGGAAAATTACTATCTGAAACAATTGATAGCATTGATCCTGGTCCCATGGAGGCTGCAAAAGCAACTGGTGCGTCACATAATCAATCTGTCTTCACATCAGCTTTGCCACAAGTACTTCCAAACTTTACTGCTTACTTTTTATATATTTTTGAATTGTGTATAAGAGCAAGTGTGATTCTTGGATTAGTAGGAGCAGGTGGAGTTGGAAGAATAATTGAAACACAAAGAATTTTTCTTAGATTTGACAGAATCTCTCCAATAATTGTCCTGATTCTTGTAGTAGTTATCTTGATAGAACAATTTAGCGTTTGGTTAAGAAGAAAAATATTATGAATATACCAAAGCAACCATTAAACCAAAGAATATTTAAGTATTCATTGACTAGCTTGATTGTTGTTTCTGCAATTTGGTCAGCATCAGGTTTAGAAATAACTTTAGAGAGAATACTAAATGCTCCTGCACAAATTGCAACTTTGGTTGGTGCTATGTTTCCTTTAGATTTAAGTTCAGAAGCATTTGATAGAATAATTCCAAAAGTTTTTGAGTCTTTATTTATTGCATGGGCAGGAACAGTTATTGGGGCAATATTTAGCTTTCCAATATCGTTTTTAGCAGCAAATAATATAACAATTGGAACTGTTAACAGAGTAATTAAACAAATTCTCAACGGAATTAGAGCATTTCCAGAATTAATATTAGCTTTTGTTTTCTTACCAATAACCGGACTTGGTCCCTTAACAGGAACTCTTGCTGTAGGAATTCATTCAATAGGAACTTTAGGGAAGCTTTCTTCAGAAGTTATAGAGGGTATCGATGAAGGACCTCTTGAGTCTATCAAAGCGTCAGGCGGATCCAAAATTAATGAACTTACTTTTGGGGTAATACCACAAGTAATGCCAACAATTACATCATATTGGCTTTATCGTTTTGAAATAAATTTAAGAGCTTCAGCGGTTCTTGGTGTTGTAGGAGCAGGTGGTGTTGGACAGGAATTAATAAATCAACTTAGATTTAGAGATTTTCCAAGAGCAGGTACAGTACTAATTTGTACTATTTTATTGGTACTAACCGCAGATACGATTTCTGCTGCAATAAGAAATAGAATCATAAAAGGTAAAACTGTAAAGAGCTAATTACTCTTCGTACCAACTATCGTCAGTAGTTTCCTCTTCATCATCTATTACTTCAGATGTATGATCAGTATCAGAAATTTCATTATCATCATTGATCGAGGAAAGATTGTTTGTTTCATATTCTTCAACTGTAATTAAAACCTCTCTTGCTTTTGATCCTTCAGATGGTCCAACAATTCCTTGAGATTCAAGAATATCCATTAATCTACCTGCTCTAGCAAATCCAACTCTTAGTTTTCTTTGTAACATTGAAGTAGATCCTAACTGTGATCTAACAACAAGATCTGTGGCAGTTTTAATTAATTCTTCATCTTCACCTAAATCATCATCGCTTTGAACAGTTGTAGATTTTTGTTCTTCAATAACAGCAGGATTGTATTCAGCTTCTTTTTGTGACTTAACCCATGAGACTACATCTTTAATTTCTTCCTCAGTAACCCAAGCACCTTGGATTCTTTCTAATCTAGGATTTGAAGCTGTAACAATTAGCATGTCTCCAAGCCCAATTAATTTTTCAGCTCCAGACTGATCAAGGATAACTCTTGAGTCTGTTGTTGAGGCTACAGAAAATGCAAGTCTTGAAGGAATGTTTGCTTTCATTACACCAGTAATAACATCTACTGAAGGTCTTTGAGTTGCGACAACTAAATGTATTCCAATTGCTCTAGCCATCTGAGCAAGTCTTACAATTGCTGACTCTACTTCCCTACCAGCAACCATCATCAAATCATTCAATTCATCAATGCACACAACTATGTAAGGAAATCTATCAAATTTTTCTGTATCTAATAATCCGGCATCAAATTTCTCATGATATCCATTAATGTCACGTACTTGCCCATCAGCTAATAAATCATATCTTCTATCCATTTCAGAAACAGCCCAAGTTAATGCATCAACAGCTTTCTTTGGGTTAGTAATTACTTTTGTAAGTAAATGAGGTACATTGTTGTATTGTCCTAACTCAACTCTTTTTGGATCAACCATTACCATTTTTACTTCATCTGGATTAGTCCTCATTAAGAGAGATGTAACAATTGAATTAATACAGGATGATTTACCTGCACCGGTTTGACCTGCTATCAAAACGTGAGGTAGTTCAGATAAGTTGATTAGTCTTGCTTGACCTGAAATATCTAATCCAAGTCCTACATTTAAAGGATGATCTAATTTTTTTGCCTCTGGTGAGGTAAGAACATCTCCCAATGAAACAAGTCTTCTTTGTCTATTTGGAATCTCAATACCAATC
>CACJXH010000011.1:0-25720 GCA_902597375.1 uncultured Candidatus Actinomarina sp. | reverse complement strand
GTACGTCGAAAACTTTATTTACCTCATCTTTAGTCATCTCAAAAAGCTTGTCTAAGTCTTCCTTTGAGAATGGTTTCTGTTCAGCAGTTCCTTGTATTTCAAGGATTTCGAAATTGTCATTGAGAACTAGGTTTAAATCCACTTCAGCACTTGAATCTTTTTCATAATCCAGATCTGCGATAAATTCTCCATCGACAATTCCTACTGACAAAGCTGCAATTTGGTTCGTTAGTGGATTCTGTACTAATTTCTTTTGTTCAACGAGATTATTGAATGTTTCATTAAGAGCGATCCAAGCACCATTAATTGAGGCCGTTCTTGTACCACCATCAGCATCTAGCACATCACAATCAACGGTTACTAAATAACCATTAAGTATTGCTAGGTCGCAAACTGATCTAAGTGACCTACCTATTAATCTTGAGATTTCTTTTGATCTACCACCTTCGAATGATTTCCTTGATATTCTCTGATCTGAAGATCCAGGCAACATATTGTATTCTGCTGTTAACCAACCCTTATCTGAGTTTTCAAGCCATCTTGGGACCTTATCAGCAATGGAAACAGTAATCAAAACTTTCGTGTTTCCAGACTCATAGAGCACTGAAGTGTTTTCTGAATTAATAAAATCTTTGGTTACTTTTATATCTCGCATAAATCTATTTCTTAAGGTGATAGTCTAGTTATTTCCCATGAATTATCATTTTTAACATAAATAAAGCGATCATGGGTTCTGCTTCTTCTACCCTGCCAAAACTCCCAGAAACTAATATCAATTGCATAGCCACCCCAATTGTCTGGTCTTGGAATGTCTTTTCCTTCAAATTCTATTTCCAACTCTTTAATCCTGTCTTCAACCGTTTCTCTTCCTTTAATTTCAGTGCTTTGACTTGATGCAATCGCACTTAGTTGTGCTCCCCTCGGTCTTGAAGCAAAGTAGTTATCAGATACCTCATCGGATGTTTTAGAAACTACGCCCTCAAGTCGAATTTGGCGATGTAACTCAGGCCAAAAGAATAATCCTGAAATATTTGGATTGTTTTCCATTTCCCGACCCTTGCTACTTCCATAATCTGAGTAGAAAACAAGTTTGTTGTCGACAATATCCTTAAATAATACGTACCTTGATCTTGGTGTTCCCTCTTCGCTGATAGTAGATATCGCCATTGCGTTTGCTTCATTAACCTCTGCGTCAATAGCAATTTGAAACCATACATTAAATTGCTCTAAAGGATTAGTATTTAGATCTTCGATATTTAGTGGCTTGTCCTCGTACTCAACCCTAATTTTTTTAACTTTGTCAGATATACTGTCCATTTATTTTGATTTGATATAGTTCAATGCAGAACCAGCAAAAAACCAAGCAATCTGATCCTCAGATAGAGAATGATTTGCTTTGATTGTCTCTGTTTCACCATTTTCTTTTTCGAGGATAATCTCAACGGGTGTATCAACTGCAATGTCTTTCAGACTACCGATAGTCATTTTGTCGAACTGTTCAATCTTTTCATAATCGGTTTTGTCTTCAAAGACTAGAGGTAAAATACCTTGCTTCTTTAAGTTTGCTTCATGTATTCGTGCAAAACTTTTTACCAACACGACCTTACAGCCTCTAAATCTCGGCTCCATTGCTGCGTGCTCTCTTGATGAGCCCTCACCATAGTTTTCATCCCCAACAGCTACCCAGCCAACATTCTCCTCGCTGTAATTCTTTGCTATGTTTGGTAATGTATCGACTTCCTTTGTGAGTATGTTCACACCATCACCTGCTTTTTCAGCAAATGCATTATTGACTCCATTGAACAAGTTTTGTGAAATATTTTCAAGATGACCTCGGAACTGCAACCATTTACCAGCTGGAGAAATATGGTCAGTTGTACATTTTCCTTCTGCCTTCATTAAGACACTCATTGAAACATAGTCTTCTTCATTAGGTGGAAGAAATGGGGTAAGTTTTTGAAGTCTATTTGATTCTGGATCAATTATTACTTCAACATCATCGCCTGGTGTTGGTTGAATAAATCCCTCGAGTGTTTCTTCAAAGCCTTTATCAGGTAATTCATCTGCAACAGGTGGATTGAGTAAAATTTCTTCCCCATCTTGAGAAGTAAGAGTGTCACTTAAGAAGTTGAAATCTAATGTCCCGCCAAGTGCCAAACCTATAACTGATTCTGGTGAACCAATAAATGATAGTGTCTCTGCATTTCCATCATTTCTAGCAGGAAAGTTTCTATTAAATGATGAGACAATGGAGTTACTCTCCCCTTCTTTGATGTCATCTCTTTTCCATTGACCGATACAAGGACCACATGCATTCGCAAGAACAGTAGCTCCAATCGATTCTAAATCCTTTAAATATCCATCCCGTTCTATTGTTGCTCTAGTTTGTTCTGAGCCAGGAGTGACCATCAGTGGTACTTTTGCCTTAAGACCATGCTTTGCAGCTTCTCTAGCAATAAATGCAGCTCTACCGATATCCTCATAAGATGAATTTGTACAAGATCCAATCAATGCGCTTGAGATTTTTACAGGATACTGATTGTCGTTTGCATCTTTTTTTAATCCAGAAATTGGTCTAGCTAAATCTGGTGTGTGTGGTCCAACAATATGAGGCTCGAGTTCATCTAAGTTAATCTCTATAACTTGATTGAAAAATTCTTCTGGGTTTTCTAGAACTTCATCATCAGCAGTGAGTAAATCCATTCTAGAGTCTGCTAAATCAGCTATTTTATCTCTGCCAGTAGCCTTTAGATAAGCGCTTCCCTTTTCATCGTATGGAAATATTGAGCATGTAGCACCAATCTCTGCACCCATATTAGTTATAGTTGCTTTTCCAGTAGTTGAAATAGTTTTTGTACCCTCTCCAAAGTATTCAACTATTGCATTCGTTGCACCTTTAACCGTCAAGATTTCTGCAACTTTTAAAATAATGTCTTTGGGAGATGTCCAGCCGCTTAAAGAACCAGTTAGCTTGACTCCAATCAAGCTAGGTATTTTTGTATTGAAAGGCATACCGGCCATTACATCAACTGCATCTGCACCTCCAACACCAATTGCAATCATGGATAAACCTCCAGCGTTTGGAGTATGACTATCTGTACCGATCATCATTCCTCCTGGAAATGCATATTGTTCTAAAACTACTTGATGGATGATTCCAGCTCCAGGTCCCCAAAAGCCTATTTCATATTTTTCCGAAGCAGTTCTAAGAAAGTCAAAAACCTCTTTATGTGTCTTGTTTGCTACTTGAAGATCGCTAGCTGCTCCTTCATAAGCTTGAATTAAATGATCACAGTGGACAGTTGTTGGAACTGCTGTTTCTGGAAGGTCCGCTTGCATAAATTGTAAAAGAGCCATTTGTGCTGTTGCATCTTGCATTGCAACTCTATCTGGGGCAAAGTCTCCGTAGTCTTCCCCTTTATTTAGAGAAACAGTATCAATATCTGTTGCATGACCGAAGAGAAGTTTTTCAGCCAGAGTGAGAGGAGCATTTTTTCTCTCTCTTAATTTCTTAATATTCTCAGTTAGATTCTCATAAACTGAAGAAACTAAACTTGCTGGTGTTACTGATAAATCCATCGTTTTAATTATATTCTCATATAGTTCTTACTAAAACCTTATCTGTACTCTGGACAAGTGGTTTGATAATCACAATTTGAGCACCAATCACCAACGTTAAATGAGGGTGATAATGAATCATTAGGGTTCCAATTGGCAATTCTCTGCGCTTTATCCTCGAACTTGTTGATGATTGAATCAAACTCACTTTCTCCAAATTTTCTTTTCTTAAGTTTTCCACCATCTTTATTTGTATATATATGAAAGACGTAGACCTCATCCTCTTTGAGTAACAATTTTGCACCTAGTGCATATAATTCAGCCTCTGTAAGGTCATCATTGCTTTCTTGGCCTGTTTTGAGTTCAATAACAAGACCTTTTCCTTTGTACCTTCCAACAAGATCAGCTTGGCCCATAAATGTTACTGCAACTTTATCTTCTCTTAGCTCCATTTTTGAATTTGAGACTATTCCATCTTTTAATATCGAAAATCCAAGACCATACTCTGATAGTTTTATTTCTAATTCGTTTTGATCTTCAACCTCATCATCTAAAGCCTTGATAAGTTCCTCATATTTTTTGAGTATCTGAGATGCAAATTTTTCTTCTTCATCAACGAGGAGCTTTTTTAATCTCTCAATTTCTTTATCTCCAAAGATATCTTTATTTTTTTCAAGCATCTTTTGTGAATATGAGTGAAATTTTTGGCCAAGTTCAGCTTCAAATGATTCATTTTCTATATCTTTTGGTATTGCATATTGTGCTCTCCAAGACGTCCATCTCTCACAAGTCTCAAGATTTAACAAGTTTGACTTACTAATTAAAATTCCTCTATTATTCGACTTTGCTTCTTGTCCATCTACCACAGGATATTGACCACACCTTGATGGTCGAGAACACATATAGCAATGGAGTCCAGGAGTTGCTTGTTTTCTATTTGTTTCAAATTCTTGAATAATATTGAAATAGTTATCAATAATTTCTTTTGAATTTTCTGGTTCCTTTATCTCATCAAAGTCATCGTGAATAAGTTGAGCTGTTAGAAATGTTTCACCCTCTAGCTTGGTTTCTGCGACAATAGCCCTATCTATATCTTCAATATCAGACACTCCTGCCTTAAGCTTTATGTATTCAGTGTTGTCTTCATCTTCAAGTTGATATTGAAATGACGTATACATACCTTTCTCTTCACCATCAATCTCTTTGATGATTTCTTGTCTGTAAAAATCTATATTGACCTGTGGTAATGGTTTGGGAACCAAACTTCTAAATCGCTCAAAAAGTTCAGACATTATTTTTCTTTGTAATGGATCGTAAAATTGAAAATTCTCCTCGGCAACCTTAATTGCAACTTCATCATTTGCTTCATTTAGCAACCAATCAGAAATAGCATTATGAACCCCACTCCATCGATCTAATCGAGAATTTGGTGTAAGTGTTTTTGGACCAATAGATTGATGGCACTCAGATATTTTTTTAATATCGTATGTTTTATAGAACTTAATGCCCTGGTTCATACTCTAAAGATAATTGAAAGTTTCTTTAGATCATGTATTTCGATATAAATCATTTTTTTTGCATATCTGCGGTTACACAATACGTTTATCACTGCCAAAACTGCCAAAAGTAAATTAGGTCGTCTGAAAACAACCTGTACAATATATATATGGATAAAAGAATATCTAAATCATTCAGGGTAATTTTTTCTAGTTTGTACCCAAATTTCAATGAAGAAGAAACAAAAAACTCTGAAAAATATTTTAATTTTATTCTTGCAAATTTTCCTGATAGATCAGAAATTATATTGCTAAAAATAGTCTTTTTTATATTTTCTTTTGGAATAAGAAGGGTATTCATAAAAGACAAAAATATTCCTAAATTTGTAAAAACCTTACAAAGCTCCAACTTATCATTGCTGAGAAAACTTGGCTCAGGCATGACAGCATTATTTGGATTAAGTACTGCAAGATCCCTTGACGGTGAGGGTTCTGTATACAAACATCTTGATTATCCGATCTATAAAAATACAACAATAGAAAAAAAAGATATATCAATTCCAAAAAGTATCGAAGTAGCAGTGATTGGAAGTGGTTCTGGTGGAGGTGTCGCAGCCAATATTCTCAATGAAAAATATGAAGTAGGTCTCTTCGAAAAAGGTAGTCACGGAAATGGTGAGACAAATAATGAAACATTCGGATATCACAACTTCTATGACACTAACGGAATACAACAAACGAGAGGATATAAAGTCTTACTTTTAGCTGGAATGGGAATTGGTGGAGGTACCAGTGTGAATTGGACAACTTCTCTTCGAACACCTGACAAGATATTAAGTGAATGGGACTCGCTTACAGGACAAGACAACTATTTCAATTCCAATGAATTTAAAAACAGTATGGATTATGTCTGTAAAGAATTAAATGTTGATGTAGAAAATAATCGAATCCCACAAAAAGAAGAGAAATTGGCTCAAGGCTTAGAGCTCAATGATCTGAGTTATAAAATTATTCCAAGGAATACCAGTAATGCGGACTGCACAGAATCTGGCTTCAGTACCTTTGGTCGTTATGATGAAAGTATCAACTCAACTAACAAAGTTTGGTTTTCAGAAGATAAATTTGAACCCAAGAATGTGTTTAGCAATACAATTATCAAAAGCCTTGATTTATTAAATGGAAAAGCAACACACATTAATGTAGAAAATAATGGGATATTACATAAAGTTGCCGTTGATAAGGTGATACTTGCTGCTGGTTCCCTAAATACCCCAAAAATATTGCTTGATAGTGGATATAGAAATAAACATCTTGGTCAAAATTTAAAACTACATCCTGTTTCTGGCGTAGCAGGCAAATTCTTAGACGAACAGAAGCCATGGGCAGGAACAATGCAGGGTATTTACTCAGATGACAATTTGTTTATGAAAGATAATTATGGATACCTTTTAGAGGGACTGCCAATGCATCCAAGTCTTTTCTTCCCGTTTTTTCCAAATAACACTGATAAATTTGATGATTTTGTTGAAAGCTACAATCATTGGTCTGGAGGGATAGTTCTAACATCAGATACTAGCTCTGGGTCGATCATCAATAAGAACCCCCAACATTTATGGGATTATAATTTAAACGATTTTGATCATAAGAACCTGATGCATGGAATTGAAAACCTTGTGCGAGCAAATTATTTGGCTGGTGCAGAAGAGATTATGGTTGCAGCCTCTCCCACAATGCATTGGAAAAAATCATCAAATAAAGATATCGAAGACTTCATAAATGACATCAGAGCAATAAAAAATCAGCCTTTTAGAATGCTGCTTGGTTCTGCGCACCAAATGGGAACTGCAAGAATGAATCCAGATCCAAATCTAGGAGTTACTGATATTGATGGAAAAGTACATGGATTAGATAATGTTTATGTTGTTGACTCATCTGTATTTCCTCGATGTTCTGGTGTAAATCCAATGGTGACAATACAGTCAACAAGTCATTTTTTAATGTCAAAACTATAAATTACGGATATTGCTTTTCAGGTGAGAAATATTGTCGTGCACCATCTTGACCTATATTTATAAATAAACCATCAGCCTCAACATGTATTGCATCTTCGGATTGAATAACTGATTCTGCGTAAACTTTATTACCATCAACCTCTTTAACCCAGGCATAAAGTTCGAATTCTTTATCAACTGGTGAGGGCGCTCTAAAATTTACATTAAGATTTGCAGTAACACAAAATAGATTCTGGGTAAATGTTGCATAACCCATCATATCGTCGAGTACTGTTGAGAGAATTCCTCCATGAACGAGACCAGGTCCTCCCTCGAAACTTTTTTCAAATGTATATTTTGCATAAATTTTTTTATCTTTGATTATGGGTACCATCTTCATGCCTTTTGGATTTTCAATACCACTGACAAATGAAGTATCAGGATAAATTTCTTGTAGAACTGTTCCATCAGGCCAGCCAGAACCCGTAATCTCTAAAACTTTTCCAGTTATATATTTGTATTCCATTATTTACCTTTCAATTCTTTACGAAGTGATTCACTAACTATAGCATTTGTGAGATCTGACCTAGTTCTCTCAATGATCGCTCTAGCGGTATCAGCGTATCTTCTAAGACCACCAGTCAAAGCATCTGGGTAATCTAACTCGTTAAAGATTTCCATAGAGGCCTCCATAATAGCCAAATACTTCTCACCTTCTTCAATCTCTAGTTTTCTGAGACTATCTAAGACTTTTCTTCTCCACTCTCCAATTGCATCACCAAGTCCCTGTATGTAGTTTGAGGCAGAGACATTCATTCCCTCAAATTTGAGAAGTGAATTAGTTTTCTCGAATTCGAAAACTAAAAATGCCTCAATTAACTCCCTTTCCGAGTCATTTACATAGCCTGCAAATCGCAATTCTGGAATATCTTTCAAAGAAGACCGTAAATCCTGATAATTTTTATTTGCCTCGTCTAAATGTTGTTTTGCCTCGTCTAGATTGTTACGGTGGACATTCCTGATTGACTTTGAACAAGATTTTATGATCTCTCTAGAGAGTTTTAGGGATTGTTCTCTAATATCGTTTAATTTATCGAACTCTTTAACGAGACTATTGGTAATCTGCTCAGGTGTTTTCAAGTTTTAAACAGCTTCTTTGAAGTAGCTTTCTTCCTCTACCGTATTTTCTACTTGATTACCCATGGTCAGATTATTTTGTACCTGCATAGATCTTCTTACCTGAAAGGAGAGGAACGCATAAATACCAAATACACAATCAAGAACGAGATGAAAAATAAATAATGGTACAGACATGGTCTGTATAGATACAAAGAAAGTTGAGACTGCAAGTAGTCCTAGTACTAAATACCCTCTTCTTTGCCTGTTCACCATGGAGTCATATTCAGGAGAGATAATATAGGCGTAACTGTTATGATTTTTCGAAATCTGAATCTCGGGAAGTATCACTGCCATCGAAAGTGATAAAAGTAGCCCTATTAAAATTAATGTTGAACTCATTGCCCTGCCTCAAATCTTCTTAGAAATATATTACAACAAATCTAATTTATATTCTTATGTTTCAAAATTTATTCTCATCGCCTTTTGATAGTCGTGATAAATTTTCTCGATGCTGATAGAAAATTAATATCAGAATAAGTAGTTGAAACCCAACGATGTAAATTTCTGGTGATTGGAAAATGACATAAAGTGCACCAAATGAGCAGGTAATCAGACTTGATATTGCTGAAATTCTAAAAATGTAGAAAATTCCAAAATAAAGTAGGATAAATCCAAAAATAAGGACAAATTCCCAAAATAAAAACCCTAAATCTGGTGCAAGAAAGACAATATATCCTATTACTGTCCCTAAATACGTTGCTACGCCCTTTCCTCCCTTAAATCCATAAAATATTGGAAAACAATGCCCTATTACGGCCAGATATGCATAGATTAATGTCTCTAATTCACCTCCAAAAATCATAAATGGAGCAATTCCCTTAAATAAATCACCGACGAGTACGATTACTGCATATTTTTTTCCGAGTGCTCGCAAAACGTTTGAAGATCCCGGATTTCCACTTCCAATCTCTTGAATATTGATATTTTTGAATTTTGCAACAATATAAGCAAAATTAATCGAACCTATTAGATAGCTTGCAATAACGGGAACAATGCTCATGATTAGATTCTACTTACTTAAATTTAAATAAGTTTTTATTCCATTGATGTATTTTTAATTTATTGTAGATATTGGTAAAGATGAATATGGAGAGTTGTTCAAAAAGAAGATTTAAATCTGAAAACGAGGCAAGAAAAGAAAGAGGCTGGGCTGAGTCAGAGTACAATCAGAAATTCAATATTTATAGATGTGGTGATTGCAACAACTGGCATTTAGCTAGTATAAAATAGATGCTTGAAATTTTAACTGGTGTTTTACAGGGACTGACAGAATTTTTACCGATATCATCAAGTGGTCATCTCGTCATTATTTCATCATTAAGTTCTGAACTCGACCTAAACACCAATGACATTGCCTTCTTGCATATTGGCACTTTATTCTCAATAGTATTTTTCTACCGAAAGAGAATTTTCGAGATATTTGAAGATTTAGAGACTTTTATCTTTTATTTCAAAATAATTCTTGCTGGTATTATTCCAGCGGTTCTCATTGGTTTACTGACACCTATACAAAATATCATCGATGAGAGTCCTAACCTTATTCTTATCACAGGAGTCTCATACTTAATTTTTTCATTACTCCTAATTTTTTCAGGAAAAATAAATAATAGTGAGGCATTAAGCATCAGAGATATAACCGTCAGCCAAGCATTTGTTATTGGGATCGCTCAATCTATTGCATTACTACCTGGAGTTTCACGATCTGGTGTAACTTTATTGACAGCTATTTATCTCGGGGTAAAAAAAGCTGATGCAATTTATTATTCACTCTTGCTAGGTATCCCAACAATATTTGGAGCATGGAGCCTAACCTTTATCAATGATTCCTTTCAAGTAAACACAAATATTGTTCTCCCAACAATTGTTGCTATGTTTACCGGACTACTTGCGATAAGAGTTTTAATTAATTTTACAACCAGTTCAAAACTGCAATATTTTGGTTATTACTGTCTATTACTTTCCGTGTTCTGTTTTATAGCTAATTAATTTTTAGATCAATTGGTTTTTTCTTAGGAGCAATGGCATTAATTGCATTGACCATTTCCTCGACAACTTTGAAATCATTATCTGCACCAAATTCGAGAAGTTTTCCATCCTCTGAATATTTTGATACAGAATCATATAACGGAAGGCTACCAATAAATTCGACACCTAGGTTCTTTGAGAGTTCTTCTCCCCCGCCTTTACCAAACGGATATAATTTCTCACTCCCATTCTCTAAATAAGACATATTTTCAATAACACCAATGATGCTTGAGTTCACTTTCTTCGACATAATTCCTGCTCTCTCTGCAACAGTGGTCGCATTACTTTGAGGTGTCGTAACAATGATCGTTTCATAAAAGTTAAGAAATTGAGAAAGGGATATTGAGACATCACCTGTTCCAGGTGGCATATCGATAAGTAAGATATCTACATCCTGCCATAAAACTTCATACAGGAATTGTTCAATAGCCTTATGAAGCATTGGTCCTCTCCAAATTACTGCCTCATCTTGTTTTACGAAGTACTCCATTGAGATAACGCTGAGATCATTTATTTTTGATGGGAAAATTCTGTTATTGAATGGGATTGGAGGAAATTTTGCTCCCAACATTTTTGGTATTGAATATCCCCAGATATCAGCATCAAGAATTCCAACTTTTTTTCCTTGTTTTGCGAAAGCCATGCCAAGTAAAGATGAAATAGTTGATTTTCCAACGCCACCTTTTCCAGAAGAGATACCAATAATTCTCTTACCTTTGCTAAAGTCTTTTTTTGCATCCTCTACAGATAGATCTGCTTTCACTAATTTTGATGCAGATTCAATATCTATTGTGGTTGGCTCAATAAACTCAATTTTTATCTTTTCATCAACAGTTTTTACAAGCTCTTCAACGGCTGAGCGAACCCAATCTATATTGAAATAATCAATAACCTCTAATTTATTGCTTTTGTTTAATGTAAAGCACTCAAGTTCTCCGAATGTCTTATTGAATCCAGGATAAATAAGTTTTTCAAATTCCATACTTATGTATTGTATGTTCAATACTTTATTAAATTAAACTTATGTTGAAAAGAAATTTTATCCTATTGTCCTTAGTCGGACTAGTTCTTGTAATCTCAATAACATTTGAAGTGGAAAATACTGATGTCGAAGTGCTACCAAACAACGCAAATTTAGACTTATCTATTGTTTTTGAAAATCTAGATACGAATATTGCCCTCACAAGGGAGGAATATATAGTTGTAAACCTCTGGGCAACTTGGTGCACACCATGTATCGAAGAAGTGGGATACCTTCAAAAATTAAATGAACTGGATGAATTTGTTGTAATTGGATTATTGGTCGATGATTCTGAGACCAATGCAATTGAATTTATAAAAGAATATAACTTAACGTATGAAAATATTTTGTCGGAAGAAAAAGTTGAATCATTCATCGCTCAATTTTTCTGGAGTGGACTTCCAACAACTCTATTATTAAACAAAGACTTTGTTGTAATCAATACATTTAACGGTCCTATAACGGATGAGATGATTATTGATTATGTCAATTAGAACAAATACAGTTTCTGCTTATAATTAAATCATGGATGCAATAATAATTTGGAGAATTGTCCTCGTTCTTGGGACGCTTGGATTTTTAGGTGCAATGGGTATATTCACTTTAAAACTTATTGCAGCATCAACTGGAAGAAAACGACTTATAGATTTATTTATAAGATGATTTGGTAGCGGGGGTAGGATTTGAACCTACGACCTCTGGGTTATGAGCCCAGCGAGCTACCAGACTGCTCCACCCCGCGCTGAATACCAATAGTAATTAAGAATTTATTTAACTCAAGCTTTTTTATTGTTGATTAAGAATTTCGAGAGCTTTGTTTACAAGATCCTCAACTTGAATAATTAGATCTTGATATTTTCCAAGATTTCCATCTGTTAACGCATTTTGAGCTTGCTCAAATAAATCGCTTGCTTTATTCAATAAATCGATCGCACTTATGTCTTCGGTATCATCAACATCTAAATCAAGATCAATTTCAAGGTCACCAAATACACCTTCGAGAGCAAGGCTAAGTGATTCGGCCATTATTATTCTGTCTTGGAAAACTACAACAACAAATTTAAATTCAGGTAATGGGTTTTGCTCACCCTGTAGATATATTGGTTGATAATAAAGTACAGACTGATTGATTGGAACAACAAAAAGATTACCCTTAATAACACTTGATCCTTGCTGGTCTAACAATGTAAATATTTGAGATATATCTGGATCCTGGTTAATCCTAGTAGCAACCTGAGTTGGTCCATCTACGAATTCACCTTTAGGTAATTTAAAGTCAATTATTTGTCCATAGTTTTCTGGATCTGCATCTGCTACAAGGAAGGACTGCATATTCGGTCTATTTTCCGGGTTAAATGGCTGGAAGATAAGATAACTCAAATCACTCTCTCCTGGTAATGACATCAAAAGATAGTATGGAAGCATTGGTTTGAAACCAATTTCGCTGAACTCACCTCTCAAAGTTGCAAGTCTTGGTGTAGTGGATGAGTCTGTAGGAATTACCCATGGATCCTCGTCAGCATAAAATACTCTTGGATCAGTCATGTGGTAATCCCTGTACATGTCAGATTGAATCGTAAAGAGATCTTCTGGGTATCTTATGTGATTCAATAAATCTTTAGACATATTTGATTTATCATCAAAAAGAGACGGGAAGATTTCACCATATGACTTAATCAATGGGTCATTTTCATCAAAGACATAGAAATTCATCGTTCCGTCATAGGCGTTAACAACTGCTTTTACAGAGTTTCGAATGTAATTAAAGTTTATAGGCAGTCCAGACCTGTCATTAATTCTTGTTGTGTCAGCTGGTTGAGCATAAGGATATCTATCACTCAAGGTATAAAGATCAATAATCCAAAATAGGTTGCCATCTATTAGTGCCAAATAAGGATCATTGTCAGTGTATAAGAAAGGAGCAGCTTTTTTGACCCTACTGATTATGTTCCTTTCCATAATTAGCTTTGAACCATCACTCAACTGATTTGATATAAGAAGGTTTAATTCACTGTAACGTAGTGCAAATCCAAGTCTCTTAAAGAACGAACCTATGCTAACTCCGCCCTCACCTGAATAATTTGTGTATGCAACAGATTGCCCCTCTGTTGATAATGGGTAATCTACTTCATCTTGAAGAGAATTTACAACAACATATTCATCAGAGTCAGCTGATTCTCCAAAATATATTCTCGGTTGGTCTACCTCAAGTTCAGCAACGCTTGTATTTGCTGGCACACCCTTAACGTAAAAGTCTGGTTGTCCCTGACTAGCAACATTGTTTGCTGGACTGAAAACAACACCAAAACCATGGGTGTACTGTAATTTTTGATTGACCCAACCTTGAGCAGGTAAGTTTGTTTGGTCTAATTCTCTTGCAGATACCATAACCTGAGTCAATTGACCATCAATCATATATCTGTCTACATCAACTTCATCAAGGGCATAATAAGCTCTAATTTCTTGAAGCTGACTGTAGGTCTCGGCTAACACTGTCGGATCCCATAATCTAATATTGTCAACAGTTTGTGAGTTGTCATTTATGTCATTTTGAGAGAGATTTGGTGAAGCTTCAAACTGTCTTTCTTCTATGGAGTCAAGTCCATATGCCAATCTTGTATAGTTAATATGATCTTCAACATAAGGTAATTCTTTATTCAACTCATCTGGTACAACCCTAAATCTCTGAATGGCTGCTGGAACAATTCCTCCAACAATGATGGAAACTGCCAACCATAAACCTATAGCCGTTGTAGGAAGAAGCCAACCTCTTCTTCTAATGTTTACTAATAAAAGAATTGCTCCAAATAATGAAATTAAAATCAAGAGATTTAAAGCGGGAAGATGAGCTACAACATCTGTATAGCTAGCACCAAAAACTTTTCCACGTGGTGAATATAGCAGTTCCAAAGCATCAAGCCTATAGGCAACTGCTTTAAGTAAGGCTATGAATGCGAGTAAAACTGATAAATGTGCTTTTGCCCCACTACTTACCTCTGGTAAGCGTCCTGGCCTTAATTGAAGTGCTCCTGTTGCAATAAAATATAAAATTACAACGAGAGAAGTGAGCGTAACAAGTTGGAAACCCCAAGAAACAAAAAGTCTATAAAGTGGCAATCCATAAACGTAACTTGCAACATCATAATTAAATACTGGATCACTTACACCAAACCCTTGTCGGTTAAGAAATAATAAAACCTGTTCCCATAATGTTGATGCGCCTGCACCTAAAAATAAAGAAAGAGCAACAGCACCAGTCAATCTAAATCGAGCAAATCTTTCACTTACAAAGCTTCTAAACCTAGCAAGAGGATCTTCCGAGTCAAATGCTTCAAAGATATCCATCACTGGAGTTGCTCTTGTTGCCAATCTTAGATTTGTAAATATAAATATAAATGCAATCAATGAAGTAGCACCGACAAGTGCAGTCCTAGTTATTAAGATTTTTATCCAAACACTTTCTAATGCAACAGAGTCAAACCACAGGTAATTTGTATAAAAGTTAGCAATACCTCTGGCAAGAGAAAAACCAATAATTGCAATGAAAACAATAAAAGAGAATCCTCTTCTTTCTGAATTTGTATTTAAATTTCCGATATTAACCATGTAGATTTATTGTATTTATGTTTCGTCTTTAACGTGAACTAAAGTCAGAAATTACATTAAGCGCTTCTTTAAAAGAATCAACTGCAATAATTGACGTATTTTCATCAGAATAAATATTTGCTTCCGAAAAATTAGCAGTTGGAACAAGAATTAAAGAAGCGTTTGCTTTTTTTGCAGCAATCACTTTTTGTTTTACACCGCCTACTGGTCCAACCGAACCATCTATTTCTATAGTTCCAGTACCGGCAATTTTATTCCCAGCAGTTATATCATTCTCCGTAAGTAAATTGTAAACATTTAATGCCATCATCATGCCTGCAGAAGGACCACCAACATTCCCCGTGTTAATATCGACTTCAAAAGGATATACAAATTTTTGATTTGGGGTCGAAGCAAGAAATCCGACCATTGGCTCATTTTCATATTCTACATGTTCGATAAGAGTGGTTTTAATTGTTATGTCTTCTTCATTTCTAACCAATCCAATTTCCACTATGTCGCCAATATCATAAGTTTTAAGTAAAGATATAAATTCAGTTGAAGACTTTACGATCTGATCATTTATGGATGTAATGAGATCATTTTTATAAAGTTTGTCTTTTACAGGTGAGTCATCAAGTAACCCTACTACTAAAACACCATCTCCTTCTGATTCAACATCATAACCCAAAGTGTCTAGTGCTACAGCTATTGCAACATTTTCAGAAGTTATCATATTCTGAATACTTATTTCTGAAAGTTCTTGTGGGGTGACACCATCAGGTAAAATAACCTCTCTTGGATACAAGTCAATTTGACTATTTAGATTTGCCCATGCGTATACAAAATAATTTGCTTCATCACGCCTGACAGTCAATTGATACAAATTGCCATCAAAATCATAAGTTTTCTGATCTAGTATTTCAATTTCCCACTGATAGGGTGGGCCTGGAGACATAAAATAATAATCAGTTTTTACAAATCCAAATGGGAAAATTGCAACTAAATAAGTAACTAAGGCAATCTTTACAACCCTGTTTTTTTCAAAAAAACCTTTCATAGGTAAATATTAATTTATTTAAATAAATAAAAAAGAGCCGGCATTGCCGGCTCTTTAATAATCTATATATTTTTTATATTAATAACAAGATCCTGAAGTCCAATCATATGCCTTAGCTGTAGGGCCTACATACTGTGATGCAAGGACTCTCTGACCACTACCAATTGATCCATCAGGTATGCCGATATAAGCTTGTGCGTCAGCTCTATCTTGACCCAATGTTCTTGATGGAAACATTCCATCTGATTCTACTGTTACATTTGCAGCAGCTCTTCTAATTCCTGCTCTTGTAAGATCTCCACCTTTAACAGCTGCTTCTAGAACACCTTTAAGGTGATATTGAGATGACCATCCTGCTACAAGGAATGAGTTTGCACTATCTACGATTTGACTCATAGTAGCTCTCATAACTGCATGACCTGGTGTATCTGCTTCATAAGGAGCAACACCAAGACCCATTGCATAAATGAGACCTGATTCAAATAATCCCTTAAGAGCAAATCCTTCTTGAACAAATGCATCATTGAATGATGGTCCAGCAAGTATGGCAAATGGAGTTATGCCTTGTTGAGCTGCTCCACCAGCGACTTGTGCCATAAATCCTGCATTTATAGCTGGAAAATATGCATCAACTGGTTGAGTTACCATCAAACCAACAGCTTGAGCAACATCAAATTCTGTTGATGGAGGTGTATATGTCCATGCAACTGTTAATCCGTTTGCTTCTGCTGCTTTTGCAACGCCTGCAGCCCAGTCTGAGCCATAGTCACCGGCGAATCCCATAATTCCTACAGTCTTGATATCACCAAGATTTGCAAGAGACCAGTCGACAGCATTCATACCATCAGCACAGTACTGACTTCCAAATTCAATAACTAATCCTCTGTCAACGTCTTTATAAGACCAACCTGAATACCAGCTCATTGGAACTGCAACCATGTTGTCTTTATCCATTTCATCCAAAATAAATAATGTCTGAACTGTTCCTAATGACATTGATAATGCCGCAACATTTTCTTTGAGTTGTGTATATCCTTCAAGATGTTTTTGTGGGTTAAACCCAGCATCAAAACTTTCTCTAATGGCAACACTATAATCTCCAATTCCTCCAGCTGAGTTAGCCCATAGCCAAAAAGCTCTTTGAGCAACCTCTAGTCCTGGACCAGCTGGTGCAAATGGACCTGTATAGTCGTTAATCATACCTAAATAGATACAACCTTTGCTTTGATCAGCGCCTGTAGGCACTCCACCAATTTCTGCTGGACATGGTTCTGCTGTAACACCGGTTCCGGTTTTTACAGCTGTTGCTGTTGTGACTGCTGGAGAATCTAGTGATTCAACTACTGCTTCTTCTACGGTTTCTTCAACTACTTCTTCTTCAGCTGCTCCACCACATGCAACAATAACCAAGGAAAGAATTGAAAATATGATAATTCCTCGCTTACGCAATGAATTCATTTTCTCCCCCTTAAATTATTAGTACTAATGTACTTAGATTACTAGAAAAATTTCAAGTTAGTAGGAAAAAGGCCAAGCTTTAAAATAATTACGTAACCTGAACCAAATACCCCATATTCCTCTTGGTTCAAATACGAGAAAAAAGATGATGAAAAAGCCAAAAACTATTCTTTCAATCTCACCAGCATTAAGAAAAAACCCAGTATCTGCAACCCCTACAGCATGTAATATAGTTTGGATAATACCAGGTAGCATTGTGAAGAAAAATGCACCATAAAAGGGTCCCATTACTGTTCCGACTCCACCAATAATCACAATTGCAATAAATGTAATAGAATATAATAGGCTGAAAGTCCCTGGTTCAATCCCTCCAGAAATAATAAATAGAAGAGAGCCTGCTATACCTGCATAGAAACTAGACAGTGCAAATGCGTACATCTTGTATCTATATAAATTAATTCCTAAAGCTTCAGCGGCTATGTCTCTATCCCTAATTGCCGAAAATGCTCTACCAATTTTTGTCCTTGTTAAATTTTTGGCACCTAAACCAAGAAAGATACAAAGAATGAGTGAAAAATAATAAATGACATCATTTTTTTCCAAAATCATACTTCCAATTGATAGTCCAGAGTCTAAATCAATCCCTAAGAATTTTAACTTTGCAGCTTTACGACCTAAACCCGCTCCGCCTGTGATGAATTTTAGATTTGAAAAAAAATGTGAACCAATAAATACAATCGCAAGAGTTACTAAGCCTAGGTTTAATCCTTTTAGTCTTGCTGATACTGGAGATATAATTATTCCAACCAAAGCTGCAATAATTCCTGATAAGGGAAGCCAAATGATCATATCTAGCTCAAATCCTATAACACTTGAAGTTGCAACACCACCTATAACAGCAGATGTATATGTTCCTATGCCGACAAAGACTCCGTGAGCAAGATTAATTTGACCAGCCATTCCTGATACAATATTTAATCCCCATGACGCAATTGTTATTAATAATGAGGTTGTTACCAGTAACATCCAATAGGGTGAAAAATAAAATGGAACGATAAGAGAAAGCAAAATTAGAAGTACAAACCATACTTTTTGGGTTGATGTAGAAAATATTGCACTTTCACTCTTATAGTTTGTATAAAGGTCAGGTCTTTTTTTCATACACGCTCAACTTCTTCACGTCCAAAAAGACCATCTGGCCTAATAAGCAAAATAAAGAACATAATCAAATATGGGGCAATTAGAGAGAAGCCGCTTCCTAACGGTATTCCTAGAAAATTTTCAATATTTATTTGATAGTAAGCAACGTAGCCTTGGGTAAGCCCAATAATTAGGGATCCAACAACTGCTCCAGGAATAGAGTCAAGACCTCCGATTACTACCGCGGGTAAGGCTCTAAGTGCAGAGACAAAACTTGCTTGGGTAAGGGTATTAAATCCTCCAGTAATAAAGAAGCCAGCAAACCCTGCCAATATTCCAGCTATTAACCATACAAGACCAAAAATTCTTCCAACATTTATTCCTTGTGCCAGTGCAGCTTCCTGATCGTATGAGGTTGCCATCATTGCTACACCATATTTTGATTTTTTAAAGAAAACAGTTAGTAATGAGATCATGATTATCGCAGTAAATAATGCAGCTAATTCAAGATATTTTAGAGTTACTCCATTTAGCTCTAAAGATCCAAAATTTCCAAAGCTTGGAAATGGGTCACCTAAATATCTTGGATTTAAACCTATCCAATTATTGAGAATCGTTCTTAGAAGAATATCAATACCAATTGTAAGAATAGCAACAGAAAATACTGGCTCCCCAACCATAGGACGTAAAAAGGTTCTCTCTACAATTAAACCGATTAAACCTGTAGCGATAATCCCTATAATAAATGCAAGCCAAAAAGGTACACCTCGGTCAACTGCGAGTGCACTAATTAACCCAGCTCCAACAACAACAAGTGCTGGATGTGCAAAACTTAAAACATCAGTTGCTTTGTAAACTAAGACTAAGCCAATTGCAACTAATGAATATACAGAGCCCAGTGACAAGCCCTCAAATGTCGCTTGTAAAAAAATTGTCATTTATACATATCTTCAATTAAGTCAGAAAATTTATCCATTATTACATTACGTTTTGCTTTTTGAGTTGCAGTAAGATCCCCATCTTCATGATCTAATTCTTTTGTCAACATTCGAAATTTTCTTATTGGTAACGAAGATGTATATTCATTTGATTTTTTTATCTCTTCCCAAATCAGATTTTGAACTTCTTCATTCTCTGAAAGATTTCTATACGTAGTGTGCGCAATATTTTTTCTAAGTGCCCAGTTTGATACTATATCAAACTCAATACCGATTAAAGCAGATAGAAACTTTCTATCATCTCCAATAACAATTGCCTCTTTTATAAATGGAGAAGTTTTAATGTTATTTTCTAATTCAGACGGGGATACATTCTTACCTCCACTAGTAATTATGATGTCCTTTTTTCTATCAACAATTTTCAGGAACTCACCATCGTACTCTCCTACATCTCCTGTATATAACCAACCATCATCAGTAAGAACTTCTTTAGTAGCTTCTTCGTTTTTATAATATCCAACAAATACACCGGGATGTCTGACCATAATTTCACCATCATCAGCTAATTTAACCTCTACCCCAGGCTGTGGAACTCCGACTGTTCCAAGCTTTACCTTATCCGGAGTATTACCTGTGGCAACAGCTGAGTTCTCTGTCATTCCATAACCTTCATAGATCGGTACTCCGAGAGACATAAAAAATCTTAAGATCTCTGGTGCTATAGGAGCTGCTCCTGATACAGCATTGTCAACATTTAACAAACCTAATTTTTTTCTCAAAGATCGGAATGCTAGCCCTTGTGCAATAAAATTTGTAACCTTTGCGATAAAATCATTCGAATTTTCCAGCCTTCTTTTCGCAGTTATATCTCCAAAAAAAGTAGCAACTGAAAAAAGTATTTTTTTAAGCCTTGAAGCATCTTTCATCCTGACTAATGTGCCTGCGTGCATTCGCTCTAAAATTCTTGGTACAGCTGGAAATATAGATGGCTGAATTTCTGCTAGGTCTCTTTGAACAGTGTCAATTGATTCAGCAAAATTTATTGTACCTATAGAGTTAATAGCTATGATTTCATCAACTAGCCTTCCAAATACATGACACAGTGGAAGATAAGATAAGTATTCTGGATTACTTATATTTGGAGTAAATGATAAATCAGGAATTATAGATGCAGTCCATTCCATATTTCCGTGAGAAAGCATTGATGCTTTTGGAGGACCAGTAGTTCCAGAAGTATAAATCATGAGCGCTACATCTTCACTTTTTATTTCATCTATACAGAAATTTACAAAATCCTTGTTTTTTTCATACTCTTCTTTACCAATTTCAAGGAACTCATCCCACCTCATTAATTTTTCACTATCGTAACGAAATAAACCCTTTTCTTCAAAATAAATTATTTTTGATAGGTTAGGAACTTCATCAAGAACCTCCAAAGCTTTATCTACTTGTTCTTGATCTTCTGCGAAGAGAATTTTTGATTCAGAGTGACTTAAAAGATACTGTACTTCTGCTGGCGGATTAGTTGGATATAGTCCAACAGTAATTCCCCCAATAGCTTGTACGCCTATATCAGCAATTAGCCATTCAGGTCTGTTTTCCGAATGGATTGCAACTTTTTCAGTTTTCTGAATACCAAAATAATTTAAAGCACAACCAACATATTGAACTTCCATCCAAAATTCTTTATAAGACATCTCATTCCATATACCATATCTTTTATCCCTAAAAGCAATTTGTTCGGGAAATCTATTTGCAATATCTCTTAATCTTCGAGAAGGTGTCATACCACCATTAGTTTCTATTTCTTCAAATATTTCTTTCATTGTTTGCATAATCATCCAACTCCTAAATACGCATCTATTACTTTTTGATCTTTCGCAGCATCTTTCGGATCGCCTTGAAATAATTTTTCACCAAAATCCATTGCCACTACCTCTGTGGCTATATCCATAACCATGTTCATGTCGTGGTCTATCAATATAACTGTGATTCCTAGTTCTTCGTGTATGTCTAAGATGAACCTTGCAATGTCTTCAGTTTCCTCATTATTCATTCCTGCTGCAGGTTCGTCTAACAATAGCACTTTTGGCTCCATTGCAAGAGCTCGACCTAGTTCAATTCTTTTTTGAATACCATATGGAAGAGATAATATATATGAATATCTGTATTCCTCGATTTCTAAAAAATCAATTACATCTTCAGATATTTTTCTTGCTTTTTCTTCCTCTATCCTTACTTTTTTTGAATAAATAAGACTTCGGATAGGTCCATAATTTACATGCTTATGAGCCCCAATTAAAATGTTGTCTAACGTAGTCATATTTTCAAAAAGTTCTATGTTCTGAAATGTTCTTGATACACCTAGGTTTGCTATTTCATCCGGGTTTAAATTTGCACTGTCTTCACCAAATATATTTATATTGCCACTCGATGGCTTATATATTCCATTAATGCAATTGAGTATAGAAGTTTTGCCAGCACCGTTCGGCCCAATAATGGCAAATAAAGAACCTTCATCAATGTCGAACGAAATTTCTTTAAGAGCTTGAACACCACCGAATTTTAAACTTACATTGTCAAAAGAGATAATTTTACTCACGACAGCCACCTTTTTTTTCTTTTGTAATGTTTTACGTCTTTAAATGATTTTCGATCTGTACCTTCAGTGTTTAGGCCTAAGTAAAATTCTTGAACATCTTTATCTTTCATAAGTTTTTCACTTGGATTATCCATTACAACATTTCCTGTTTCCATAATATATCCATGGGAAGAAATTTTAAGAGCCATATTTGCATTTTGTTCAACTAGTAAAACTGTTACACCTTGTGAGTTAATTTCTACTATTAGTTCTGAAATTTGTTCTACTAATTTTGGAGCAAGTCCTAAACTCGGTTCATCCAACAGTAAGTATTTGGGATCTGACATCAAGGCTCTTCCTATCGCTAACATTTGTTGTTCACCACCAGACAAGTAGCCTGATATATTTTTTGCTCTTTTCTTTAATATAGGAAATAACTCAAAAACCCTTTCAGTATTTTCTGGTACACTACCGTCATTTGTGAATCCTCCAAGTCTTAAGTTTTCATTAACAGTGAGCTCTGAAAAAATCCTTCTTCCTTCTAATACTTGGGCAATTCCTAAATTAACAATTTTTGATGGTTCAGCATTTGTAATATCTTGATCTTCTACAGTGATTTGTCCCTTTGTAATATCTCCATTTTGAGTATCTAATAAACCAGTAATCGCTCGTAGAGCTGTAGTTTTACCAGAACCATTACTACCAAGTAAGGAAACGATTTCACCTTTTGGTATCTCAAAAGATATACCTCTAAGAACCAGAATTACATCTTGATAAACAACTTCTAGATTTTTTACAGCTAACACTTATCTAATTACTTTAACTTATAAATATAAATTTTACTAAAAAAACCAGTTGTGATTTGAAAAACAAGTACAACAGGGAGCTATTTAATATATATGTATGGAAGATAACGAATTTCAACAACAGGAGCTTTTTGAGACAGAAAAATACATTTCTGATTTAGTTGAAGAAAAAACAAAAAGGAAAACCTCTACATTTAATATTATTTTTCTATCATCTTTTTTTACAAGCACAATAGTTTTATCCTTCTTATTCTTTTTTGGAGTGTTTGACGAAGAAGAAATTGTTTTACCAGATCCGGTAACTATTACGGAAACAATTAAAGAGAAGGAATTGGTAATGCCGCGTGTTGATTCCACTGAAGTTGTTTCTATAGCTGAAATTGCGACAAAAACGATTGTACAACTACAAGTTGGGGAACGTAATCAAGATGATGAATTTATATCGATTGGTGGAGGCTCTGGTGTAGTAATTGATAAAAGAGGATTAATAATTACAAATCATCATGTTATAGAAGACGCTAGTGACGTTAGAGTAATTTTTGAAGATGGGCGAATGTATGAAGCATCAATTGTTGGATCAGACAGACTTACAGATATAGGTGTAGTAAAAATTAAAAATGAGAATTTAACACCTATCAATTTTGGAAACAGTGAAGGAGTTTTTGTTGGGGATTTAGCAGTAGCTATCGGTCATCCATTAACGTTAGGAGCAGCACCAACTGTTACCACAGGTGTAATATCAGCACTTGATAGAAGATTAGATGTTGGTAGTGAGGGTATGAATAATGCTGTTACTTTATTTGGACTTATTCAGACTGATGCTCCAATTACAAGAGGATCTAGCGGTGGTGCGTTATTAAATCAAAAAGGCGAACTAATTGGCATCACAACTGCAATCGCAACTGCAGATGTTGGTGCTGAAGGACTAGGTTTCGCCGTGCCTATAAATCTTGCATTAGGAATCGTTGAAGATATTCTTGACGATGGAAAAGTCCTTCATGCATTTTTAGGAATCCTTGGTGCACAGTACTTCGAAGTTGCAGAAGATGGAGCAAGAATATTTTCAGGTGTCTTAATTGAAGAGCTTTACGGGCCTGCAAATGATATATATGCAATTGGTAAAGCAGGTGCATTACCAGGAGATGTTATCAAAAAAATTAATGATTTAGATATTGCAACACTTGACCAATTAATTACTATTTTAAGAAATAAAAGAGCTGGGGATGCCATTACAGTTGAAATATTGAGAGGTGGAAATACTATAACTTTAGATTTCACTCTTGATTTAAGACCATCTGATGTTTAATGTCTGAAGATATTTTCTCCCAATTCTTTAATCTTTTTAATAATGAAGAATCTGGCGTTAATTGGGAACTGGCAAAACAAATCAATAATCATATAACAAAGGATGAAGAAGTCTTACCTCCAGAACTATCCAATAATGACATAAATTTTGAGCAAATTTTTAGGGTAATTGAGCTTCAGTCTGAGGAGCTTTTAAGCTACGAATCTTCTCCTAAAGAAATAAGATTAATGACGCCTAAAGAATATGGACAATGGTTCATTGAATCTATAAAACATTTTGATTTTGAATCTATAGAATCTCCTGAGTTATCTATGTTCGGAGGGATTGGTGGAAATAATATGAAATCATCTATCTTAGGAATGCAATTTGGAAATCTTGCCGGATTGTTAGGTAAATTTTCCTGGGGATTAAGTCAATTTGGCATCATTCTTCCGAGGTCAAACACGCTTGCCGTAAATCATAAAACCTTTAATGCAAAAGTTAACAATTTTGAAGCAAACGAAAATGAATTAAGCCTTGCATACTTTACTGTCGAGTACATGGCTTTATGTCTAGGAGAATATACTCAGCCTTTTGAAAACATTATGAATACAATTTCAAAAAGTTCAGAGGATATGATTAATAAACTCAAAGATTTAAATCTTGATATGGGTCCAGAAGCAATCAATAATCCTCAAGAAATGTTTTCAAACATTTCAGGAGTAGAGGGATTAGACCCAAATCAAATATTCGAAAGTATTGCAGCTCCTCTTAGTTTTTATAGATCGGTTATAAAACAAAAATCAAAAGAGCTAAATCTTTTACAGGACAACAGTATCTTTGATCTATTAATGGACTTGTCATTTTCAAATTACGAAAGCCCTACAAAAGACATTGAAACAAAAATTTCCGAATTAGATTTTTACTCTGACGGTTTCTTAGATTATCTTAAAGATTCTCAAGCTACATTTACATTGGACGATATTCTTGGGTCGACAGAATTGATTCCAACTTTAGATGAATTGCATGATCCTATTTCATGGGCAGCACGTACATCTTTACCTCCTATATAATCATTACTGTTAAAGTAAAAAGCAAAAGGAGAAAATAAAATGAGCTTAAACATAGGTGATCAGATTCCAGATTTTTCATTAGTAAATTATGACAAAGAGACTTTCAAGTCAGAAGATTTTCTTGGAAAAAAAACTATGTTTGTCTTCATGCCATTTCCTTTTAGTTCTGTATGTGATGGAGAAATATGTGAACTTAGAGACAATATGGATGCATTTAAATCTGCTGATACTGATACAGTAATGATTACTGTTGCAGCAGGCCCAACAAATAGAGCTTGGGCAAACCACTACAATATAGACTTTCCAATCTTGGCAGACTTTTGGCCACATGGTGAAGTGTCAAAACAATTTGGATGTTTTCATGATGGAGTTGGAATCTCTTTAAGGTATACCTACATCACTAACGAAGAGAATGTAATAACTGAGATAATAAAAAGTGATGAAATTGGAGTTGAAAGAGACTTCGAAGCTTATAAAGAAAAATTTAGTATTTCTTAACCAACGTCCCTAATGTCTGTGTCGTG
>CACJXH010000010.1:0-28805 GCA_902597375.1 uncultured Candidatus Actinomarina sp. | reverse complement strand
GAAGCACGTGCAAAAGCATTAGGTATACCTGTTGAGCAAGTTTTAGAAGAGATGAGTGCAGATAAACCAGCAGCAGAAACCCAGGAGCCAATTGTTGAAGAAGAGCCAGTTGTTGAAGAAGAGACAGTTGTTGAGGAAGTAGAATCAGATACATCTGAAGAACCAGCAGCGGAGGCTCAAGAACCTGTTGTTGAGAGAGTTGTTGAAAGGGTCACTGAAAGAGTAACTGAGAGAATTATCGAAAAAGTTGATGAGACTTTACCTGAGAATAAAGAACTTGTTCAAGATGTCGAAGAAGAAAGAAACAAGGTAGAGGAAGAGAAAAAAGAGGAAGTAAAGACTGATGAGTAAAATTCCTCTCTCATATAAAAGAGCTGACTTTGCTAGTGACCAAGAGGTTAAATGGTGCCCTGGATGCGGTGATTATACAATTCTTGCTTCTGTACAAAACTTTATGACTGAATTAGGTATCAGAAAAGAAAATATTGTGTTTGTATCTGGTATTGGTTGTGCAGCAAGATTTCCTTACTACATGAACACATACGGTTTACATTCAATTCATGGTCGTGCTCCTGCAGTAGCAACTGGAGTAAGTGCATCTAACCCAGATCTTTCAGTTTGGGTAGTTTCAGGTGATGGTGACGCACTATCTATTGGAGGAAACCACTTAATTCATGCATTGAGAAGAAATGTGAACATGAAGATTTTAATGTTCAATAATCAAATATATGGACTTACCAAAGGACAGTATTCCCCTACCAGTGAAGAAGGAAAGAAAACAAAATCTTCTCCTTTTGGCTCTGTAGAACTTCCACTAAACCCAATGAGTTTAGCCTTAGGAGCCGAGGCGTCCTTTGTTGCAAGGTCAATTGATATGGATAGAGATCTTACAGCAGAGGTACTTCGAGCAGCATCTGAACATGAGGGTTCAGCTTATGTTGAGATTTATCAAAACTGTAATGTGTTTAATGACAAAGCCTTTGAGCAGCTAACTTCTAAGGAAGGAAAAATAGCAAATCGTATAAATCTAAAACATGGTGAGAAAGTTATCTTTGGAGCAGAAGATGAAAATGCTGTAACAATTCGTGATGGAGAAGCAGTAATTGTCAAAAGATCTGAAATAGATGATAGTGAGATTTATGTTCATGACATTACAAAAGATAATCCTTCAATTGCTTTTTCATTATCAAGATTATCTCATGGACCTTATGGACCAACACCAGTAGGTATCTTTAGAAAAGTTGAAAGAGATACTTATAATGATGAAATCAGAGAACAAATTGACTCATCTATTGAACAAAAAGGTGAAGGAGAACTTGATAAGCTTATAAGATCTCTTGGAACCTGGAACGTAAATTAAATTATTCGTCTAGATAATCTATTTGATCGGTTGGCATAATTAAGGCAGTGCTCGCATTCACAATATGTGAAACAATCCTTTTAAGATAACGATAAAGTAACGTTGTTGCGACTGGATATTGAACTTTTTCCTTATTTTCAAGGAGTGCAGTAATCTTATCATCAAGACTTGTTGATAGGGATGATCCAAGTGTTATTAAATCCTGTACTTTTGACTCATCATCAAGATTCAAACAGGACTGTAAATATACAATAAGTTTTCCTATGTCATTTCTCAATTCAATATAATTATCAAGCTCATCACCTTGGGTAAATGTATTTCCAGTTTCTGCGATTTCAAATAAATTTTTACAATAATCGCCAATTCTCTCAATATCTTTTGACATGGTCATATAGGAGAGAAGAAGGGGAATATCTAGATTTCTTGAGTTGACTGCGGAATGAATAATCATTTCTCTTCTAACATCACGATGTAATTCATTGATTTTTTTATCTGTTGAATATAGGTCATCTCTTACCGAATCTAGGTTTGTATCTCCAAGAAGACAGTTCATTGCAAGATCATAAATTCTCATACTATTTGTAAGCATCTCACTTAATTTTGCGTCAATACTATCTAATGATTCATTACTCATATTTCTCCTTTAATTTGATATTACTACTCCCAGTAATGGAAGTAACAAAAATGTTACCAATACATACAAAATTGCAATATATCTTCTTTTGGCCACCACATTGCTGAAGGTCACGGCCAGATTAACAGGTAAGTTCCTGATAAATTTGACCGGGTAAACAATCATGACACCTATTGTGTTAAAAAATACATGATGCAATGCAATTGTTAATCCAGCAGTGTTATCTACAACAAAGCTTGCTAGAACCGCAGTTATTGTGGTTCCAATATTAGCGCCAAGCGTTATGGGAAATGCATTTTGTATGGATAATATGCCTGAACCAACAATTGGAACAAGTATAGATGTTGTGATACTTGAACTCTGAACTGAGAAAGTAATAAGAATACCTATCAAAATTGCAAATAGTCCACCACCTCTTGCAAGTGCTCTATCTAAGCCCATTTCGATTTGATTCATCATTAATGACTTCATATTTGAAACTACATTTTTCAAGCAAAGAAAAATTAATCCAATTGCTATGACTATCAACAAGACTGCGTAAACTCTATAAGAATTTTCACTCAAATCACCAATGAATGGGATTGAAGTAAGGCCATCTAGAATATTATTGGAACCCCATTTGATTGCTGCCTTAATAGGACTATTTGGTTTGGTGGCTGTGAAACCAGATGCAATTATAAACTCTGTACCGTTTTCGGCCATTTTTGTGATGAACCCAGTTATATGATCTAGTGGAAACAAAATGATTACAACAAATACATTAAAAAAATCATGCATTGTTGATGCTGCAAAAGCCCTTTTAAATTCTCCTTCCCTTCTAACATGGCCAAAAGAAACAAGAGTATTTGTTACAGTTGTTCCTATATTTGCACCCATGACCATAGGTATTGCATACTCTAGGCTGAGGACACCACTACCAACTAATCCGACAATTGTAGATGTCGTAACTGATGAGGATTGAACCAAAACAGTACACAATATTCCCACGAGCAATCCTGCAAATGGATTTGAAACAGATTCAAAAAGTTGATCGGTATATTCTGCACCAAGAGTTTTGATACCCTTTTCAAGAAGTTTTATAGATACAAGAAAGAAGTATAAGAAAAATAATGCGAAGCTTAAGTTTTTAACGACTTTTAAATTCATATTCCGTATGAATTATATATGAGTTTAAATTAAATTAAATTCAGATTTACTGTTCGTTTACTTCACGTTTACTTTAGGAAATATTATTGAGAATGTTGACCCAAAACTGAGTTTGCTTTCTATTTCGATTCTTGCATTATTTCTATCAATAGCATGTTTTACAATTGCTAGACCTAGCCCAGTCCCCCCTAGCTTCCGAGACCTGCCTTTATCTACTCTATAAAACCTTTCAAATATTTTTTCTTGATCAGCTTTTGATATTCCAGACCCAAAATCTTGAAAAGAACAAATTATCTCAGAATCACTCGTCTCTGTTTTAATAAATATATTTTCTTCTAGAGGTGAATACTTAAGCGCATTTTTGATTAAGTTTTTAACAGCGATGGAAATATCATCATAATTTGCAAAAATTTCAGCTTTTGTCTTTTTATATCCCACTCTCTTTTTATTTTGTTTCGAAAGATATGAAATCTCATTTGAAATCACTTCATGTAAATCTATTATTTCCATTTGAATATCTGAGGATTCCATTGAAGAAAGGTCTAGCAAATCAGAAATCAATTCGTTCATACGATCTGAATCCCTTAGAATTTGCTCCAAAAATGATTTCGCCATTCCATCCTTTAACTTTAAAGACCTTAGTGCGGATTCAGCAGCAAGTCTCACAGAAGCTACAGGAGTTTTTAATTCATGAGAAGCATTTGCTATAAACTCTTCTTTAATCCTTGTAATCTCTAAGAACTCTTCTGTATTATCACTCATCGATAAGTTTGTATCCCATACCTCTAATAGTCATAAGTCTTTTTGGTTTTTTGGGATTTTCCTCTATTCTTTCTCTAATTCTTTGTATATGCACATCAAGTGTTTTGGAATTTCCAGCAAAACTATAACCCCAGACTTGATCAAATAATTCCTCTCTTGAAACTAAGTTACCAGCATTGTCACATAAAAAATAAAGTAATTCAAACTCTCTGGGTCTTAAGTCAATAAGCTCTCCCTTTACTTTTGCTTCATATCTAAGTGGACTCATTTCAATATCTCCAACAATTATTTTGTCATTATCTGCAAAGTTGGTTTTTTGGCTTGCATTTGTAGAAGGTGAAAACTGCGATCTTCTCATGACAGCTTTGACACGACTAATTAATTCTTTAACAGAAAAAGGTTTGGTAATATAATCATCCGCACCTATTTCTAAACCTGTAATTTTATCTACTTCATCATCTCTAGCCGTCACCATTATTATTGGAACATTTGAAGTTTTCCTTATAGATCTGCATATATCTAAACCTGAAATTTCAGGAAGCATAATATCCAGTATCACCAAATCAAAATGTTCTTCTTCAAAAAGATCTAGAGCAATTGGACCTTCATCAACATGAGTTACCCTCATGCCCTCATTTTTAAGATTATAAATTATTCCTTCAGCAATACTTTTTTCATCTTCTACAAGTAATATTTTCTTTGCCATTAGAACTCTTTAAATTCTCCAGTGACTAGAAATGAGGCTAATTCGCAAATATCCACAGCGTGATCTCCTCCTCTTTCTAAAGTTCTCACACATGTGATTAGTCTAAATAATCCACTATATAAATCTTTATTACCAGATATATTAGGAACTTCATTTAGCATCTTATTGTAAAGACTATTGATAAGCTCATCTTTTCTTGCGGTTGATAAGGCTAACTCCGCATCTCTGTTTTTTAAACTTTCTAACGCTGAAGACGCCATGTCTATGACCATATCACCCATTTCTACAACAATTTTATGTAAACTTTCTGGAATGGGTAAATCATGTATTTCGTGAGTTGTTTTTCCTAAATAGACAGACAAATCTCCAAGTCTTTCTAAGTGTAAACTTGCTTGCAAAATTGATGTTGAGAGTCTTAAATCTGATGCAACAGGTTGTTCGGTAGCCATTAGTTCGAACCAGTCTTGATCAATCTTCATATACGCATCATCTATTTCATCATCTTTATCCATCACTTCTGATGCTTTTAAAGTATCTTTATCTTCTAGTGCTCTAACAGCACCTACCAACGAATCGAGAACCAATGTTCCCATGATGTGTAAATCAGTTTCAAGATTATTTATCTTCTGCTCTAAACTCATCCAAACCTCCCACTTATATATTCTTCCGTTAAACTTTCAGATGGATTTGTAAACATAGTCTTTGTATCCCTATATTCCACCAATTCACCAGTCCTTCTTCCATCATCAGTAGCCTTTGTTGTAAAAAAAGCACAGTAATTAGATACTCTTGATGCTTGTTGCATGTTGTGAGTCACTATAAGGATGGAAAAGTCTTTTACTAATATCTGCATCAAATCTTCAATTTTTTTAGTTGCGACAGGGTCTAGCGCTGAACATGGTTCGTCCATCAATATAGTATCTGGCTCGACTGCAATTGTTCTTGCAATGCATAATCTCTGTTGTTGACCTCCAGAAAGATCAAGAGCATTTTTATCTAGGTCGTTTTTCACTTCATCCCATAGAGCTGCTTGTGTAAGTGCTTTTTCAACTCTTTCATCTAAGTTATCAGTCATATTATTAACTTTTAATCCAAAAGTTATATTTTCTCTTATTGATTTTGGAAATGGATTTGGTTTTTGAAAAACCATACCAATTCTTCTTCGTACTTGTACTGGGTCTACTTCTTCATCATATAGATTTATGCCTTGATAGTTTATCTCACCGTTTACTGCAGCATTAGGAATCAGATCATTCATCCTATTAAATGATCTGATAAGAGTACTCTTACCACAACCTGATGGTCCTATGAAAGCAGTTATGTTATTTTTAAACATATCCATAGATACATTTTTCACAGCAGTAAAGTCTCCATAACTTACAGAAACATCTCTTACTGTAAAAACATGATCTAATTCTTTTTTTGTTGTTATTTCAGTTTCCATTTGTTCCTTTCTGGTTATTACCAGTCTTTTTCAAATTTATTTCTAATAATTAAGGCCAAAGCATTCATGCTTAGAAGCAAACCAAGCAATAAAATTATTCCCGCAGATGATGTGTCTTTCCACTCTGCTTGTGGATATCCTATCCAGTTATAAACTTGTATTGGTATGGCAGTAAATCCGCTAAGTGGTGTGTCTGGATAATAATTAACATAAGTTAACGCACCCATAAAAATTAATGGAGCAGTCTCTCCGATGGCTCTTGACAGTCCAAGAACCATTCCTGTAACCATACCTGGAATTGCAGATGGTACTACTTGTCTAAAAATCGCTTGAAATTTTGTTGAACCAAGTGCCAACGCACCTTGCCTTATTGTGTCCGGAACAGCTTTTAATGCTTCTCTAGAAGCAACAATAACAACAGGAAGAATAAGTAATGTCAAGGTTAAACCTCCTGATAATACAGATCTCCCAAAACCTGCGAGTCTGACAAAAACAGCCAACCCCATTAGTCCATAAATTACTGAGGGAACTCCCGCTAAATTAGTTAAATTTAATTCAATAAATCTGGTTAATTTATTTTTTGGAGCAAATTCTTGTAGATATATAGCTGCACCTGCACCGAGAGGAAATGTTGCAAATATTACTATTATCATTAACCAAACTGTTCCTGCAAATGCTGGACCTATTCCAGCTTTAAGTGGATCACGAGAATCTAAGCTTGTTAAGAAATCTCTTGGATTATCAATTGTTACTTTACTAATAAGCCCTAGTTCATAATCATTAAATAACCTTGAATACCCTGTTGAAATTACATCATAAATAAGTGTCATTAAGGTAACAATTGCAACTGTTACACAAAAATACAAAATACTTAGGAAAGCCAATTCTTTTAATTGCCTTTCCTTTTTAGTTTCGGCAAACACAGAGTTACTGTTCATATTCTTTCCTGTATTTTCTAGCGATGTAGTCTGAAAAAATATTAAGAACAAAAGTCATAATAAAAAGTGTTATTCCTAGCGCAAATAAAGCATTGTATGCTGTTGTTCCATGAGGAGTGTCCCCAAGTGAAACATTTACAATAGAAGAGGTTATCGTATACATAGCTTTTCTAGGATCAAGATTCAACTCAGGATACTGCCCACCAGCAATGGTAACTATCATTGTTTCACCAATAGCTCGTGAAAATCCCAAAATAAAAGATGCAATGATTCCGGACAAAGCCGCAGGTAACATTATTTTTAATGCTGTTATTCTCCGCGTAGATCCTAATGCGAGAGAACCCATCCTCAAAGATTTTGGAACAGCATTTAGCGCATCATCAGAAATTGATGCGATTGTTGGAATAATCATTATACCCACTGCAATGCCGGCTGAAATAGCATTAAAAACACCTGATCCAGGTATAAAACGCTGAACGATATTAGGTGTAATCCAATTTAAGGCAAAATAACCAAAAACAACAGTTGGTACACCTGCAAGTATTTCCATAATTGGCTTTATAACTTTTCTTGTTCTTCTTGAAGCAAATTCAGAAAGGTAAATTGCTGAAAACAAACCCAAAGGAAAAGAGATCAAACAAGCAATCAATGCGATATAGAGAGTTGAAGAAATCAAAGGTAAGACCCCATATACTGGGTTTTTAAATGTTGGTGTCCATCGAGTAGCAGTAAAATACTCTCTAATTGTGACTTCTGGATCTTGAAAAAAATTAATAGCTTCAGTTAATAAAGTAAAAACTATAGCTATTGAAATCAAAATTGCTGCAAAAGCTGACAACGTTATAAAAAACTTTACAACAGACTCAAGGGGCTTTGTTTTAGTTTTAGTTAGATTTAAATCTTTATACATTTCTATTTATAAAGAATTTAATTAGAAAAGGTAAATAGAAAGTAAATTGAAATTATCTTGGAATTAAACAAAGACGTATCCATGTATCTCTACACAGATACGTCTTTTGTTTTTCAGCTACTGAAGTTCTGCCAAGCAGATAGTGCATTGGCTTTTTGATCTTCAAGCATAGGTACGTATCCAACTGCGGGAACAATAATATCCATAGCTTCAAAATAGAAGTCAACAAATGCTTTAACTACTTGATCCTCTTTTACAGATTCTGAAATATATATATATAACGGTCTTGCTAAGTAGTAATTTCCTTCAAAAGCAGCTTCTGGTGGCTGACAACCATTTCCTGCGTCAACTTGTACTGCGTTTAATTTATCTTTGTTTTCTTCATAGTAAGCAAGTCCAAAATAACCAAGACCACCTTCAGAGCCAGAAACTCCATTTACTAAAACGTTATCATCCTCAGATGCTGTGTAGTCAGACCTACTACCTGCTTCTCCAGTTATTTCCTCATTGAAGAAATCAAACGTACCTGAGTCCGTGCCAGGCCCATACAAATCTATTGGCACATCTGGGAATGAACTTCTTACTTCATTCCAGCTACTTACTGAACTATCAGCAACCCATATTGAATTTAACTCGTCAACTGTCAAGCATGTTGCCCAGTCATTTGAAGATGGAATTACTACTGATAATGCATCTATACCTACTTGCACCTCTAAATATTTTGTGTTGTTCTCTTCACACAGTGCTACTTCTTTATCTTTTATTGCCCTTGATGCATTTGATATCATAGTCTCTCCAGGACAAAATTTCTTAAAACCACCACCTGTTCCAGAAACTCCAACTGAAATTTTCACGTCAGGATTTAAAATTGTAAATTCTTCAGCTACAGCTTGAGTAATTGGAAAAACTGTTGAAGAACCATCAATCAATATCTCACCAGTAAGTGTCTTTGCTGCTGGCTCAGAAACTTCATTTGTAGATTCAACGGTTGTTTGAGTAACTAATTCCTCATCAACTACTGCTGCATCAGAACTAGTTTCATTGCTATCACCGCATGCAACTACTAGTAAAGATAGAATCAATATTAATGAAGTAAATTTAAACTTAGTCATTAAATTACCTTTCTAATTTTTATTACTTAATTAAAAATATAAAATTAGTAAGTAAAAATGAAGTAAACCAAAGTTAAAAGTGATTCAAACTTAAACTAGTTCAGTTTGTGAAGACCAAGACCCTCTATTGAAAGCAAGTATGTAGTTTTCATATCCTAAAAAATCCTCTTTAAATTCATCTGGAATATTAAAACCCCACCAGTCATCTTTAAACTGACTTCGATGTGCTTTCATAGAATTAATTTTATGCTCAACATACTTTGTTCCATCAACCTCAACATCTATATCGTCATGTTCACTGCCAATTGGGTTGAACCTACTAAATTCTTCTTCTGAAATAATTCCAGCATCTAACATCTGTTGTCTTCTAGATTGCATTCTTTTTTTAGACCAGGCACTGTAATAAAGACGCTTTGGAATCCATACTTCTTGACCCTCTTTCAGAGGAAATTTGTCTAAATCACTGGCTGCAAAGAAGGCTGCGGTTCCTATTCTATGTGTCTGTATATGATCTGGGTGACCATATCCTCCAAAAGGGTCATATGTGATTAAAGCATCAGGTTTATATTTTCTAATTATGTCGACGAGTTTTCCAACAGGATCAAAATAGTTTTGTCTCCAGAAACAATCCGGATCATCATTTTCTTTAGTACCCATCATTCCAGAATCTTTAAACCCCATCCATTCATACTCTTTTACACCCAGTGCTTCAAGGCTTGCCTCTAATTCTTTTCTTCTCATTTCAGCGAGTTTAGGAAAAAGTTCTTCTGGATTATCATAGTTATGAATTTCACCAGCAGAACCGTCAGTAGCTGTAGCTACTACAACCCTGTGACCTTCGTCTGCATATTTTGCTAGAGTGACTCCAGTCGAAACGCTCTCATCATCTGGATGAGCGTGAAATGCTAGAAGAGATGACATTATTCCTCTGGAAAGGCTTTTTTAGCTAACTCTTGACCAACTTCAACAGCTTTTTCGTGATCTCCATCAATCTTTTCAACAAGTTCGCCAAGAACAATTACTTTCTCTCCAGTTATCTGTAATATCCCACCAGAAATTGCAAAGCTTGTTCTTGTATTGTCGTGTTCAATGGTTAGCCCACCTGGAACTAATGTAGCTACGGTTGGTTCGTGGCCTTCTAATATACCAATCTCTCCGTTTGGAGTTCTTGATATGACCATTGTTGCATCCCCTGTAAAGCAACTCTCTTCAGGAGAAACGACCTCTACATACATTTAGAGATTTTCTTCCAATTCTTTAGCTTTGGACATGACTTCATCTAATCCACCTGTCATATAAAAAGCCTGTTCTGGCACTGAATCGAGTTCTCCACTTAAGATTGTTTTGAAGGCTTCGACACTATCTTTAATAGAGACAAACTTACCTTCTATTCCTGTAAATTGTTCAGCAACAAACATAGGTTGAGATAAGAAACGCTGTATTCTCCTCGCTCTACCAACGATCTGCTTATCTTCTTCTGATAACTCATCGATACCAAGAATTGCAATAATATCTTGAAGATCGTTGTATCTTTGAAGCACTCTTTGGACTTCACGTGCAGTTTCATAATGTTCATCCCCTACCACGCCTGGATCTAAGATTCTTGATGATGAGTCAAGTGGATCTACAGCAGGATAAATTCCCAAGTCAGCAATGGATCTTGATAACACTGTTCTAGCATCTAAGTGAGCAAATGCAGTGTGAGGTGCAGGGTCAGTAATATCGTCTGCAGGGACATATACCGCTTGTAGTGATGTAATGGATCTACCTTTAAGAGATGTAATTCTCTCTTGTAAAAATCCCATTTCATCAGCAAGAGTAGGTTGGTATCCGACAGCAGAAGGCATTCTACCTAATAATGTTGAGACCTCTGAACCAGCTTGTGAGAAACGAAAAATGTTATCAATGAACAAAAGAACATCTTGTTTTTCTTCATCTCTGAAGTATTCAGCCATTGTTAGTGCTGACAATGCAACACGAAGCCTCACTCCAGGTGGTTCATCCATCTGACCAAAAACTAGAGCTGTTTTATCGATAACTCCAGATTCTTGCATTTCTCTGAACAAGTCATTACCTTCTCTTGTTCTCTCTCCAACACCGGCAAAAACAGATACACCACCGTGTTGTGTTGCAACTCTGTTAATCATTTCTTGAATAAGAACAGTTTTACCAACACCAGCTCCACCGAATAATCCGATTTTTCCACCTTGCACGTATGGCATCAATAAATCAATCACTTTAATACCAGTTTCAAACATTTCATTTTGTGCAGTCACATCTTCATATGGAGGAGGTTTTCTGTGTATTGGCCATTTTTGTTTAACACCTATTGAGCTAGTTTCTACATCTAGGGTTTCGCCCCAGACGTTAAATATGTGCCCTAATGTTTCTTGTCCAACTGGAACTGAGATAGGCGCACCAGTATCAGTTACTTCAGCTCCTCTTCTTAAACCATCAGTACCTTGCATAGAAATAGCTCTTACTCTTCCTTCACCAAGGTGTTGTGCAACTTCTAAGACAATTGTGCTTGTATTCCCATCAATTTCGACATCTACTTCAAGAGCAAATGTAATCTCTGGTAACTCATCTTGTGGAAAAGCAACGTCAACAACAGGTCCTGCTATTTTTACTACCCTACCTATATTTTCACTCATTTAGTTTCTCCTTACCCGGCTAAAGCTTCCGCTCCACCAACAATTTCTGAAATCTCTGTTGTAATCTCAGCTTGTCTAGCTTGATTACTTTGTCTTGATAAAATCTTGATTAACTCTTCTGCGTTCTCGGTAGCAGCTTTCATTGCTCTCATTCGTGACGCATGCTCTGATGTTGAAGCATTCAGTAATGAAGAGAAGATTGTTGCATTTGTGTATTTTGGAATGATGTTGCTGAGAACCTGACTTGCTGAAGGTTCAAATGTATACCCACCAACTGACTCTATTTCTTTCGCTATCTGTTCTACTTCGAAAGGAAGTACTGTCTTATACAATGCCGTTTGAGTCATTGCAGATTTGTATTCTGTGTAGACAATTTCAATTTGATTTGTTTTTCCATCATAGAATTCTTGTACAAGAGGTGTCATAATCTCTAGTGCATTCTCGAAATTTGGCTCATCAGTAATGCCCTCATAGTTTTGTTTAGGTTCAATATTTCTGTACTTAAAGTAACCATTTGCTTTTTTTCCAACGGTCACAATCTCAACTTTGTTATTCAAGTTTTCATATTCAGCTTTTCTTGCCTCAGCGAGTTTTAAAATATTGGTGTTATATGCACCAGCAAGTCCTCGATCTGAAGTAATAACAACTAATGTTATTTTTTTTGTTCCTTCAACCGGTGGTGAACTTGGCATCTCTCCACTTCCTGTTAATTCCTCAACAATTTGAGAGAGTAGATTTGTGTAATTATTTGAAGATGTAAGTCTTTGTTGTGCTTTTACGATTCTTGAAGATGCAATAAGTTCCATTGCACGTGTTATTTTCTTAGTGGATTTAACACTCTTTATTCTTCTATTTATGATTCGTAATTCAGCACTTGCCATGGTTTATTCTTCTTTTTTTTCCAATGTACTTACAAAAGCTTCAACAGCTGTTTTTAATTCTTCTTCAGGCAATTCACCTGTTGTTTTTATTGAATTAATAACATCTGAATGTCTTGTTTTAACAAAATCAATCAAATCTAATTCGGTTTGAGGAATGTCAGCTGGATCAACTACATCTAAAAATCCCTCTGTTACTGCATAAAGTGAGATCACTTGCTCTTCCATTGGCACTGGTTGATATTGTGGCTGCTTTAATAACTCAACAACTCTTCTTCCTCTATCAAGCTGTGCTTGTGATGCAGCATCCAAGTCTGATCCGAACTCTGCAAAGGCTTCTAACTCTCTGAACTGTGCAAGGTTAATTCTTAAAGGTCCTGAAACTTTCTTCATAGCTTTAGTTTGTGCAGCACCACCCACCCTTGATACTGATGTACCTGGGTTTACAGCAGGTCTAACACCAGAATAAAACAGTTCTGATTCCAAATAAATCTGTCCATCTGTAATGGAAATAACATTTGTTGGAATGAATGCTGATACGTCTCCAGCTTTTGTTTCTATGATCGGTAGTCCTGTAAGTGAACCACCACCTAACTCTTCACTAACTTTTGCACAACGCTCTAATAGCCTTGAGTGAAGATAGAAAACGTCACCAGGATAAGCCTCTCTTCCAGGAGGTCTTCTAAGTAAAAGTGATATCTGGCGATATGCGATGGCTTGTTTTGATAGATCGTCGAAAACAATTAATCCATGCTCACCGTTATACATCCAATGTTGGCCAATTGCTGAGCCAGCATAAGGAGCATACATCTGCAAAGCAGCTGCAGCTGAGGCGGGTGCGTTTACAATTACTACTTTATCTAGAACACCCTCTTGCTCAAATCTCTCTACTACTTCTGCTACAGTTGATGATTTTTGACCTATAGCAACATAGATACATTTAACATCTGTGTCTTTTTGATTGATTATTGTATCAACTGCAACAGCAGTTTTTCCAATCTGTCTATCACCAATAATTAATTCTCTTTGTCCACGACCAATTGGAATCATTGAGTCAATAGCTTTAATACCAGTTTGTAGTGGCTCCCCAACGGGTTGTCTTTCTACAACAGAAGGAGCTTGAAGTTCTAATCGTCTTCTTTCAGTAAATTCAATAGGTCCTTTGCCATCAATTGGATTTCCTAGGGGATCAATAACTCTTCCTAAAAAGCCATCACCAACACCGATTGACAACACCTCTCCAGTTTGTTTTACAGGCATACCCTCTTCAATATGATTGGAGTCACCCATCAAAACAACACCGATAGAATCCTCTTCAAGGTTTAGTGCTACTCCAACAAGTCCCCCTGGGAATTCAAGTAGCTCTGATGCCATAACATTTTCTAAGCCTTTAACTCTTGCTACTCCATCAGCTACCGCAGAAACGTAACCGACAAGATCGTCTTTTACAGAATCCTGCCAGTCACCTAGAGTCTCTTTTAATGAATCTGATATTTGTTTTGCATCAATATTAAATTCGCTCAATTTACCTACTTTCTAAAACTGTTTTTATTTCTGAGATTTTTGAGGAAATCAATCCATCAAATGTTCTCTCACCAACACTTACACTAAGTCCACCCAATACATCTGGATTGACTTCAACTTTTATTTCCACATCGGTGCCTAATTTTTTCTTGAGGGCACTTATTAAACTTTTTTCAGTTTTTGCATCTAATTCAACAGCTGAAACAACTTTTGCAACTGATGCCCCTCTTTTTTCAGCAATATAATTTGCGACCGAACTCTCGATATCAGAGAGGTTATCTCCAAAACCTTGAGATATTGTCAAGGTTATTAGATCAAGAGTGAGTGGTAACACTCTTTTGTCGAGTAATGAATTAACTGCCTCTATCTTCTTTTCAACAGGAATACCAAAATTTCTAAACACATCTAATGCTTCAGAGCTTTTTGAAAGTGCATTGAAAACTTGGAGGATTTCATTTTCAACTCTTTCAGCATCTTTAGATGAAGAAATAATTTCAACAATTCCTTTTGAGAAAGAATCAACAGACATTTACTTAATTCAACTCCTTAATAAACTTTTCAATTAATTTTTTTTGATCAGCTTTTGACATTGAAGAAGCTACTTTTTGAGAAATCTCAAGAGATAGATCAGCTACCTCACTTTTAAGCTCAGTTGAGACTCTTTCTTTTTCAGCGTCTGAGTCTGACTTTGCTTTTTCAATTATTGCTTCTGCTTCAGCTCTTGCTTCAGTTAAAACATCTTCTTTAAGTTTTTCTGCAGCTTGCTTACCTTCATCAATAATTTTTTGAACTTCTGCGTCAGCGTTTGAAACTAAAGCATCATATTCTTGCTTTGATTTCTCAGCTTCTGATTTAGTACTTTCAGCTTCCTTAATCTGTCCTTCTATTTCAGCAGATCTTTTATCAAGTGTTTCGTTCATGGCAGGTAAAGCCCACTTCCAAACGAAGAAAAATACTACTGCAAAAGCTACTACTCCAGCTACTAATTCTGAAGTTGCAGGCAGCAATAAGTCAACACCTGAGCTTGACTCTTCTGCTTCCGCTAAAAATGTATCCAAATAAAACATCATTTTTAACCAACCAAAAAGAATAGGACGAATCCAATAAGGGCAAGAGCCTCAGTGAATGCGATTCCCAAGAACATTGTTGTTCTTACCATTCCAGCTGCTTCTGGCTGTCTAGCCATTGCTTGTACTGCGTTACCAGCAATAAGACCAATACCAATGCCTGGTCCAATCGCCGCTAGTCCGTATCCAATTAATGCGTATGCACTTTCCATTATCCTCCTTTAATTAATGCTCTGGATGCAGAGACGTCTGTATATAAACTGCTGACAACAAAGTAAATATGTATGCCTGCAGAATAGAAACTATTAATTCAAAACCATATATTGCAAGACCTAAAGTAAACCATGCGAGACCAACAGGTGCTTTTGATACGATATACTCACCTACTCCAGGTTGTACAACAAAGAAATATGCTGAGGCTAAGAGAAGGCTTAACATTACGTGACCTGCTACAAGGTTAGCAAATAATCGAACAGCTAAACTGAATGGTCTTACAAGTAGAACTGAAACCAACTCGATTGCACCAACTAGAGGTTTTAAGGCTACAGGGACTCCCGGTGGCCATAGTAAGTTCGTAAAGTATTTTATTCCCTCTGTTTTGATTCCAACAAAAAGAAATATTACGTAGGTGACAAGGCTTAAGAAGAGAGGAAGTGCCATGCGGGAAGTAACTGGGAAGTTGATAAGTGGAGTGACTTCAAATAAGTTACCAACCAAGATAAACATAAAAACTGAAATTAGATACGGTGTAAATTTCTCACCACCTCGGCCAATAACACCCAGAGCTATTTCATCTTTTACGAAAGTAAAGATGCTTTCAACTACAGATTGAAGTCTTCCAGGAACAACTGATTTTTTTCTAAGCCCAAAAAACATTAAAACTACTGGGATAATTGCAGCTAAAAGTATAAGAATTTCTGTTCGGGAGATGTCTGAAGAACCAAAGTTCCCAAATTCGAACAATGAGTTTACATTTTCAGGTTTGCAAACAACGTTGTTTATAAAATCACAAGTCTCAGCTGCTGTTATCATTTGCCCAATCTAAGTCAGTGTCTTTTCTCTTAATTACCATAGCCATTTCTAAGAATAACATACTTAAAAAGACGATTGGCACTGTCAAAGACATTGCCAATTCATCAATAGAATATAAGCTTCTCAGTAATAAGAGAAGTCCAAAAATGAAAATTAATCTGAATAAATATCCAAAAATCGCAGCGAAGTAATAAAAATTTAATGAGATTTTTGCAGCATACGACATGATGACTGCACCCAAATAAAATCCAACTGCAACAATTATTGAAGACGCCAGAGATGTTACAAATGCATTTTCTGATCTAATTAAAAAAAGAAGTGGACAAAGAATATAAATTATTGATGCTCTTTTAAGCATTCTCGTAGCTAGTACTAATTCAACATTCATTGATCTTGTTCAAGTTTTTTTGAGATTTTCCACATTCTTCTGAAACCATCATAAATTCCAACAAACACAAAGATGATAACTGTGTACGGCTCAAATCCGATGAAATTTTGTACTAGCAAACCAACTAAAAGACCGCTTATTATTGAAGTTGAAAACGAACTTACTGGACCGTAGTCTTCTAGATTTAATTTTCTTCGATTGTTAGACATATGGCTTGTACTGTGAAGCTAACTCATTTACTTCATCTTTTAATTCATCAAGCTTGTTTGAATCTGATCTATTTTTTAGAATTTCTGAAATTAAGTTTCCTACTTTTGTTAATTCACTTTCCTTCATTCCACATGTTGTTGCAGCTGGTGTACCCATTCTTATGCCTGATGTAACAAATGGTGATCTCTCATCAAATGGAATGGCATTTCGATTCAGCGTAATTCCCATTTCATTGAGTAAAATACCAGCATCTTTACCTGTTAACTCTTCGTCCACGCTGTTTGTATCAACTAATACGATGTGATTAGTTGTTCCCCCACTAACAACTCTTAGACCTTCATTTATGAAAGAGTCAGAAAGGGCTGAAGCGTTCTTTAAAATTTGAGCTGTATAATCTTGAAAATCTTTTGATAGTGCTTCTTTAAAGCATACGGCCTTTGCTGCAATCTGGTTATTTAATGCTCCACCTTGTGCTCCTGGGAAAATATTTTTATCTACACCTTTTGCTAATTCCTCTGTTGATAAAATCATTCCACCTCTTGGACCTCTAAGTGCTTTATGAGTAGTTGCAGTCACAACATCAGCATATTTCATGGGATTCTCAACTACTTTACCGGCGACAAGGCCAATAAAATGTGCGGCATCAACCATAAAATAAGCTCCAACTGAATCAGCAATCTCTCTAAATGCCTTGTAATCAAGCTCCTGAGAATAGGATGAATAACCTGCAATTAGTAGTTTTGGTTTTGTTTCCTCTGCTAATTTTGCAACATCATCCATATTGATTAGTTCAGTTTCTTTATCTAATCCATAACCAACAAAGTTATACATTCTTCCAGAAAAGTTAACAGGAGAACCGTGTGTTAAATGTCCACCTTGGTCAAGAGACATACCCATAACGGTGTCACCAGCTTCTAGGAGGTTTAAGTAGACTGCCATGTTTGCTGATGATCCTGAATGAGGCTGGACGTTTGCATGATCTGCGTCAAATAATTCACATGCTCTGTCAATTGCGAGTTGTTCTATCTCATCAACAGTCTCACAACCCTCGTAATATCTTCTTCCTGGAAAACCTTCTGAATACTTGTTTGTAAGAATAGAACCTGATGCCTGCATTACTGCCTTTGAAGCAAAGTTCTCTGAAGCAATTAAATGTATATGTGAGTTTTGACGTGCTAAATCATTATCAATTAATGATGCTATCTCATTATCTGTTTCAAATAACTCAGTATTTAATGCGCCAGTATTTTCCATATCTACACTTTAACAGTAACTCGGAGGCCATTTAAGTGGCCCTTGCCTTAAAATTTCCCCACCTGTAACTCTAAAATCGACAACCGTAGATCCATCTCCATGGATTGATGTTCCCTCTAAATAATATCCAATGTTGTCTTTAAACATTTCATATGCCTCACTGTCGCTCTGTGCTTCTTCATCACCAGAGGTATTTGCACTTGTAACTGCGAGTGGTCCAATTTCATTTAATAATTGGATGGTAAGTTCATTATCAGGAACTCTTAATCCAATTGTATTTGGATTTTTTGTACCGATACCATCAACATATTCTTCATTGGTTTCAACAACTGCAGTCAGAGGTCCTGGCCAATAGAGATCTACAATTTCAGGTACTTGTGTAACAAGATCAAGTTGTTGCAAATATGTGTAAGAGGGAATGAGTAATGAGATAGGTTTTGAGTCATCTCTTTCTTTTAATTCGAATAATTTTTCTACAGCTTCTTTTGAGTTTGGATTGACGCCTATACCGTAAACGGTTTCTGTCGGAATACCAACAACTTCATTTTTATAAATTGTATCTATTGCTAATGAGATATTATCGCCTTGCATAAACGTACCTATCTTTGTCTGCCAAGTCTTTAATTAATTCTACATCGTCATAGTTATTCAATAATTCAATTACTTTCTTGCCAAATCTCTCATCTATCTCAAGAAATATTTCAAAGTCTTTGTATTTTTTATCTTCAATTTGATTTATGAGGTTTTGAATAATGTTAATCCCATCATTATCTCCACCATCAAGTGCATTTAAGGGTTCGTAATTTAGTACTTCCAAATCAAGAGTTTCAATTTCACTGCTTGGTATATATGGTAAGTTCGCAATTATTAAGTCAAAATTACTACTACTTACTTCATTAAGTAGATCTGATTGGATGAATTCAATATTCATTCCATTGAGAGTTGCGTTTTCAGTAGCTAATTGAATAGCAAAAGGTGAGATATCGATCCCTTTTACTTCAGCTTCTGGATATAAATGTTTCATCATCAGACTTATACAACCAGAACCAGTACCAACATCTAATATGCTTTTTGGTTTTACAACCTTGTTTTTAATTATCTCGATCAAATACTCTGTTTCAGGTCTAGGAATTAATGCACGTTCATCTACTTTTAACTGGACAGTATAAAAAGGCATGAATTCTTCAATATATTGAATTGGTTCATGATTTAACCTGCGTGTTAATAGTGTTGAGTATTCATTTTGATATTCTGTTTTACTGCCAGAGATTTCTTGAGCTTTTTGTTTTAACCTCTCAAGTTCATGATTTGGAATAGATTTTATATCCAATTATTCCTCTAAAGTTGCGAGTCTTGTTGTTTCATTATCTGCTATCAGAGCATCAATAAAATCACTTAAATCACCATCAAGTACCTGATCTAGCTTCTTCAGGGTTAAGTTGATTCGGTGGTCAGATACCCTGTTGTCTTTATAATTGTAGGTTCTAATTTTGTCAGATCGCTCACCAGAACCTACTTGTTCTTTTCTATTCTTTGCTCGTTCAGCTTCAGCTTCGTCTTGACGTGCTTTGAGCAATCTTGCTCTTAAAATTCTCATAGCTTTTTCTTTATTTTGTAGTTGTGACTTTTCATCTTGGCAGGAGACAACAAGTCCGGTAGGAACGTGGGTGATTCGTACGGCTGAATCTGTTGTGTTCACACTTTGTCCACCTGGTCCACTTGATCTGTAGACATCTACTTTTAAATCATTTTGATCAATATCTATATCTACTTCCTCTGCTTCAGGTAAGACAGCTACCGTTGCAATAGAAGTATGGACCCTTCCTTGTGACTCTGTTTTAGGAATTCTCTGTACTCTGTGTGCACCAGCTTCAAATTTAAGTTTTGAATAAACACCTTTAGATTTTATAGCAAAGATAACCTTGCTATATCCACCCATATCAGAATCAGTCATCTCTATCTTTTCAACATTCCATGAGTTACGTTCCGCAAAACGTGAATACATTTTGAATAGATCCCCAACCCAAATGGATGCTTCCTCACCACCTGCTCCAGGTCGGATCTCTACAAGAACATCTTTCTCATCAGATGGGTCTTTTGGTAGTAAACCAACTTTTATTTTTGTAACAATGTTTTCAATCTCAGCAGTTGAGTTTTTAATGATGTCCTCATATTCACTTTTCATCTCTTCGTCGGTTTCCTCATTAAGCAACTCTTCAGCATCCGATATATCGGAAGTTAGTGTTTCCCATTGTCTGAAAAGCTCAACAATTGAAGACATATCACTATGTTTTTTTGCCATCTCTGCGTATTTATTTGGATCACTTGAGATATCAACTTTTGATAGATCATCTTCTAATTGTTTTTGTGACTCAACTATTGCTGTAAGTTTTTTAATTAAAGTTTCATCCATGATTTACCTCTTTTGTATTTTCAAGAAAATTATCAAGTTCATCAGTTTTTTCACTATGTTTTATACAGTTTGCCATAGCAACTCTTGCGACTTCAATTTGGTCATCAGATGGAGGTTTTGTTGTCATTTTCTGCATCCATATTCCAGGAGTGCTAAAAAATCTTGAAAAAAGTGAGCCTGAGTATTGAAAATTTAATTTAAGTATTTCGTATGAAAGCATTGCAACGACAAACACATGAAGAATACGTGTTACAAGTGTCATGAAAATACTCAACGTTGGAATAAATGGAAGAGTTAACAAGCTAACAAAAACTATCAAGAATATGAATGCGGTTCCACATCGAATGTGTTCTTTAGGGAAAGTTTTGATGTGATCAAGATTAAGATCTCTGTTATTTTCAAAAGCTGCAATGGTCATGTGCTCTGCACCATGAAATTCGAATAGCTCTTGTGCATCTTTTGTTTTTCCAATGAGATAAATATAAAGAACAACGATTACACCACGTAAAAGTCCCTCATATAATCCTTTCGATGTCTGATCTGTTTCAATCAAATCGATCAGTAATCTTGGTCCAGCAATAAGGAGCGAGAGAAACACAATGATAAAAACGTAGTTAAAGATTTTATTAATAAGTGTTGGTTCTGGCTCATCCTCATAATATATTTCATCAGACATCGTTAAACCTTGATAACCAACATATAAAGAATCAATGAGTGCTCCAATACCACGCATTAATGGAAGTTTAAAAATACCAGGCCTTCTAACCAAAGGCGTTCTCTCTTTAAAGAACTTTACAATTTCATTATTTTGATTTCTTACAGCAACTGACCAACCCTTTGGGCTTTGAATTAGGACACCACTTATTACAGCTTGTCCACCATAAGAAATATCATTTTCAGACATGAGAAAAAGGGATTAAAGAAGTTATTCTTCTTCTTGAGAAGAAACTTCTTGCTTAGGTGCTTGTCTTGTACTTGTTGAACCGTATCGTTGTTTGAATCTTTCAACTCTACCTGTAGAGTCAACAAGTTTTTGTTTTCCAGTAAAAAAAGGATGGCTTGCACTAGAGATTTCTAGTTTGACAAGTGGATATTCTTTTCCATCTTCCCAAGTAATTGTTTCAGATGTCTTAATGGTTGATCTTGTAAGAAATGCAAAATCAGCATCTTCATCTCTGAAAACGACTTCTTTATATTCGGGATGTATATCTTTTTTCACAGTGTCTACTTTACTTTATTTATTGGTTTTTGCGACATCCTTTAAGAATGCGTCATTGCTTTTAAGAGTTTTAAGCCTATCAATTAATAATTCTGTTGCAGCTCCACCCTCAAGGCCAACAAGAACCCTTCTTAGAGTCCATAATGATTCAAGTTCTTTTGGTGAAACTAGTCGTTGCTCTTCACGAGTTCCAGATGGAGTAACATCTATCGCAGGAAAGACTCTCTTGTCTGCAAGTTGTCTATCTAAACGAAGTTCCATGTTTCCAGTTCCCTTAAACTCTTCGAAGATAACTTCATCCATTTTTGATCCAGTCTCAACAAGTGCAGTACCAAGAATTGTTAGGCTTCCTCCACCTTCTATGTTTCTAGCTGCACCAAAGAATTGTTTAGGAGGAGTTAAAGCAGTCGAATCAACACCACCTGATAAAATTCTTCCACTAGCTGGGGTCGCTAAGTTATGAGCTCTCGCAAGTCTTGTAATTGAATCCAATAAAATTACTACATCCTTACCTTCTTCAACAAGTCTTTTTGCTCTTTCGATAGCTAATTTAGAAACTTGAGTGTGCTCATCTGGTGGTCTATCGAAGGTTGAAAATACAACTTCTCCATCTACTGAACGTTGCATGTCGGTTACCTCTTCTGGTCTTTCATCAACTAGAACAACCATTAAATAAACCTCTGGGTTATTAGCTGTAATAGAGTTTGCAATTTCTTTAAGAATTGTAGTTTTACCTGCTTTCGGTGGAGAAACAATCAATCCTCTCTGACCTTTTCCAATAGGTGCAATAAGGTCTACGATTCTTCCAACAAGTCGTTCTGGTTCACCATCAATTTCAAGCTTTAATCTCTCATCAGGAAAAAGAGGTGTTAGTTTGTCAAAGTCTACTCTACGAGCCAAAAGTTCTGGATCAGCTCCATTTACAGTTTTAGGTTCAACTAATGCAGGATACTTTTCTTTTGCACGTGGTGCACGAATTGGTCCCGTCACGAGGTCGCCTTTTCTCATTCTAAATTTTTTGATTGCTCCCGCTGGTACATATACATCCATCTCACTTGGTTTATAACCACTACATCTTAAAAATCCATAACCCTCTGGCAAGATATCAAGAATACCCTCTCTTGTTTCACCCTCTTTAATTTGGCTATCACCAGAATTTACAACTGATGGCATATCATTATCTGAAGCTACAACTGCTACTTCTTCTTCAGCACCATCTGCAATATCGCCAATAGCGTCACCTTGTTCTAATAAAAGATCTATTAACTTTGCTTTTTGAAGGCCTTTGTGTTCAAGACCTAAACCATCAGCTATTTCACGAAGATCTGCTACTGGTTTTGATTGTAATTGTGACCTTGCGGACATATTTCTCCTAATTTCAAAACATTCATGGTTTGGAATGGTTTGTGAATTGTGTTTGTCTGAAAGACATTCTCATTATATACACAGCAATTTTAAATTAACAACATTTAAATTTTTTTTAAGCTGAACAAATATTGATGTAATCGGTTAAATACTCTTGTTCACTTGAATCTAATTCACCTGCTGTTCTGTAGTGATTGTATGCACCACCGTAATAACGCACAAGTGCATCAACTAAATATTCTTCCCCTCCAAAAAAGTCTCGTGCATCTTGACGATATAACGTTGTTGAATTTTTTGGACAGTTCCTAGTTGAATATGTAAATGCATGAAGTGATTCATGAAGTAAAACATCATAGGAAACTGCAGCTGAAAAAGCTCTATCCGATATCCAAATAGAAAGTGTCCATTCTGCATTTTTGGTTCCATCTGAGCTTGTTCCGCTTGGATCCCATACTCCATAAGGACACCTCCCAACAAGTGAAGCCCCATATTGATGACAACCATTAATAACACTTATATTGTTTGTTTCGATTATTTGTAACAGTATTGGAGGTAATTGTTTGACTAGTTCATCCAAAGTAGTTTGATTTGTGCCTTCGAATCCTGCGTATTCTGCAAATGGACCTGTGTAAACCGTTGTGGTTGTAGTTGTAGTTGAAGTCGTAGTTGTTGAAGTTGTAGATGTTGTAGTTGTTGAAGTTGTTGAAGGTGGAACTGTGGTTGTAGTTGAAGATGTAGTAGTTGTTGGCTCAAGAGTTGTTGTAGAAGTATCAATGACTTGAATTTCTTCTTCTTGTTCAAGTACAATTGTCTCTTCTTCTTGATTAAAGTTTATTACAACTAAAGAAACAATTAATAACAGAAGAATAAATGAGTTTATATATCTGTTGTTCATCTTCTAGCCTTTACTTTTATAAATAAACCTAGAATCAAAATTGTTAAAATGTATCCAATTAGGCCAATTGCAAAGGTTAAAGAAAATGAACCCATACTTAATAAATCTTGTTGCATGTTGGCAAATTCACTATCTGGAGGAACAATAAGAATTCTTATAAACAACCACAAACCCAATATAAAACTTAAAAGTGGAAAGATTTTAAAAACACCTTGAGAGTCGGAAAGAGATTCAAATAACTCATTTCCACCACCCGGCAGTGACTTAAACAAAACTCCTTCTAAACACATCAAATAGCTAAGGGCTGCAGCTGCCGTCAGTACCGTTGAGTCTTTAATAAGAGGTATAGATGTTAGATAGAAGAAACCAAACCCTGCAAGACTCAAAGCAATTGTTGAGTAAAATTTTGGTGAAAGTTTTGCTATATTTCTTCTTCCAGTGATGTACGCAGATGCAAAAAATCCAAATATAAATCCAATTGGCATTTCAAAATAGATGAAAGCAAGAGTAGAAATCCCCGCAAAAAATATTGCTTGAGGAGCCCATTTAATTCTTACTTTTTGCTTAAAAACTTTACTCTCAATTAATCCCTCTGTCCCCTCGTAAAACAAAGTAACAGCAATTAACCCAACGAGTGCAGCAATAAATATTGCTAAATTTTCAAGATCTAAAGTTAGATCAGCTCCTTCCTCAACAAAGCCTATTAAAAATGCAGTTGAAAAAAGAACGAAAAGAACTTTAACTAAAGAAATAAGCTTCTTTGAGCCACGAATGTTTCTATCTTTGGCAAACCATCGAATGTTATTCGTTGAAATAATTTTGTTAAACCATTCTTGTAAGAGCAACACAACATAAAACAAAAAGATGATTCCCGTTGAAACAATTACAGCGATGCTATTTTTTTCTTGATCTGTCAGATCAACATCCTCAAATAAGGGAATAGACGTAATCAACTCATTTGTTATTTCAATATTTAAAAAATCAGTTTCCTCGATGACGGGTGGTGGAAGAGTTGTTGTAGTTGTTGACGTGGTAGTTGTTGTTGAAGTTGTTGTTGGTGGTGGAATTATTTTTAATAATTTTTGATTTATGTATTCCATCTCAACTATTTTTTTACATTCATCTGCAGGACAATCAGGCCCAGTAACATTCTCAAATTCAGTAATAAAAACGCGTATTGTGACCCTTACATAATCTGGATAGCAACATAGCTCAAGTTCGCCATCTGGCCTTTCAAGTTGAATTGTTTCAATATTGTTGTCGTGTGAAATTTGGAGGACGATGTCATCATAGTCCTCAAAATTTATAGACCATTCAACTAATATCTTTTCATTTTCTAATCGTTTTATATCAAGTTTTATATTTTGAGTATCTAAAGTTGGAGTAAAAAATGAACCATTGAAAAAGAGGAGGAATAATAAAAATATTAGACTTTTTTTCATTGACTACTTTTGGATTTTAGTTGCCTTTTTAAAAATTTCATTTACATTTTCTACATACCATTCATCTGTATATTTAGACCAGACGGGATAGCTTGGATCATAACGTAGCCATAGAAATGTACATCCATTGAATAATTGAAAAATATCATCAGCAAGTTCATCGCCAGATTCAGGATCATAATTTTTGCAGAGAGATTTGAGAACATCATAGGGTTCGCGCTGTATCCATTTACCCGATGCTTGAATATCTCTAACTTCAAACCAAGCAAATCTAATTGCATTACCAAGTTCAACAACTTTATTTGCGATTGTATCCAAAAACATGGTTATTGCGGCACTAGGCTCTGGGGAGGTTTCTAAAAATGCATTCAACTCATCAGCAACATCTTTAAATCCTAATTGAAATAAGGATCCATAAACATCTAATTTATTCTCAGGAAAATGATTGTAAGCAGTTGCTACAGACACTCCAGCATGCTTTGCGATTTGTGAGACAGTGACTTTTTCATGAGAAACGAGTGGATTATTAAATAGATCAACTGCACTATTTATAAGCTTTTTATGCGCCTCATCATATGTTTTTTGTGCACGTAATGATCTTCCATCTTGTTTTTTTAATGGTTCAATGCTCATTTAATTACCACTTTCTATCCTAATAAGAATCCCTGAAACAACGAGTCTTTGCCTAGCAGAGTACCTAGGGTGACAAGTTGTTAATGTCAGCCTGTCATCACCTCGATTAAAAAGAACATAATCTCCGGTGTTAGCATCAACCACTTCTATATCATCTACAATGTAATGGTATTTATTTGACCCATATGTTAAATAAATCTTATCTCCAATTTCGACCAAATCTAATCTACTGAAAGGGGCACCATATGTTGTCCTATGGCCTGCAATTCCAACATTTCCACCTGAACCCGGTAATTTTGTTCCAAGATAGTGTCCAGGACCAAATTGCAAATTAAGTTCATCAGTACCTGAAACAACATATTGATTTACATTTATATCTGGAATTTCAAGAAGACCGAATATTTCAGGTTGAAATTCTTCAATCTTTGCACTCTGGTCAATGACGGTAAAATCTTGCAAAGTTTCAAAAACAGGAATGTCACTTTGGAATAAGCGCAGAGGATTTGCGAAAATCGCTGGAGGATTTACATCCTTTATTTCCTCGCCTAGATAGATTTGTTCGAGATAAGCTTGAGCATTGTCTTGTTGAACATTTGATAAAAACATTTGTTGTGTTGCGTAGATACCAAAACCCATTCCTGTAATAATCGATAAAACAGCAAATCCAAGAACAGGTCGTTTTAATCTTTTTCTATCAAAAAATTTTCTCTTGATTTTTTTAGTGTCTTTTTTTGGAGAAAATATCTTTTTCTCTGAGATTTTTGTATCGAGTTCATTACCAGAATATATAATTTGAAAGTTATTTGAAATTAGGCCCAAACGCTCTTCAAGAATTTCTTTTGTTAGTTCTTTGTTCTCTTCCTGGCAAATAGATTTTATATTTTCAATTGCAACTAGAGTATATTGAAGCTCACTATCAAGTGCTTGTATCTCTGATTGATAAGTGGTAAAACTCTTTGCATATGGAGCAAATTTATTTATATCAATACTAATTTCTACTTTTTCTTGTATTAGTTTCTCAATTTTTGTTTTTAATTTGAAGGCATGCTTATAAATATCTTCTAGCGAAATTTCACTTTCCATTAATTTTCTTTTTCGAGAAGATGTAAAAAGTACTACACCACCAACTAAAAATACTGAACCACTTAAGACAATATAGTCTAAATTTATTCCCGTAGCTGCCAAGGCTATACTGTCCTCTCGATAGATGTAGGTAACGTTGTAACTACCATCAGTGAAATATATGTCATCATCATCATCCCACTCTAGAAAGTCATTTCCACTTTCATCAGTAAGAGGTGCTTCACATATATCATCCTCTTCTAATATCATATCCTCACAGAAGTCATCCACTAATGGATCTGTTGGGTCTGGATCTGTTGGGTCTGGATCTGTTGGGTCAACTATACACTCAAGAAGTTCTTGTAAGTTAGTTGGATTACAAACTTCTTCTGGAGCAGGATCCGTTGGGTTTATAGGATCAGGATCTGTTGGATCAATTGGACCTGGATCTGGATCTGTAGGATCAGTTGTTGTAGTTATTGTAGGATCAGTTGTTGTAGTTGTTGGGCAATCAACTGTAAAGCTTGGACCCCAACGTTTCCAACCGCCTGAAAAAGAATTAGGAGTTGTAGAGGTTTTGTATCTCCATCTAACGTTTTGTCCGCTTGGAACATTTACAGATCCCCTTTCTGAGCTACCTGGTGCAACAGATTGATTAGAAACGAGTGTTGACCAGTTTTCTCCACCATCTAGGGAGTACTCAGCTAAGAAATAAGCATTCGCATTTGAAGAGTCCGAGTTAGCCATATTGAAATGTATGAGTTTTGCACCTCCTGAACATTCATCTCGTGTATTTGAAACAGAAGGGTTAATTATTGGAGGTCCTGGCGGTGTTGTTGTAGTTGTTGGACAATCAACTGTAAAGTCTGGACCCCAACGTTTCCAACCGCCTGAAAAAGAATTAGGAGTTGTAGAGGTTTTGTATCTCCATCTAACGTTTTGTCCACTTGGAACATTAACAGAGGCCATTTCTGAGCTACCTGGTGCAACAGATTGATTAGAAACGAGTGTTGACCAGCTTTCCCCACCATCTAGGGAGTACTGAGCTAAGAAATAAGCATTTGCATTTGAAGAGTCTGAGTTAGCCATATGGAAGTGTGTGAGTTTTGCACCTCCAGAACAAGCATCTCGTGTATTTGAAACAGAAGGGTTAATTGTTGGAGGTCCTGGCAGTGTTGTCGTGGTCGTTGGAGACGGATCATCAATACAATCTAAAACTTTCTTGGTGCCACCTTTTGTTTTTCTACCACTTAGTTCATCTTTAACAATAAATCGAAGTTTATATGTAGAACCATTTGGGACTGATAAAAGTGTAGTTAAGTCTCGTGCTTCTCCAGCAGCAATACTAAAAGTTTGATCGACAACTTTGGCTTTGTTTATTCTTATTCTCATCCTTAGTGTTATGCCAACAGTTGATCTTGAGTTATCTACAATTAAACCAATTCTTGCAGTTCCATCATCATTACATTGACTGAAATTTGACATGAAAAAACCTATATTAGGTTTCTGTTCTGTTGTAGTAGTAGTTTCCGGCAGTGTCGTAGTAGTTGTTGTAGTTGTAGTAGTTGTAGTTGTAGTAGTTGTAGTAGTTGTAGTTGTTGTGGTTGTTGTTGTGGTTGCAGTACAACTAGCAGTGTATGAAAGCGTTGGATCTACTCCAGGTATGTCTTGACCGTTTATTACCCAAGAAGAGGAATCATGAGAATCTGAGTTATTCATAATACTGTATCTCCAATAAATAGTTGTACCATTGGAAA
>CACJXH010000009.1:0-29842 GCA_902597375.1 uncultured Candidatus Actinomarina sp. | reverse complement strand
AACATAGTTTTTTATGATCCTTATGTAGATAGTTCTACAATAGAGGCTAAAAAAGTTGATCTTGACGAACTGTTGAAAACATCAGATGTTATATCAATACATGTTGTAAAAACTGAAGAGACAACAAACTTGATCAATAATGAAAAGCTTAATTTAATCAAAATAGGTGGAATTTTAGTAAATACATCAAGAGGAGGAATAATTGATGAAGAATCTCTTTTCCAAAAAGCAAATGAAGACCTTATTTTTGCCGGCCTAGATGTGTTTAGTCAAGAACCACCTGACATTAATGAAACATTTTCAAAATCAAACATTGTTACCACACCTCATCTTGGTGCATCAACTTATGAAGCACAATTAAAAGCAGGTTTAGAGACTGTACAAAATGTCTCAGATATATTGAATGGTGAGCTTTCAAGCGTTTTAAATATTTAAAAAAATAAAAAAAGTATTTGTTATAACAATTAAATTTAGTGATAATGATATAACCAATTAGTTGTTACTGGCACCAATTAATTATCAATTTCGGGCAAATAAGAATACGTATTAATACCAAATTCTTTTTCTAAAATTTCATAAATTGGCCATCCATAAGGTTCACAGCCCATGGTAGATTTACTTTGTTGCATCATTACTGGTGCTAAAGCACCTTCTTTTGGACAACCAACATGACCCCATTCTAAAATGTGTCCAACTTCATGATTTATAAGATACAATCTATATGTTTCTAAATCAGATCCAAAATCAATTGCACCATTAACCCATCTAAAAAAATTTATAATAATTTGTTGTTCATTTCTACATGAATATATTCCATTAGTCTCGAGTGGATAACATAACTCATCAGTTTTTTCGGGCGATGCAAAAATGAATTCAAATTCACTTTCGACATTATCAACTAGCTGAAACTCTTTCTCGGTTACTTTAATCCAACCTCTTGAATCATTGAGGATTGAAGTGATTAGCTTTCCGATACAATCAACTTTTAGTTGAAGTGTTGACTCTATTTTTAAGTTGAAATTTATTTTATTTTCGTCGTATGTAAATACCTCAAGAGGTTTTATCCATTCTTCATCTGTATTGTTAGGCTCATCTTTTTTACACCCACTTTGTAAGTAATCGTAAGAAATTTTTTTACTATTATTTATTTCTTCTTGTGTAGCAAATATTGCTGTCTGATTTGGTGGAATAGTAGTTGTAGTTGTAGTGCTCGTACTAGTTGTAGATGTTGTTGTAGTTGTTTCCATCAATGTTGTTGGAGTAGAAGTTGATGTTGTTGAATTAATTGAAATTGTTGTAGTCGTTTCAATTTCAGCCTCTGATTGGATACTGGTTTGCTGATCAACATTATCCTCAGAAAATATAAAAAATGACAATCCTGCTATTCCAATTAATGCAATGAACAATATAACTAATCTTGAGTTGTTACTCATTGTTTAATGTTATATCTTGAAAAACAATGAAACAATATTTATTTGTTTTTATAACCTTTTTTATCTATGAATTCTTCTGGTTCTAATCCAAGTCCATCTGCGACTCTATTTATATAATTAAAATATGCAATAATTTGTACGATTTGTGAAATATCTTTATCCGATAAATCGTAACTCTTCAATAATTCAATATCTTTTTTATTAACTTTACTTGGGTTTTCCGTTAATTTTTTCGCAAATTCACACATTGCCATTTGTATTGGTGAGATAGAACTTGTAGTCCAATCCTCTGCTATTTCATCTACTAATTTTTGATTATCTGTCTCCGACCGAAGATCATACAAATGTGCCCTTATTCAATATTCACATTCGTTTGAAATAGAAGTGACAACAGCTAATAATTCACTATCGAACCTCGAAATATTTGAATTACCAAACATTGTTGATCCATATAGATTCATTGAGTGTTTTAATATTTCAGGAGTTTGTGATTGAATTGTAAGCACATTCCAAATTCTTCCAGCTCTACGCATACCTTTTTCGTATTCTTTTTTTAATAAGCCAGATGATTCTTCAAATTTGAATAATTTTATAAATGCCATATAAGTAATTTTTACTTAAAATAAAAGCGTATGCAACTTCCAGATGAACTTAAACAAGCAATTGATAACAATGCTTTTTGTGCATTATCAACCAAAATCAATGAAAAAGAGATGCAGAATCATTTAATGTGGGTTGATTACAAAGATAATAAAATTCTTATCAACACAGAACAAGGAAGAAAAAAAACAGAAAACATAAGGAAGGAACCAAATATTTCACTCGTTATATTTCATCCATCTGATATGTATACATGTTGGGAGATAAGGGGTGTTGTTAAAAATATTGTTCAAGATTCGACTGCAAATGACCACATAGATTATTTATCAAATAGATATTCAGGTAAACCCTATGGTAGAACAGAAGATGTTACTTGGGAGCAAGCAGGATTCAAATCCAGAGAAATATGGGAAATTGATGTTGGTAAGGTTATATCAATGGTCAGTAGAGCTCAGACCAAATCAGAACCTGAATGAAATTTCAAAAAAGGACTTTCTTCAAATAATTTTGCCTGAGTGTCGTTAAGATTTTTCTTTATTAACTCTTCAGCATCGAAAGTTAAATTACCACCTCTAGATTCAAGGTGTCCTGTTTTTCTAAATATTTTGTCTGGAATTTTCTTTAATAGTCTTTTAAAAACTTCTTCAGATACTCTTAAATATTTTGCAAGAGTTAACTCTACTTTAATTGATTCGGGAATGACATTACAAGCAAAAACATATAGGGATGCAAACATAGACCAATCAAGATCACTCGGTCTTCTTGATTTTTCATATACAGAAAAATCATATTCTAAAAACGAATCGAATGGTGAATAATTAAACGTTGCTTTATCACTCAACTGCTTAAATAAAAATCTATCGAGAAGTTTAAGATCTAGATTATTTAGATTTTGCTCTAATCCAACTTTTGATAGGGAAAGCTCATCTTCAAGGTGTTTAATAGATAAATTATTTATAACTATTTTCCCAAAATAGTTAGCTATTTTAATTTCTACATTTACATTTTTAGGTATAAATATCAAACCATCATTATCCTCAAAATCTATTGAGATACTTAGTTCTTCTTCTAAATCAAAAGTTTGTTTATCAATTTTCATATAATAAATATGTATTGGCTAATAACTATTGTAAAGGCATAATAGTGATATGGGGGTGAACTGGCTTCGACTTTGAAGCGAGCCTCTCAGTAGCGAGCTGAGGGTCCTAGGGCCTCATTAAAAACGTAGGAAAAAAAAGATAACTGCCAAACCTAAATTGGCCGTAGCAGCTTAATTGTTGCTCGTCGACTATCGGGGCTCCCACCTCGGGTAGTATCGGCGTCGAAATGTGGGATGCTAAGTTAGATTACCGGCTAACTTTTAAGATTTAAGGTAAAAACTATTGAGAATTTGTTTCTGGTGACTCTCTCAATAGTATTTCACCAGATGCGCTCGGAGAAGCTGTTGGGTAGCTTAAAAGGACCGGGGTTCGACTCCCCGCACCTCCACCAAAATGAATTTAAATAACACATATGACTATGCAGTGATTGGAGCTGGAATCGTTGGTTTGTCTACAGCTCTTCACTTACAAAAACAAAATCTAAGTGTTGTTGTTCTTGAAAAAGAAAAAGAACCAGGACTTCATCAATCTGGACGTAATTCAGGAGTCATTCATTCAGGAATCTACTATAAGCCAAATTCAAGTAAGTCTGAACTTTCTATAAAAGGAAGAAATTTACTCGTTGAATATTTACAAAAGAAAAATATTAACTTTCGGCAAGAAGGAAAGATAGTAGTTGATAATGACCTTAATAAATTAGAGAGTTTATTAGAAAGAAGTATTGATCTAGAGATGGAAGGTGTAAAAATTGTTCAAAATGATGAACTTCTTTCTATTGAACCAAATTCAGTAATGTTAAATGGACTTTTTGTTCCTCAGGCAGGAGTTGTCGACTATAAAGAAGTTGTTCAGGCATATGCAAATGATTTTATAGAGATGGGCGGAGAAATAAAATATATTGAGGAAATAAAAGAGATTGAAAATAAAAATGGTTTGAAATCTATTTCGGGAAATAAATATACATACAACTGTGAATTTTTAATTAATTGTGCAGGCCTTTTCTCAGATGAAATTGCAAAATTAGACAATATGTCTCCAAATGTAAAAATAATTCCTTTTAGGGGAGAGTATTACAAAATAAGTAACACAAAAAATAAAATTCTAAACAATATGATTTATCCATTGGCTGATCCTGATCTTCCATTCCTAGGTATACATTTAACAAAAACTGCAAATGGTGACATTGAGGCTGGACCAAATGCAGTACTGGCTTTTTCAAAAGAAGGATATAAATGGACAGATATTAATTTTGTAGATTTAACAAAAGTTTTGACTTTCCCCGGAATGCTGAAACTAGGGAAAAAATATTTCAGGACAGGAATTTCTGAAATGTATAGATCATTAAATAAAAAAATTTTTGTAAAAGAGATTCAAAAATTAATTAATGGAGTAAATCTAAAAGATATCAAACAAATACCATCTGGTGTAAGAGCACAAGCTGTTGATAAAGATGGGAATTTAGTCGATGATTTTCTATTTGAAGAGGGAGAAAATTCTCTACATGTCCTAAATTCACCAAGTCCTGCAGCAACTGCTTCCTTAGCGATTGGTGAATCTATAGTCTCAAAAATAACAAATTAATTTATCTTTTTATCTTTCCTGTTTGAACATCCCATAATTTTGTATACACACCTTGGTTGTTCAGTAGTTCATCATGAGTACCATACTCGACTATCTCACCAGACTCTAATACATAAATTAAGTCAGCATTTCTAATCGTTGAAAGTCTATGGGCTATAGCAATTACCGTTCTTCCTTCTTTCAATGTCTCAAGAGACTCCTGAATTGCAGCTTCAGTTTCATTATCAACTGCTGAAGTTGCTTCATCAAGGATTAAAATCTCAGGATTTTTCAATATTGCTCTCGCAATAGATATTCTCTGCCTTTGTCCTCCCGAAAGTTTCTGCCCTCGCTCACCAACAATAGTATTCTCTTGATTAGGAAGTTCACTTATAAATTTATCAGATTCAGATAAACGGGCAGCATTCCATACGTCTTCTGTAGACGCATCTATATTTCCATAAGCTATATTTTCAAAAACAGTTCCCTCAAACAAAAATACATCTTGGCTTACAAGTCCTATTTTGCTTCGAAGACTATCAATTACTAAAGATTCAATTTCATTGTTATCAAAAAATATTTTTCCAGAATTTTTTTCATAAAATCTGAGAATTAATTTTATTAGTGTTGATTTACCAGAACCTGTACTTCCAACGATTGCCGTTGTTTTTCCTTTCATAATTTCGATGTTTATATCTTTCAATACGGGAAAGTCAGAGACGTATTCAAAATTAAGATTTTCAAATCTAATACTTTCTTTAAGTTCCTCCATAAAGGTATTTCCATCGTTGATTAGTGGTTTAGTTTCTTTCAAATTGATAATTCTTCTAAAAGATGCCATTGCTTTTTGATAAACATCAAAAATCATTCCTAATTCGGTCAAAGGCCATAAAAGTCTTTGAGTAATAAATAACATGACAGAGTACATAGCAACTTTTATTTGCCCGTCTAGAGCAAGAAATCCACCGATGAGAAGTGTTGCAGTAAAGCCAAATAATATTGCAATTCTTATGATGGGTATGAATGCGGCAGATAGTTTTATTGCTTCATAATTTGCAGTTTTTACCTCTTTCGATGCTTCGTCAATTCTTTTATACTCTCTGTCCTTTCTATTAAAACTCTTTACTGTTAGTACTCCTGTTATTGAATTAGAAAGATGAGCATTCAGGGATTCAACATTATTTCGTATTTTTGAATATCTTTCGGCAATTCTTTGTGTAAATTTATAAGATCCAAAAATGATTACTGGAATTGGAATAAATGCAAAAACTGCAACTAAAGGTGATATATAAATAAAGGTTCCACCGATGACCATAACGGTTGTTGCTGTCTGAATTAAACGATTAGCTGCTTCATTTAAAAACTGTTCCATTTGATTTACATCGTCATTCAATATTGCCATTAGGCGTCCAGAAGATTTATTCTCAAAAAAAGATAAATCTAAATCCAGTGTTTTTTCAAAAGTTTCAGTACGTAAGGAATGTTGTAGATCTTGTGCAATATTTCTCCAAGTAACTGCTGCGACATAATCAAAAATTGATTCTAAACCCCAAATTACAAAAGTAATAAATGCAAGAATAATTAATTGTTGTCGTCTGTCTTCAAACCCAAATGAACCAATGAAAGAATCAGATCCCTCCACAACAATATCAATTGCTACACCAATCAAGACCGGAGGAGCGAGATCGAACAATTTATTTAAAATTGAATAGAGGATTCCTCTTTTAACTTTTGTTTGATTTTGTTGAGCGTATTTATATAAATCTCTAAGATTATTTTGTTTCATTGGTTGTTACTTTACTTAGTTTGTAAATTATTTATACCATCTCTTATTTCTTTAAGAAGGGTTACTTCTTTTGATTCTGTAGCAACAACTTCTTCATTATCTTCATCGTCAACCATATCTTCAAAATGATTGTAAGCCTTTATGACTAGAAACATCACAAATGCAATAATTAAATAATTGATTATCTCTCCAAGAAATGCTCCAAAACTACCTGATTGCAATCCAGAGTTAGGATCTACATCACCAAAAAGTCCAAGATTGTCTAGGTTTGGAAGATTAATAATTAATCCAATTAATGGCTCTATTAACCTTTTAGTAAATACATCTACTAATGATTTGAATGATGCACCCATAACAAATGCAACCCCAAGTTCAACTACATTTCCTCTGTTGATAAAATTTCTAAACTCTTTTACCATGAAACCTCCTATTTGTATCTCAATATTTAAGATTACAATTATTCTTAAGTCCTATGAGAAAATATATAAATTATTTACTTGTTTTATTCTTAGTTTCTAGCTGTACTTTAGATACTGAAGCTGAGCCAGAAGTTCTTGAAACTTCAACAACGACAAGCTCAACTACAACATCTTCCACTACTACAACAGTTCAAAACATTGATGAGGAAATTGTCGTCGATGAATTTGGAATTGAATTGCTTGACGTAAGCCCAGAAATGAAACAGCAATTTGATGAACTTATTGCGTTTGTTGAAAAAAGAACAGGCTTGTCTTACTCAGAATATCCAAAATTTAATTTGTATACATTAGAAGGGTACAGAGATTATAGTGCTGCCTCTTATCTTGACGATTTTGAAAAAGATTATGAAGAAGGAGAGTGGGAGAGAGCAGTATTATCAGAAAATATGTGGGGTTTAACAAACGCATCTCCTGAAAAAATGAAAGAGTTGATAGTAGAATTTCAAAGATGTGCATCAGCTGGTTCATATAATTTACTTGATCAAATATTACGAGTTCCAATAAAACGTAATCAGACAAAATTGAATCTTTGGGAACAATCTGTGATTGTACATGAATTAGTACATTCGCTTCAAGGTCAAGTAGTTGATCTTTCTGAATGGTATACCACTATGAAAGACAATGATGATTTTATGAATTATCCTGGCAGAAGGTCCATCATAGAAGCTCAAGCAGATTTAGTTCAAGCATATTGGGAATCTAATTTAGATTCCTATGATAGGCAAAGAATGGCTTCTGAACGGCCAAACTTTAGATGCTCGGTATCACTTCCAGAATATTTTTATATACCATTAGATCTTTATTATGATTTTGGAGGTAAGTTAGGTAAACAGATTCACTCTAAAGGAAAAATGGAAGCACTTAATGAAGCTCTTTATAAATTGCCTACTGCTGAACAAATCTACTCACCAGAAAAATATTTTTCTGAAGAACCATATATTTATGTTGACATTGAAACTTTAGATTTAGAAAATTTTACAGTCATTGACGAAGGAAAAATTGATTCATTAGACCTCGTATATTTGCTTCAAACCAAAATAGGTAAAAACGAGGCAGTTAATGCAGCAATTGGTTTGGGTGGAGGATCATGGGTTGATTATATTAATGATTCAAACGACTTATTCATGACAGTCAAGATACTTGGGGATGATGTTAATGAATTGAATGAGATTTCAGATGCATTTCAAAATTGGGCAGATTTTCAAACAAGATTTACTAAAAGTTCGAGCAATTCAAGTTGGGAAGGAGTTTTGTATGAGGGTGATACAAACTTTTGGATTTATAATGATGGAAATTACCTAAGACTGGCATTGTCAAACGATATAGAATTCATGACATCTTTTCTAAGTAATTGTTCTAGTGAACAATGTAACACAAGTTTCTAAAATGGGAACTTTTTACATTTGTCCAACTCCCATCGGGAACTTAAACGACATATCAACAAGATTGGTCCAGGTTTTATCTGAAGTAGATATTATTTATGCTGAAGATACACGTGTAGCAAAAAAATTATTATCACATTTGAACCAAAAAAAAGAAATTCGTTCATATTTCAAAGGAAACGAAGTAAAAAAAATTAATGAGATACTTCATTTATTAGACGATGATAAATCGATTGGAATGATCTCAGATGCTGGAACACCTCTCATCTCTGATCCTGGAAACACACTTGTTAAACAATTAATTAAAAGTAACGTTGAAATTATTTCTATACCTGGCCCATCGAGTGTTCTAGTTGCTTTGACTTTGTCAGGTTTTGATACAGAAAAATTTACGTTCTTGGGTTTTGTTCCAAAATCAGGAAAAGAGAGAGCTGAATTTTTTAACAATATTCAGGAAACTCAATTGACAATAATATGTTTTACTTCTCCAAACAGATTAAAGAAAGATCTGGAGGAATTTGTTAATAAAAATATCAAAAATGAAATAGTTGTATGCAGAGAGCTTACGAAAAAATTTGAAACAATTTATCGGGGTACTGCTAATACCCTTTTGAAAGATATTCCGGATACTGAATATAAAGGAGAGGTAACCCTCGTTATTGATAAATCACAAAAGATAAAAACTATTGATATAGACAGTCAAGATCTAGCTAAAAAGTTGATTCAGTATAATGTTCCAAAAAGAGAAATTGCGAAGATTATATCATCGATAACTAAAGAAAAAGTTAATAATATATATGATTTAATTAAAAATCTTTAATTGCCTCCACACAACTTTTACATAAATATTTATCTTTAATTTGTACTACAATTTTTTCTTTTCCACATATTGTGCAAACATTATTATTTTTAGTAATTATTAATGCTTGATTTTCGACATGCATCGATATTTCATCATTGTGTTCAACATCAAGAGCTTTTCGAATGGATTTAGGTATTACAACCCTCCCAAGGTTGTCTATCTTAGATTTATTACCTTTGACCATATTTTTAATGCTCCTATTCTTATAGTAGTGAATAAATCGCAATCATTTATGGAAATCAAATGGGTTGATACTCATTGTCATTTACAATTATTAGACAAAAATTTGGACGAAAATCACTACAAGAACATTGAATTTTTAATAATACCCGGAGTTGATGTCGAATCATCTTCAAATGCAAAAGAGATAAGTTCATCATTAGAGATAGAAAGTTACTGGTCTGCCGGCCTGCATCCTCATGATGCAAAACTTTTAGATACTCAAAGAAACGATCTTGAAAAACTTTTTGTTGAAGCAGATTTAATTGGAGAAACGGGCCTTGATTTTTATAGAAATTTGTCCACAAAAGAGGAACAGAGAGAAAACTTTTTGTTTCACTTAGATTTTTCAAAACAATTAAATAAACCAATTATTATTCACTGCCGTGATAGTTTTCAAGATACTTACGATTTATTAGTTGAGTTTAACAACCCATCATCGGTTATCTTACATTCATGGACAGGGGGCAGAAAATGGACAAAACGATTTAGAGAATTAGATGTTTACTTTTCAATTTCTGGAATAGTAACTTATGAAACTGCAAAAGATTTACAATTATCTGTACAAGAGATACCAATTAATAGGTTACTGCTAGAAACAGACACACCATACTTGACACCTATGCCGTTAAAGGGACAAGATAATAGACCAAATTTTATAGAGCACACAGCATCAAAAATATCGAGTCTATTAGATATAGATGAAAATAAATTATCTGAAATTACAATTAGAAATTCCAGAGAGTTATTAAAGGGGCAAACTTGAGCGAAGTATTTTGGATTAACAAATTAAATATTAAACCAAAAAAGAATTTGGGACAAAACTTTTTAATTGATACAAATATTTCAAGGAAAATTACGAAACTTGTTCAAGGTCAGTTAGCTGATCCAATTATAGAAATTGGGCCAGGAACAGGATCATTGACTAACGAACTACTAAAGGATAATTACAGGATTAAAGCTGTAGAAATTGATAAAGAATTAGTCAATCTTCTCTCTAAAAGATTTGGAGATGTACCAAACATAGAGGTAATTCATGAAGACGCAATGAATTATGATTACAACCAATTGACCGGCCCTTGGTGGATTATGGTTGGTAATCTACCATATAATATTGGAACTAGATTATTGGTTAAGCTAATTACAGAAGTTCCTCAAATACATCGATATGTTGTAATGCTCCAGGATGAAGTTGCCGAAAGAATGGTAGCAATGCCAAATACCAAACAATATGGATCTCTTTCTATTCTCACTTCATTGTTTACTAATACAAAAATTCAGTTCAATGTAAGTAAAAACTGTTTTGAACCAAAACCAAAAATTTTATCAACAGTTGTAACAATCCAAAGAGAGACACTTGCTGATGAGACATTAAGATTAAAAGCTTTTGAAATTTCAAAAGTTGCATTTCAGCAAAAAAGAAAAAAAATTAAAACTGCCTTAAGTGAATACATTGATGAGGATATGGCTGAGAAATTATCTTTAAATCTAGATTTAAGACCACAGGAGTTAACTCCTGAAGATTATTTAGCAATCGCAGAAAGTATACAGTGAAAATTAAATCCTTTGGAAAAATAAATCTAAACCTAAGAGTGTTAGACGAATTGGTTAATGGACTTCATAAAATTGAGTCTTTAATCGTTCCAATAGATCTTTATGATGTTATTGAAATAAAAGAGATCAATAATGATAAAGATATTATTACTTTCGACTCAATAGATATCCCAGAAAATAATACTGTATCTAGATCTTTAAACTTATTAAGAGAAATAAATGATTTTTCTAAGTATTTTGAAATAAATATAACTAAGAATATTCCAACAGAATCTGGCCTTGGAGGTGGTAGTTCCAATGCAGGAGCGTTATTGTCGAAGTTGTCAGAAGTATATAACCTATCTATTCCATCCAATGAAGATGTTGCTCAAAAAATTGGTAGTGATGTACCTTTCTTTATTAGTGGACAACCAGCGTTTGTTACAGGAATTGGTGATATTATTGAGCCAAAAAAAATTGATATAGAATTAAATATGTTGCTTGTGGTGCCTAATGAAATTGTCTCAACTGCAAAAGCATTTTTAGAGTTTGATCGATTAAAAAATACTTCAACTTTAGTTAATACGTATAAAGATATAGAATTATTTAACGACTTCTGGAATCCATTAAAAACAATTGAACCAAATTTAATAAAAATTAAAGATTACTTAGAATCATCAACAGATGAAGAATTCTTTTTGTCGGGGAGTGGTAGCTCGATGTTTTGTCTTGGCACTTTGGATAACTTACAAAAAAAGTTTGACCTTATAGATGAGAACCAATTTAGAATTGTAAAAATAGTAAAAAAAATTGATTTTAGTTTGGAAACAATTTCAGATTAGAATTAAGACAAGTATTGGGGGATGGTGTAATTGGCAACACATTGGGTTTTGGTCCCAACGTTGAGGGTTCGAGTCCTTCTCCCCCAGCCAAAAATTAAATGAGTATTTCAGGTGTAATTTTAGCTGCTGGTCAGGGGACAAGAATGAAGTCCTCCCTTCCAAAAGTTCTTCATAACGTACTTGGCATCCCAATGATTGATTATGCTCAAGAAGCAATTAGTCATTTTGATAGTAAATATGTAGTTGTCGGACATCAATCAGAAAAAGTATCGTCAACTTTATTAAATTCTTTTATTCCGGTAGTACAAAAAGAACAACTTGGTACAGGTCATGCAATTTCTACATTATTAGAAAGCAGGGAGTTTGAAAGTGATCAGAGTCAATACTTAGTTGTGATTCCAGGTGATGTTCCTCTGATAAGAAAGGACGATTTAGATAAATTAGTAAATGATGTTTTAGCAAATAAAGCTGCAATAGGATTAATTTCAGCAAAAGTTCAAAACCCGTTTGGTTATGGAAGAATTATAAAAAATAATAAAGAGTTTGAAAAGATAATTGAAGAGTCCGATGCAAATGAAACTGAGAAACAAATCAATGAAATTAATTCTGGAATATATTGCATAGATATAAATTTCTTGAATTCAAATATTGGAAGTTTAGAAAGTTCAAATAATCAAAAAGAATTTTATCTTACAGATTTAATAAATATAGCTTTTCAAAACAATCTTGAAAGGGTTATAGTACAAGTAAATGAAGATTCAATACAAGGTATAAATTCCATGAGTCAGCTGAATGATGTTGAGAACACGCTTCGGAAAGAACTAATTGAATCCCACATGGAAAATGGTGTATATTTTCAAGATCCAAATTCAACATATATAGATAAATCTGTAGAGATAGCCTCCGGATCGAGAATTTTAGCTAATTGTCATTTAACGGGAAAAACAAGTATTGAAAAGGATTGTGTCATAGGACCAAACTCCATAATTAATAATTCAAAAATAGGCGAAGGGTCTCTTGTACAATTTTCAGTGATCGATGAAGCAGAAATAAAGGGCAAGGCAACAATTGGTCCTTACGCACATTTAAGAAAAGGATCTATTCTTGATGAAAATGTAAAAGTTGGAGCTTTTGCTGAAACAAAAAATTCAAAAATTGGAAAAGGTAGTAAAGTACCCCATCTTGCTTATGTTGGAGATGCAGATTTAGAAGAAGATGTAAATTTTTCAGCTGGAGCAATAACTGTTAATTATGACGGTAAAGAAAAACATAAAACTGAGATAAAGAAAAATGCATTTGTAGGTTCAGACACAATGCTTGTTGCTCCTGTGACCATTGGTGAGGGAGCTATGGTGGGTGCTGGATCTGTAATTACAAAAGATGTTCCTCCAGGAGCTCTTGGTATTGAAAGAAATGATCAGAAAAATATTGAGGGCTATATGGATCGGAAAAATAAAAAAGGAAAGAAATGATTGAGAGAGCTGGCAAAAAGAAAATGCTCATATTTTCAGGTTCATCAAATCCTGAATTAGCCGATAAAGTTGCAAAAGAACTTGGAACCGAGCTTGCTGAAGTAGATAAGACTCAATTTGCAAATGGAGAAATTTATATACGTTTACAAGAAAGTGTAAGAGGTGCTGATTGTTTTGTAATGCAAAGCCATTCGGGCCAAGTTAACTTTACAATTATGGAGCAGCTTTTACTTGTAGATGCCTTAAAAAGAGCATCTGCAAAAAGAATCACTGCTGTACTTCCGTTTTACCCATATTCAAGACAGGATAAAAAAGCATTACCTAGAGAGCCAATATCTGCTCGATTAGTTGCCGACCTATTTATTGCAGCAGGAGCAGACAGGATAGTCTCAATTGATTTACACACACAACAGATTCAAGGATTTGTTGATCAGCCATTCGATCATTTGACAGCTATGCCATTATTTGTAAATTACTTTAAAGAAAAATTTCAAGAGCCTATAACAATAATTTCCCCAGACGCTGGAGGAGTGAGAAGAGCTACAACTTTTGCTAAAAACATGGAGGCTTATGTTGGTTTTGTACACAAGAAGAGAGATCCAAAGATACATAACGAAGTAAAGGCATTTACTGTCATCGGTGAAGTTGAGGATCGACACGCAATATTATTTGATGACATAATTGATACAGGAGGCACAATTGCTGCTGCATCAAGAGCTCTAATTGAGAGAGGTGCAAAGTCTGTGAGCGTAGCAGCAACTCACGGAATTTTTTCTGATGAAAGTGTCGAGAAACTTCAAGATACCCCTATAGAAGAAATCGTCGTAACAGACACACTTAAACAAAATGGGAATATCGAAAAAATCGGAAATGTAAACATTCTCTCCGTTTCCTCTATTATTGCAACGGCACTAACATCTATTTTTGCGGATGATTCTGTCTCCGCAATTTTTATGGGTGAAAACGTTTTATAAGGAGATATAGTGGCTAAGCAAAAAGTAAAAATTGCACTACTTGGTTCAATGAAGGAATTTCAAACCGAAGTTGATGATAAGAAGAAATTTACAAAAGAAATTGAAGAATTAATCCAAAATGGTGGAATGTATTGGATTAAAGATGAAGACGGTGAGATTGGCATCAACGCTAAACAAATACATTCTATTGAGTTTGTAGATGATACCGATAAAAGGGAAGCTGGTTTAGTTTAGGAAGTTACAAGAGTACCTGTTTTTTTATACTCTCTTCTAATTGATTTTCTTTCGTCCTCTGTAGTTCCACCCCAGACTCCAGAGTCTTGATTTGTACGAATAGCATATTCTAAGCAATCGATCTTAACATCACATTCATTACATATTGCTTTTGCTTCAGCAGCTTGTTTTAATGCTTTCATTGAAGAACCAACTGGAAAAAATAGATCAGGATCAGCAAAAACGCATGCTCCCTCTTGCATCCAGAGTTCTTGTTCTAAGTCAAAATTTACTATTTGCACATTATTCCTTACTTTGTGAAATGTTTCACAATCTAGTGAATTAATTGTACTAAAATTGAAAACATAAGGAAGCATTTTGAGAAAAATTTTTGGTCATAGGGGTTTACCTAATGTTTATGAAGAAAATACCTTCAAAAGTCTAAATAAAGCCCTAGAAATATGTGATTTTGTAGAGACAGATGTAAGAATCACAAAAGATGAAGAATTAGTTTTATATCATGACACAACTATTCAAACTAAACAAATTGAAGAATGTACCTTATCTGATATCGATGAACTAATCGATATTGAAATTTCGGAAATTCATTTAATTTCGCGAGAACAAATAAAAGGGGATACAAATTTTGAGTTAAAAATTAACTTTAAATTTGATCAACTAAATAACGTTTTTCTTAAAAAAATAATTAATTTAACTAATCCAGAAGATATCGTTTCATCTTTTGATTGGGAGACAATACTAAATAATAGAAAAAGCTTTAAATCCAATTATGGAATTTTGATTGATAAAGAAAATCAGCTCTTTGAAAGCAAGGCAATGTCAAATTTGGATGAAAAATTAATGTTCATGGTTGAAAAGGAAATATTTTATTCTAGAAATTTTGATTTACCAACAGAGCGATGTGTTGTATGGACTGTTAATGACAAAGATGAAATAGACAATATTTTAAATATGGATGTTTATGGTGTAGTGACTGATATTGGTGATAAACTTTAAATAGGTAGAAAGAGAGATTATGGCTTTAGCAGATGATTTAAGCGCAGCTCTAAAAGAGGCAATGAAAGCAAAAGATAAACCAAAACTCGATGCTATTCGACAAATTCAAACTGAAATTGCAAAAAAGAAATCTGAAAAAGGTGAAGAAGTTAATGATGAGCTTGTTCTTGGAGTAATTTCATCTTATGTAAAGAAAATGGCTAAAGCTGTAGATGAATATAAATCACTCGGTGAAAAAGGTGAAGAAATGGCCAAGAAAATTCAATTTGAAATTGATTTCCTCACTACATACTTACCTGAGCAACTTAGTGAAGAGGAAGTAGAAAAGATTGTGGATGATGTTTTGGCTGAACTAGGTGATGTGGATATGTCACAAATGGGAAGAGTGATTGGTGCTGTTATGGCAAAAGGTGATGGAATTGATGGTTCTATCGTCAGTAAAATTGTTAAAGGTAAACTCAATTAAATAAGTAATTCTTAAATGAAGTTATATATTCTTGCAGATCGATTAAAAAAATCAGTTGAAGAGGTTTTGAAGGCTGCAAAAAAACTAGAGCTTGACATCAAATCATCAGAACAAAAATTAACACATGATCAGATAATAGAATTAACAAAATACTTTACAGAAAAAAGAAGATTTCTATTTTTCATTTTATTGTGGAATTACCTTCTCGGATTTTTAACAGCATTTATCGCTCTTTTTAAAAGAAGAGGATACCTATACGGACTTATCTCTGGACTAACAATATTTACGATATTTGCATTTGATAATGTAAATACTAATTCCACTAATGAAAATGATATAAATGTTATTGAAAACGAAATAGTTGTTGAAGATGATGAGATCTTAGCAACTGATTCTAATGATATTCAGGAATCAAATTCTGAAGATACTAAAGAGGTAGATAATTCAGAACCAGTTGAAAATATTTCAGCAACTGATTCATCTACAACGACCACACCATCATCTACAACGACCACACCATCATCTACAACGACTACACCATCATCTACAACGACTACACCATCATCTACTACTACTACTTCAACAACAACGATTTATGTCGATGATGAACCACCAACCTGGCCTGATAAGACTTTGAATATACAAAATATTAATGAAACATATTTTGAAGTTTTATGGATTTCAGCAATCGATAATGTAAACGTTGCAGGATATCGGTTTTACTTAGACGGTGTTTTAAAAGGTGAATATATTAGAAATAATGACAATAATTCTATATTTTTAGATACTTTAAGTTCTGGAACATCATATACATTAGAGGTTGAAGCATATGATGATAATGGAAATTTTAGTATTGATAATCCAATTATTGTTGTCTCAACAGCTTCTACAACGACTACAACTACGACCACTACTACAACAACTACAACTACTACTACAACTACCACGACTACAACAACCACTACGCTCCCTCCAACTGAATTAATTACAAATGGATCATTTGAAAATTATGATGGAAGCCCTGTCGCAAGTAACTCTGCTCAACAATTTGCTAACAGCGCAGTGCCAGGTTGGACCAATCAAACGTTAGACGAATCAAGTGAACGATCTATTGAATTATGGGAATCAGGTCATAGAGGGGTTGCATCCGTAGATGGAACGCATCACCTTGAATTGAATTCAACTGGATTATCTTCAATATATCAGGACGTTACGGTATCACCAGGAGATGAAATTAGTTGGAGTTTTTGGCATAGAGGTAGATCAGGAACTGACACAGTTGGATTCTATCTAGGTGCCCCTGGTTCAGAAGTTGAAATTGGTCAGTATTCTACTCAATACACATGGACACAATATTCAGGAACATATATTGTGCCTGATGGTGTGACAACTTTACGAGTCAGATTCAAGGATATAAATTCAGCAATGCAAAATTCATTAGGGCATTTGATGGATGATATTAAAATTATAAATAATTATTAAATAACAATATGAAACTATATATTCTTGCAGAACGATTAAAAAAATCAGTTGACGAAGTTTTAAGAGCTTCAAAAAAATTAAAGCTAGATATTAAATCATCAGAACAAAAATTAACTCATGATCAGGTAATAGAATTAACAAAATATTTTACAGAAAAAAGAAGATTTCTTTTTTTCATTTTATTGAGAAACTATATTTTTGGTTTCTTAACTGCCTTTATCGCTCTATTTAAAAAAAGAGGATACCTATATGGTCTTATCTCTGGCATGACAATATTCACTGTATACGCTTTTGATAATATAAATACCAATCCATCAAATGTAAATAATGTAAATGTTGTCGAAAACGAAATAATTCTCGAAGATGATGAAATCTTAGCAACTGACTCTGACAATGAAGATTCAAATGATGAAGAATCAGATTCAGTAGAAAATAATGAAGTAGATAATTCAGAACCAGTTGAAGATATTTTAGCAACTGATTCATCTACAACGACCACACCATCATCTACTACAACTACATCATCATCTACTACAACTTCTACGACTACCTCATCTACAACAACGACGGTTTATGTCGATGATGAACCACCAACCTGGCCTGATAAGACTTTGAATATACAAAATATTAATGAAACATATTTTGAAGTTTTATGGAAACCTGCAGTTGATAATATCAACGTTGCAGGATATAGATTTTATCTAGATGGTGTTCAAGTAGCAGAATATGTAAGGGAAAATGACAATAATTCTATATTTTTAGACACTTTAAGCTCAGGAACTTCTTACACATTAGAGATTGAAGCATATGACGACAACGGAAATGTGAGTATAGATAATCCAATTATTGTTGTCACAACAGCTTCTCCAACGACTACCACTACCACGACTACCACTACCACGACTACCACTACCACGACTACAACACTTCCACCAGTAGATATTCTTGTGAATGGATCTTTTGAGAATTATGAAGGAGATCCGATCGGTGATAACAGTTATAAAAAGTTAACAAATCAACAAGTTCCAGGATGGACAATTGAAAGATTAGATGGCAGTAATTTAAGGTTTGAAGTATGGGAATCAGGACATAGGGGCGTTGAGTCAGTTGAAGGCAGTCATCATCTTGAATTAAATTCAACAGCTGAAGGTTCAATATATCAAGACGTTAGTGTTTCACCAGGAGATGATATTAGTTGGAGTTTTTGGCATAGAGGAAGACCAGGACCTGATACAGTAAAACTTTCTCTTGGGGCACCTGGTTCAGAAGTTGACATTGGCGAATATACCACAACCACATCTTGGACACAATATTCGGGAACATATACTGTACCTGATGGCGTTGCAACTTTGAGAGTTAGGATTACACACGTAAGTACGTCAGAATTTCCAGGCGCTGGAAATTTATTGGATGATATAAAAATAATCAATAATTTTTAATTTTTAAAATGATAAAGAAATCTTTAATCTTCATACTTTTTTTTACCGCATGTTCAATAGGTACAGAAAATTCTGTAGAGGAGTTGATAATCGAAACAACGATAACAAGTACTACTCCTTCTACAACTACTTCAACAACTACAACTTCATCATTAACAACGATTACTACAACCACAACCACAACCACTACAACAACAATTCCAAAAAAAATCTTTATATCCTTGGATCATCCTTCGGAAAGAGAAGATATACCGAGTTCAAATCAAGGATATGGAGATTTCATAGAACGACTTCCTGGATATGAAGGTGATGCCATCGAGAATCTAGAAATTCGATTAGCCATAAATGAGTTACCTGATCCTTTCAGGACAATCCTAAAAGAAGAAATATTAGTCGTGAATGGTTGTCATCCTTACGGTAAAGTTTTATTCAAGAGATGTGTTTATGGTGTATTTGATCCACTTGGTTATGACGAAGATGGAAATTATGGAAATGATTGGTCTCTTTCTATATGGATTTCAGACAGAGGGCTACAGTCTGGACAATTAAATGACATACTTATACACGAGGCTGCTCATGCATACTCCTATTTAAGATTAAGAACCTGTAAAGCACCAGGTGGTGAAAGTTACAGAAATTTAGCTCATAGAAAATTTGGCGGTGAAGAAAATTTAGCTGATATCTTTGTGTATTACTTTGGCGGAAAATGGACTAATTACATTGATCTTGAGGTCTTAGCAATAGATTATCGAAGATGGGTCGGAGAGATGATTGCATATTGTGAACTATATAATTCAGAGAAAAATACTTAAACAAAAAATTAGAAGAAATATATTTTAAATTTTAAAATTCATCATTTATAAATCTATTTGAATGTAAATTGTAAATATTCTACAATTTTCCTCTATGGGTTGGAGAATATATACTTTTTTTATTTTTACATTTTTGATTATTTTACCAACACTAATGTCTCCTTCCCCAATCAAAGTCAGCGAACCAGTTTCTAACGACAATATTCAGAACTGTGTTCAAAATAATTACAGTAGTGTAGATTTTCTTGAAGTTAGTAACTTATATGATTTTCTAAATCAAGAGGGTTTTTTTACAGGAAAAATTGAAGCATATATGACTACAAGTCTTCAGTTTGCGATTAAAAATTTTCAGAGATTTGTTGGAATAAGAGTTGATGGAATAATTGGTCCGTCAACGCACAAAGCTATGACTTCTTTTAATAATTGTACAAAAACTGTCGAAGCGGAGCTAATTGAATGTTCAGGGTATCTTGCATACAAAGAATGCACTTTTTTTGTAAATGCAAAATATGAAGTTTCTAGTGAACCTCCACCTGTCACAACAACTACTATCCCACCGCCAGTTTGTGATGATGAAACATTTAAACCATACACCCTATATACATCATCTGGAGAGGGTAATACTGTTATGTCTTGTAGAAATGAAAGAGATGCACTAGCTTCCGGTTACATATATTATGCCAATCCAAAACCTCCACCGCCAAGCTCTGACAACGAATCAACAAGCTCAGAAAGCGTATCAACAAGCCTTGTTATCTTGAATTTAAGTTCAACAATCTCTATTGATGAGAATCAAAAATCTATTGTCACAGTAGATGCTACTGGTAGAGGGGGATTGTCATATTCTCTCTCAGGTACCGATGCACATTTAATGAGCATTAATGGAAGCGGTGTAATTACTCTAAATTCAAATGCAGATTATGAACAAAAAACAAGTTATGCAGCAACTGTAAGCGTTTCTGATAGTGTAGGTTCAACTTCTAAATCTTTGAATGTAAATATCGCCGATATTACCGAATATCCAACTATAAATATTAGATCTTGGTATGACGATGTAACGTTGCCAAGTTGTACAGACAATATTATTGTCGATAATTCTCTCGTTTGTGGTATCAGAACACCAACATTATTAGCTGCGGAAATGGATAATACAGAATTATGGCAAAACCATAAATTAAGCAGCAGTGATGCAAATCTTAGAGTTAATATCTTACCTCCATCTGAATGGACTTCACTAACTTCAACTGAAAGTAATAATATTACAACTGGAGCCTATAGTTCTCTAAATGTCTTTGCTGCATCAGAACAAATCAATAAAGATAGGATTAGATATGGAATATATACTCCACACTTGGTTGAATCTTGGGACGGCTCGTGCTCATCATTTGTTGGGCCATCAGTAACAAACCATATGAGATCACGAGGTGTAATTAATTCAAATGGTTGTTACGCTCATGAGCTCGGCCACTCTCTTGGACTACTTCATGCAGTAAATCAGGCTAGTAGTCCAGCTTCTTATGTTTCGGGAGAATATTATTACGGGTACTATGATGCAACAAATAATATAGGAACAACAATGTCATATGACGGTCTTGGATGTTTCTTTTATTCTAATCCCGACAGGTTGTGCCCAACACAAGCTGAACGAGATGCAGCAGAAAATGCTGGATTATATGATCCATCATTTTCAGATACCAGTAAATTTATTGATGGAACTTGGGGCTCGATTCCTGCAGGGTCAAGCCAAGCCGATTCTGCAAGATTCATTGATGAAAATGTGATTTTTTACGAAAGATTAATTCCTCAAACAAATTATGGAGTGAACATTGGTACGGACTATGTGAGCACCCTATCACTGCTTCCACAATTTAATGGAGCAAGTGCTTCATACAGTTATTCTGAAAATGTACCAGATTTAACAACTCCTGATACCTTAACTATGTATACAACTGTTGGAAGTGATGTAACGGAAAATTCAGTTACTTATAAAAATGTTACATGGTGTAGTGTACAAAATTGTGATATTGTTTATGGCAGCCCTTTTCTTTGGGAAAGTAAAACTGGAAATGGTGCCAGAGTCGGTTATCAATTCTATCTTAACGAAGGAAATTTGTACTTAAGAAGAGCTAAGCCTATCTATGAATTTGCTACGAACTATCAAGGAGACCATATAAATTATATAACTCCATGTTTACAGATTAATAAATATATGAAAGTTGGAGAGTATATAGAGACAGATTGTACATCAACAGTAGAAAATACATTTTTCAATCTTAATAATTACGATAATTGGAATTTTACAAATGTTGCATCAAAAGAATTAGTAGTTACTCCATATGGAGCTTTTGATGCGTATAAAGTAATTACATCACATTCAAAGTTTGAGTATGGAATTACTGGCAGCGATTACACAAATCCTTTAGTTGATCATAATAAATTAATTTTCTGGGTAGCACCAGATACAGGAATAGTAATGTTCGAAGATGAGCAACATAGAAGGTGGAAATTAACTGCTATGGACTCAGATGGTGATGGAACAGATAACTCATCTGATACAGATGATGATAATGATGGTGTGCTTGATGTTGATGACGCATTGCCATTAGATCCCAACTCAAGCACAGATAATAATAATGACGGTCGTGCTGATGAGGATGAGTAAAAAATTTCCTGTTGTTTCAAATTAAATAACATTTATCCTTACTAAATATGGAAAATAATTCATTTAATGTAGCTGTTTTAGGTGCTGGCAATATCGGTTCAGCTGTTGTCGCACGTCTTATGGATTTAGATAAAGGGATAGTTGGATTAGATGTTAAAAAAATCTTGGTACGAGATACAAAGAAGGCTCGAGATATTTCAAAAGATTTATTAACTGATAATTTTGATGAAATTTTAAATGATGATTCGATTGATTTAGTCATTGAAGTTCTGGGGGGAATAGATCCTGGAAAAGAATATATTGATGCATTACTAAAAAAAGGAAAGGCTGTTATCACTGCAAACAAAGATATCATTGCAGATGCTGGAAGTGATTTAATTCAAACTGCAAAAGACAATAATGCATGTCTTTATTTTGAAGCTGCTGTGGCTGCTGGTATCCCAGTTTTAAAACCACTTATAGAAAGTCTGAGAGGTGAACAGTTGTCTAAAGTATTAGGAATCATAAACGGTACAAGTAACTACATGCTTACTTCAATGGAAGAAGGAAGTTCCTATGAAGAGGCATTATCAACAGCACAAGAACTTGGTTATGCAGAACCCGACCCAACAAATGATGTTGAAGGAATAGATGCAAAATACAAGGCAGTAATTCTATCTCTCCTTTGTTTTGGAGTATCACCAAGTTCAGACGAATTATTCACAGATGGAATTTCTGGAATTACTAAAGAAGATTTTGAATGGGCAGCGAGGCTTGGAAAAACAATTAAGTTAGTCGCACAAATTGAAAACAAAAATGGTTTTAATGCAAGAGTTCACCCTGTACTAATTGACAACAAGCATCCCCTCGCTGCAATAAGAGGAGCATTAAATGCTGTTGTTGTTGAAGGGGAAAATATTAATCAACTTGTATTTTCGGGACCAGGTGCAGGAGCTGAACCAACTGCTAGTGCAATTATTGGTGATGTCTTGAGTGCTTGTCATCAATTAAGTTCAGATCAAACAAACTGGTATCCACTAAGAGAATTTGAAGGTGAAATGAAAAGCTTTGAGGACGTTGAATCCAGTATGTTCATAAGGCTATCCGTGAATGATGAACCTGGTGTATTAGCTAAAATTTCAGGAACTTTTGGAGAAAATAATGTAAGTATTGAGAGTGTTATCCAGGAAGGCAGGGGAGATACAGCAGAGCTTGTATTGGTTACCCATGAGGCACCAGAGAAAGATATCAAGAATTCTATTGATCAAATATCAGCACTAGATTCCGTCACAACAGTGACCTCAACACTTCGCGTTTACGTTTAAGTGGTAAAGTATCAATCAACCAGGGGACATAAAGAGACTATCTCTTTCGAAGATGTCATTCTCTCAGGTTTAGCACCTGATAAAGGCCTTTATTTACCTGATTCATTAACAATTGATAACCTGAGTCATTTAACTGAAGAGGACTTAAGTTATGAGGATTTTGTAAAAACAATCTTTATTGCGCTAGATAAAAACTCAGCTAAATATGTTGATGACTTATCACTATATTCTGGATTTGAAAACCCTCCAGAACCAGTACTTAAAGATTTAAATGATACAACTGTCGTCATGGAGCTTTTTCATGGACCTACAAAATCATTTAAAGATTATGCTCTACAACCTTTAGGAGCAATTGCTGATAAAAGACTGAGTGAATTAGGAGAGAGAGGACTCGTTCTTGTAGCAACCAGTGGTGATACTGGTAGTGCTGCCATCCAGGCTGTAAAAGATTCAGACAATATTGATATTGTTGTTCTCCATCCTGCAAACAAAATTAGTGAATATCAAAGAAAGCAAATGACAAGTGTTATCAAAGATAATGTTTTCAATATTGCGGTTGAAGGGTCATATGATGACTGTCAGAGAATTGCAAAAGAGATATTATCTGATAATCCATTTGAGAGAAGGATTATCTCTTTGAACTCAATCAACTGGCTTCGAGTTATGGGACAGGTCTCTTATTATGTTTGGTTGACCAAACAGTTCACATCTCCAATCAATGTTGCAATACCGTCTGGAAATTTTGGTAATGCTTACTCGGCATGGTTTGGTAGATCACATGGACTGAAAATAAATCAGATCATGTGTACAACAAATGTTAATGATGTCTTGAAGCGTTTTATTGATTCTGGAATCCTAGAACCACAGACAACAAAACCGAGTGTTGCCCCAAGTATGGATATTCAGATCCCATCTAGTTTAGAGAGATTAATTTATGACTTTGAATCTGATGCGTCATCTTTCTATCAAGATCTTAATGAAAATAAAAAAGGAACGTTAAGTGAAATAAGCAAAGATAAATTACAACATATATTTAGCTCACAGACCTTTGACGATGAAAAGATAAAAGAGGAAATAAAAACATTCAATGATCTTTTCAGTATTGTTTTTGATCCCCATACCGTCACCTCTTTAAGAATGGCTATAGATATAAATTCAAGTGTTCCAACAGTCGCTGTAGCTACTGCATCACCTGAAAAGTTCAGCAATGTGATATCTCCACTTATTGAAGATTTTTCTGGTTCTGATATTGATCAGGATGAGGATTTTGAGACTTTAGAGCCTCAAAAAGATCAAATCATTGAATCTATTAAAGCAAAGTTTTCGTAGAAAAATTTGTTTGATTAGAAACTTTTCTAAGTTAAAATAAGAATTTGTTGTAGAAGTGGGGAATATAAAAATATTAAACGCCTTCAACTTTGTTGTGCTTTTGTTTAAAAAGCTGTTTTCGTTCGTCTTTAATAGGAAAACTTTCAATTTAGTTATGTCATTTTTAATGATTGTCTCTCTTGCATATGTGACAATTGAGACAGTTGATCCTGAACCTGCTTTTGCATCTTCACAGCTCTCCTGTTTTAACTCAGATGGAAATCCATTAGGTTATCAAACAAAATACAACTCTTCAAGTGACAAAGTTGAAGTATATGGGTGGGACAGTAACTCAGGAAATCTTGTGAGTTCTAGTCCTGCCACTCCATCAGGAGCAACATTCGAGTATCAAAACCTTCCAGGATCAAATTCAAATGAGTGGAACAACTCGATGATGGATAATCTTGGAAATCTCTGGATGATTCGGAAAGATAACAGTAAAAATAGGACACTTTACTATATGGATGCAACTGATGCTGACAACGATAATATTGCTGATAACAACCCATCTTTATTAGCCAGTTTTAGTTCTGGTGATAATAATGCTGCATCCTATTTTGAATACAATGGAACTGGTTATTTACTTTCAGGTAATGGGTTCTTAAAGGGCTCATCACCACTCTTAATTCGTATAGATGGTACAGATTACACTAACTCTTCAAATTATACAGATGTAACTTCCTCTCTTACAGTAAACACAAACTCTGTTGCAGGTAATTTAGCTAAAGCAAAAGACTTTACCTGGTTGAGAGATGGTTCAAACTTTCCAACATTTTCTAGTGGTGGTGTAAACCATGAGGCAGATTTTGTTGCTTATGACAATGTAAATGATCAAGTAATGCTTGGATATTTAATTGTATCTGGGAGTTCTTTCACAATAGAAATAACTGACCACTCATTAAGCTCACCATCTTCACCATATTCATGGAGCAATTCAGATGTTGGTGCTGCATTTGGATTTGGTGGAGATCATGCTTATTTTGTACATAATGGAACTGGAGATGTTCGAAGAGCTGAATATAACGGAAGTAGTTGGAGCTGGAGTTCAAGTTTGGGCACAGTTCAATCTGGAGCAAATAAAAATGATGGTGCTGCATGCCATGAAGGTGCACCTAATGTTGATTTTGCCCCAACTGTCACAGCTACTCAGGGAAGTTGCGATGAATCAAATCGTGAAATAAATGTTACATTAAATAATTCGAGTTCAAATGTTGCAACAAACTTTGTTGTTACATATACAGTAAATGGTGGTGGTGCACAGTCACTGACGTCAGGAACCTCTGTTTCGTCGTCGTCGAATAATACGTCCCTTAAAGTGTCAGGCCAAGCTGATGGTGCTGCAGTAGTAATAAGTTGGTACGCAGAAAATACTACATATGATTTGCGTGAACCGACTACAAGTACAACAGCACTTTCTACAATAACGATTGATGCTTCTTCTTGTAGCAGTGGTCCAAATGCAGTAACACTTATAGATTCTCAGTCACTTAGTGCTTGTTCAGCTGGCTCGAAAACCTCAACACTTTCTCTACAAAACAGTTCAGGATCTACAGCATATGTGACTGTTGAGTACTCAACTAATAGCGGGTCTACTTGGACTGTACATACGGATGCACAAGAAGCTGATAACTTAACCATTACAAATGGTCAAACGAATACTTCGTTGACAGCAAGTGTACCAAATGGATCATCTATTCAGTGGAGATATAAAAGCTCTGATACCTCAGGAGACTGGTCAGGTTTAAGTTATGTCACAGCTAGTGATATGAATAGCACAACTGTATCATGTCCACAGCCTCCTACAATGAGTATATCTCAATCTTTGGGTGCATGTTCTGGAGGTAGCAAAACATCAACACTTTCAATCGTTAACGGTGACGGGTCAACACGGTATTTTAAAGTTGAGTACAAAATTGATAGCGGCTCTTATACAACAGTAAACGCTAATTTCTCTTTAGCAGCATCAACAACAGATAACTCTACATTTACACAATCGGTTTCTGATGGCAGTACGATAACTTGGAGAGTTACTGGATCAGACACAAGCGGTGACTTTACGGGTCTTACAGCATCGACAGTTACAAGTTCTACAGTTAGTTGTCCACAGCCTCCTTCAATGAGCATATCTCAAGCCCTTGGTACATGTTCTGCAGGTAGCAACACATCAACACTTACTATTGCAAACAGTGATAGTGCAACACGGTATTTTAAAGTTGAGTACAAAATTGATAGTGGCTCTTATACAACAGTTAACGCTAATTTCTCTTTGGCAGCATCAACAACAGATAACTCCACATTTACACAATCGGTGCCACAAGGAAGTACGATAACTTGGAGAGTTACTGGATCAGATACGAGCGCTGATTTCACCGGTCTTACTGCATCAACAGTTACGAGTTCTACAGTTGATTGTCCACAGCCTCCTACAATGAGTATATCTCAATCTTTGGGTGCATGTTCTGGCGATAACGGAACTAAAACATCAACACTTTCTATTACAAACAGTGATAGTGCAACACGTTATTTCAAAGTTGAGTACAGTATCGATGGTGGATCTTATACAACTGTAAATGCTAATTTCTCTCTAGCGGCATCAACAACTGATAACTCCACATTCACTCAAGCAGTATCAAATGGTAGTGCAATAACTTGGAGAGTTACTGGATCAGATACGAGCGGTGATTTCACCGGTCTTACAGCATCGACAGTTTCAAGTTCAGCAGTTGATTGCGATGATCCAAGCCTTACGGTAACGGAATCTTTTACAGGTTCATGTTCAAGTGGATCTAAGACGAATACATTAAGTATTTTAAACAATGAAAGTTATACAGCATATGCATCCGTAGAGTACAAAATTACCGATAGTAGTAATAATGACAGTGCATGGACTGTACACCCAAGTGGATCCAATGTGTCAATTACTGCAGGAGTAACAAATACAGATTTGACTGTCTTAGTTGAACATGGTTCAAAAATTACATGGAGGGTCAACGGTTCTCAAGTAAGTAGCTCCTTCTCAGGAACTGGTACTGCAATAAGTGCAAGTTCTGCAGTTGATTGTCCAGTAACTGACATAACTGCCTCTGACTCAATGGGATCTTGTACCAATGGATCTAAAGTATCAACTTTTACTATTCAAAATGGAAGTGGTGCAAATACAACAGCTTATGTACGCGTACAATATAAAATTAATAGTGGCTCTTGGACAACTCATACCTCTCACTCCGATGGAGACAATATTGATTTAGCATCAGGGGCAAGTGCGGTAAATTTAACAAAGACTGTTGCTCATGGTGAAACAATTCAATGGAGATACGAGGTCTCTACAACAGATGATACTTATACAGGAACACCGACAGCAACCTTAACTGCCCAAAGTGCAGTGAGCTGTCCTTTTACCGATGTTTCTGTCTCAAATACACTCGCAAGTTGTAGTAATGGGACAGGTCTATCAACATTTACTATGACTAATAGTTCTTCAGCAACTACTTCAGCATATATTAAGGTTCAGTACAAAATTACAGACAATGATGGAAATGATGGTGGTTGGGTTGACTATGATAGTGATTCAAATGGTGCCCAAGATGAAATTACGGTTGGTGTAAATTCATCTGGTACCGCAACCTATAATGTTCCGGTAGGTTCAAAAATTACCTGGAGATATGAAGTTGCTACTTCTAGTGGTGGACAAACTGGATCATATACAACGGATCCAGCTGGTATATCTGCAGCGGTTTCTTGCTCAATTTCAACTACAGTCACACAAGCTTTAGATAGTTCTTGTAGTGGTGCATCTAAAAACTCAGTTCTTACACTAAGTAATAATGCAGGATCCGAGACCATTGCGTATTTTAAAGTTCAATACAAAATTGATTCAGGATCTTATCAGGATTTGACCGGCTATGGAAACAAAGCTGTAATTGTAAGTGGTTCTGATGCTACGGCCACAGTTGCAGTTCCCAATGGATCGAATATTACATGGAGATATGAGGCCTCTTCGATAAGTGGATCTTTTACAGATTCTTATACAGAAGTTGGACCAAGTGCTACAGTCTCTTGTACCACACCTTCTGTCTCTGCTGCTGTTGGAGCTTGTTCAAGTGGTTCAGCAAATATTACTATTACACTTGATAACACAGGTCAGGGCGCCTCTAATTACTTTAAAGTTCAATACTCAACCAATGGGGGTGTTACATGGAGTGATGGAGCAGGCACTGGTACATATGCTACGGTAACAAGCGATAATTCAAGTGATGTTAATTTAGCATCATCTGCATTTGCTCACGGAGATACTGTAAAAATCAGATACGAAACTTCATCAACAACCACGTTTACTGGTTCATGGGAGACAGATATTGGCGATATTACAATTGATTGTCCAGTACTTTCAGGCTCAGCTACTGCCTCTGCAAACACCTGCTCTAGTGGTAGTGCCTCTATATCAGTTACGCTTAACAATACTGCATCAAATGTATCAGGTGATTTTACAGTGAGATATTCTACAGATGATTCAGTTAGTTTTACCACTCTAAGTACAACAACTGTTGGAGCTGGAGCTTCAGATTCAACTACACTCACAATCCCTGCACAAGCACACACAACAACGGTTGTAATAAAATATTCAGTTGCAAACACGGCTAACTCATTAAGTCAATCAGAGGCTTCTGTTACCGCTATAAGTGATATCACTATTGATTGTGAAGTAAAAGCAGTTACAGCAACACATGCATTAAATGGATGCAAAAACAATGGAACTGGACAACAATCAACATTAGGAAAATCTAAAATCAACGTTGATAACAGTGGAAGTAACGTCGCTATTACAGTTATCCTCCAA